>QMMC01000075.1 GCA_003647065.1 Deltaproteobacteria bacterium | reverse complement strand
GAGCGTACTGATGTGAGAGGGGATTGCGAGGGCGGCAGTGATTTCACGAATACCCACGGCCGGATCGTCGAGGTCGAGGGGCGTTTTCTGAAGTTGGTAGTCTGCGTGATCGTCGGGGGCGTCGAGCCCCTGTCGATGGATCACGACGACGTCCATGATCTGGTCGACGATGGCCGTTGGCAGGGCGCGCCCCACCGCCCGGGCCGCAACCGCCAAGCTCGGTAGCCAGAGCAGCAGATGCGCATCGAGAAAATCTCGCGCGAGGGCGCGCACGGCGTCTAACTGCGGCGTCGCGTCATCTTCGCGGGCGTCCGCCTCGGCGACCGAAAGGAACGCGAGGGCCCGGAGCTGAGTCGACAAATGCTCCACACCCTCGCCGCGGGGGTCGTGGGCAAAACCCAGCGCCGCGTAGCGATCCCGAAGACGATCGGTGCACGCCCCCCCGACCTGGCCCTCGGGGTCTCGGTAGACGCCTTCGAAGGGGGGCACGGACAAGCCGAAGACGTGCTGGTGATCCGCCGCGGCGTCGTCGAGGTTCGCGTAGGAGTCGAGGGCCTCCGCCAGCACGGCGCTGGTCCGGGCCGGCGCGACCGTAGACGCGACAGGCCCCCGCGATACGAGATCCGCAAGCAACGCGTAGGCCCGGCCGCGGCCGCGCGCGACCTCAGCATCCGAAAGCGGCTCAGTCACGTCCCCAGGGCCGTTCCGGGAGCTTGTACGCCGAGGGGGCGGGCTTGAGGGGTCGCTTGAGCCAGTAGGGGCGGCGCGTGCCGTCGGGAGAGTAGTCGACCGCAGATCGCGAGAGCGCGATCCACTCGCGGTAAACCTCCATCGAGCGCTTGGTATCGACCGACACGTCACCGTGTTGATCGGTCGGTTTCGCCTTCTCGACCCGAAGCGCCTTCTGATGCCAGCAGTGAGCGCCGCTCACGGGGTCTGGGTGCACGGCGTGGGTGAGGTTCTGATGCACGCCGACATCTTCCCACCAAACGCGGCTGGTGTCTGGGTCCGGCGACTTCCAGGCGCGGGCCCCGTGGACCACGTGCAACTGGTGCTCCCCGTCGCTCTCATCGAGGGTCACGAGGTTGCTCATGCCGGCCCCAATCCCCTCTGCTTCCTTGAGGCGCCAGCGGCCGAGGTGGTGGCTCATCGCGATGATCCCCGGCTTGATGCCCTCGGTGACCCAAACGCGATCGACGAAATAGCCAATCTCGGTGGTGACCCGAATCAGGTCACCCGTCCGCACTCCGAGACGTTCGCCGTCGCGGGGGTGCATCCACACCGGGTTCTTGTGACTGATCTCGTAGAGCCACTTCGCGTTCGCCGAACGCGTATGGATGAGCGTCGGCAGGCGGAAGGTCGGCAGCAACAACATCTCGCCGCCCGTGTGATCGATGTTGCCGAGGGAGACGTGGCTCTCGAGGGTCCAAGGGATGCAGTAGTCCTGCTCTTTCCAGCCCCAGTCCGAGAGCGTCGGGCTGAAGAACTCGAGCTTCTTACTGGGTGTCTTGAAGCCGGTGCGCCGTACCCCGTCGACGTCCACCCCGTCCGCGTCCGCCGCCAACTCTTTCTCGTGGGGAACGTAGCAATCGGTGGTGATCTCGAAGGCGCCGTACTTGCGCATGTAGGCGAGAGGGGTGAGCCCCTCCGACTCGGCCTTCTCGGGCAGGCCCGGGACGCTGTTGTCGAAGATGTAGCCCCAGTACTCGTCCATGGTGATCGGCTCGCCGGGCTTGGTCGGGCTCTCGAAGTGCTCGCGAATGCCGAGACTTCCGTCCGGGTCCATCTTCCAGGACAGGTCGATCCAGAGTTCAGCCTCTTCCCAGACTTCTCCCGGGTTGGCCTCGTAGGTGCGCTTCACCTCGAGCCCCGCGCGCTCCATGGCGACGCGACGGACCGGCTGACGGAAACCTATCCACTGACCTGCGTGGGTCTCCTGGCTCATGAGGTCGTGACGCTCGCCGGAATGCCCCATCGGCAAAACGTAGTCGGCGAACCACGCGCTCTCGTTCCACGTCGGCGTGAGGGCGACGTGGAACTTCATCTTCTCTTCGTCCTGGAGGGTCTTCATCCACATGAAGCCGTCGGGATTGATCCACATGGGGTTGTAGACCCGCGTGAAATACACATCGATGTCGCCGCGCCCTTCCTCGATGAAGTGCGGGAGGAGGAAGCTCATCTCGTACATCGCGAAGGGCCACTCGTGGGGCAGGTGGAGCTCGTTCCACGTCTCGAGGGGCTTGGGGGTCGAATGCGGCTTGGGCACGAACTTGTTGTTGCTGTTGAGCCCGGTCCCGCCCTTCGTGGATACGCTGCCGGTGAGCACGCTCAAGAAGAAGAGCGCCCGGGCCACCTGCCAGCCGCCGCGATTGCCCATGGTCGCGCTGCGCCAGGTGTGCCCGCTGACGTGGGTACCAGCCGCGGCGATGGCCTCCGCCGCTTCGACCAAGCGCTCGATCGGAACCTGCGATTCTTTCGCGGCCCGCTCGAAGGTGAACTCGTCGTAGAGGGCTTCGAGGAGCCGCTCGAAGTCTTCGAAACGATAGGATCCGTCCGCGGCGCTCGCCTTGGCCTCCTGCGCTTCTCGGGCGATGGCCTTCACGTCGTCGTCGACGGCGAACTTCTCGGCGGCCTCGAGGGTCTCTTCCCAGTTGACCCATTGCCGGACGAAGTCGCGATTGTAGAGGCCGTTTTGGATGAGGTAGTTCGCGATCGAGAGCAGGACGGACGCCTCGGACCCAGGCCACGTGGGCAGCCAAACGTCCGACCGGGCGGCGGTATTGGACAAGCGCGGGTCGAGGACGATGAGCTTCCCGCCCTTGTGTTTGCCCTCCATGATCCGCTGAGCATGGGGGTTGAAGTAGTGCCCGCTCTCGAGGTGAGCGCTCACGAGAACGGTAGCCCGGGCGTGGGCGTAGTCCGGGCTGGGGCGGTCGGCCCCGGCCCACATGTAGTAGCCAACCCGCGCCGCGGCGGAGCAGATGTTCGTGTGGCTGTTGTGGCCGTCCACGCCCCAGCTCTGGATGGCGCGGTTGGCGTAGTGATCCTCGCCGGGGCGACCGACGTGATACATGATCCCGTCGCGCCGCTTGGCCCGGCTGGCGCGCATCTTCTCGGCGATGTCAGTGAGCGCCTCGTCCCAGCCGACGCGCTTCCACTTTCCCTCGCCGCGGGCGCCGACCCGCTTCAGGGGATAGAGGATGCGCTCCGGGTCATAGACCTGGTTGTGCGTTGCCGGCCCCTTGGCGCAGTTGCGGCCACGGCTCCCGGGGTGAGTCGGATTGCCTTCGAACTTGCGGATGTCGTAGGTGTCTTTGTCTACGTAGGCGAGCAATCCGCAGGCGCTCTCGCAGTTGAAGCAGATGGTCGGCACCAGGGTGTAGCGCCGGGCGACCCGCTTCGGCCACGACTTGCTGTCCCACTCGATCCACTCGTCCCAGGAGCTCGGCGGTGGATATTGGTTTATGCGCCCGTCGGTCTGTTCGACCGTGGTCAGGCGCACGGGCTTCTTCTTGGTGTCCGAGTACTCGGGTTGCTGCATCATTTCGCCCGCTGTCGTCGGGACTGCCGACGGAACCGCAGGAGCAGGACGCGAAGCGGCGTCGGGTGCGCTGCGCTTGAAGGCGAGCAGACGCGCGAAGAAATCGAGGGTGCCGGTAGTGGTGCTCATCGCGGCCTCAGCTGTTGGGGATCTCTTGAGGGGCCATCACGAACGCGTGTTCGAAGAACCAGAGGCCGGCCAAGGCCGCCGCGCCAGCGACGGCGAGGAGCAGCGAGCCACCGCCGATGACCAATGCCAGAGGGACGAGGTGACCGACGACGATGGCGCCATACCAGAACTGATTCTTGTAGCGGCCATGGCTGATTTCGTGCGCGGCGCGGGCCGCAACCTCGGATGCGTGGGGCATACCGAACTCACCGACGAGGGTGACGAAGAGGTCGAGCCCGACCGCAATGGCGAAGGTCCAGACGACCATCGACTCCATGACACCGAGGTCGATGAAGAACCCAGCGACCAGCAAGGCGCCGGCGCCCGCCATTGTCGCTTGGATGAGCAGGTGCAGAGGCAAGAGCGGGCTCTGCCAGAGGTCCCGCCCCTCGGCCTGGCCGAAGAGGAAGGCGGTGTAGATCGCGCCGCCGACGGCGAAGGGAACCCCCGACCACAGCAGGTAGGGCCGGGCCGATTCCGCGAGGGCGGGATCGAGGAAACCCGCAAAAGCCGCGAGCTCCACCGTCGTCCAGAGCCCGCCGATGGTCGAGAAGCCCATCAAGAAGATGGCACCGCGGGTGAGCCACGAGCGCCACTGGGGACGCAGGAGGATGTAGAGAAAGCGCTCGGGCCGCTCGAGGTCGATGACCAGGAGCGCCGTCGTCGCCAGCATGAAGACGGTGCTGATCATCCCGCCGACGACCGCCGTGAGCGGATCGAAGGGAGCGAGGCCCAGGCCGAAGATCATCGCGAGGAGCAGGAAGATGCCCGTGCCGATGCCCTTGGTGACGAGGTACGCGGGGACCGGCCAGTGCCAGGGAATCTTGTGCTGGGCGTTGTAACCGACCTGCACCATGTGCGAGGCCTGGGAGCCGCCGAGCATGATCGGGCCAGCCGTGGGCAGGCCCTGGGGCTGAGGGGCCCGGAGCGCGACTCCCTCCCGGTTCTTGCGCGGCGCGGGGGGAGCACCGTGAGACGCTCCGTGAGACGAGTGGTCGCCGGGGTGGAGGGGCAGGACGTCCGCCCACTGGTATGACTCGGGGGTACGCTCGGTCGCCGTCGGCACCAAGCTCACCGCAGCCCCATCGATGTAGAAGACCTTGGGCGAGGTGCCTTGTTCGGGCTTGCGCACCGAGACCTTCTCCCGCGAGAGCACCTGGGCGATCTCCGAGTCCGGATCGTCCATATCGCCTGCGATGATGGCGTGGGTCGGGCACACGACGGCGCACGAGGGCTCGAGGCCGACCTCGATGCGATGGGCGCAGAAGTGACACTTCGACGCGGTGTTGGTCTCCGGGTCGATATGAATCGCATCGTAGGGGCACGCCTGCATGCAGGCCTTGCAGCCGATGCAGGCGTCCTTGTTGAACTCGACGATCCCGTCGTCGCGCTGGTACATCGCCCCGGTCGGGCAGATGCGCGCGCAGGGGGGGTTGGTGCAGTGGTTACAGCGCGTGACCTGGAAGTGGCGTTGGCTGTTTGGGTAGGTCCCCGTCTCCGTGTATTTCACCCACGTGCGGTAGACCCCGAGGGGAACCTCGTTCTCGCTCTTGCACGCCGTACTGCACGCATGGCAGCCGATGCACGAGCGATTGTCGATGACGAAGCCGTAGTTCACGGGGCGGTGCTCTCGGGAAGAATGCGACCGCAGTTCCGGTTCGCGGGCAGGCTCACGGCGAGGTGCTTGGGCGGCGCGAGGCCGAGGCCGTCCATGATGACGGCGAATTCTTCGACGGTCTTATCGCCCCCGAGACGCGGGTTGAGGCGCTTCTCCTCGCCGACGGTGGACTGGGTGCGGCCCTTGTAGTCGTGGCCCGGGTAAACCGCGCAGGCGTCGGGGAGCGTGAAGATCTTTTCGTGTACCGAGGCGTAGAGGGTATGGGCGTCACCCTCCTGAAAGTCGGTGCGCCCGCAGCCGCGAATCATGAGCGCATCGCCGGTGAAGGCGAACTTCTGATCCTGGGTGACGTACGTAACGCAGCCCGCGGTGTGCCCCGGCGTTTGCCGTACCTCGATGCCCGACGCTCCGAGGCGGATGACGTCGCCATCACGCACCGCCACGTCAGCGCAGTCGGCGCCAGCGGTCGCGGAGACCACGGTGCGCGCACCGGTGCGGTCCCGGAGGATGGCTGCCCCGGTCACGTGGTCGGCGTGTACGTGGGTTTCGAGGATGTAGGTCAGGGAGAGACCGAGGTCTTCGAGCAGCCCCAGGTCTCGGTCGACCTGGTCGAGGACGGGATCGATGAGCAGGGCGGCACCCGAGGCTTCGTCGGCGAGCAGGTAGGTGTAGGTGCTGGTTTCGCGGTCGAAGAGTTGTCGGAAGAGCATGGGGGCCTCGCGGGACGGGGTGAGCCCTCCCCCAACGCATACTCCGAGCCAACCGAGAAGGACCGCTTTTGCCTACACTTTCCACGCCCCTGCTGGACTCCGCCGGCAGAGTGATTCAAAATGTCGCAACGTCGTCGCAACATGATCAAACGCCCGCGTCCGAAGCTCACCTTCTTCCACGGCATGGTCAGCTGTGCGCCGATCATGCTCGAGCTCTTCGAGCTGGTGCGCCGGGTCGCCCAGACCAACGCCTCGATTCTCATCCGGGGAGAGACCGGCACTGGCAAGGAGTTGGTCGCCCAGGCCGCTCACGAGCTGTCCCAGCGAAACCGGGCGCCCTTCATGGCTGTGAACTGCGCCACCCTCACCTCGGAGCTCCTGGCGTCGGAGCTCTTCGGGCACGTCCGGGGGGCGTTCACCGGGGCGGTCCGTGATCGTCAGGGGCTCTTCGCGCGCGCCGACGGGGGCACGCTCTTCCTGGATGAGGTCGCGGAGATCGAGCCGGAGATTCAGGCGCGACTGCTGCGCGTGCTGCAAGAGAAGACCTTCGTGCCCCTCGGCGCAACCGAGGCCGTATCCGTCGACGTGCGCATCTTTTCAGCGACCCACAAGGCGCTCCGCCGAGAGGTCGAGCAGGGGCGCTTCCGAGCCGACCTCATGTACCGGATACGCGTCGTCCCGATCTTCCTGCCTCCCCTCCGCGACCGAGAGGGAGACGTCGAAGCCCTCGCTTGGCACTTCCTCGACGAGCTCAACCGCGACGGCGGCCGGCAGGTGCAGAGCTTCACTGCAGGCGCGATGAAGGCCCTGCTCTCCCACGACTACCCGGGGAACGTGAGGGAACTCCGCAACGTGCTCGAATATGCCTTCGCCGTCGGGCAGGGGCCGGAGATCTCACTCGGCGAGCTGACCCCCGAGCTCCGGGGCGAGGGCCCGCCGCCGGAACTCGGGGCGAAGACTTCGGACACCGCCGTGACGCGGGAGAAGGCGCGCATCCTCGATGCCCTCGACGCGACCGGCGGCAAGAAAGCACAGGCTGCGGCGCGCCTCGGCATGAGCCGCTCGACTCTGTGGCGCAAGATGCGCGAGCACGCCTTGTCGTGACCCAGAGCGGCGACCGGGCCCCCACTCTCAATCGGTCGCGAGGCCGTATTTTTTCATGCGCCGCCAGAGGGTGGTGCGGCTCATGCCGAGGGCAGCGGCGGCACGAGCGTGGTGCCCTGCGGCGCGCTCGAGGGCTGTAGAAATGCGCCGGGCTTCGGGGGGAAGTTGCAAGTCGGCCGTCGGGGAGGCGTTGACCCGCGGCGATACCCGCCCCTCATCGGAGCCGCGAAGCTCCGGCGGAAGGTCCGCGTCGGTGAGCGCGGCCCCCTCCCCCATCACGAACGCATACTCGATGGCGTTCATGAGCTCACGTACGTTCCCGGGCCAGTCGTAGTCCTCCAGCAAGCTGAGGGCCCCCGGCGTGATGCGCTCGACCTGGCGCTCGAAGCGCCCGTTGAGTTCCGCGACAAAGCGGTCGGTGAGCAGCGCGACGTCTCCGCGGCGTTCGCGGAGCGAAGGCAGGAAGAGCGGAATGACGCGTATCCGGTACATGAGGTCGGCTCGGAAGCGCCCATCGGCGACTGCGCGCCGCAGTGATTGATGGGTTGCGCTGATGAAGCGCACGTCGACCGCGACCGGGTCTCGCCCACCGACCGGAATGACGGTTTTCTCCTGTAACACCCGGAGCATCTTCGCCTGGAGGTCGAGGGGAAGTTCGGCCACCTCGTCGAGGAAGAGCGTGCCGCCGTCGGCGAGGCGCACCTGCCCCGGCTCGTCCCTAACGGCGCCGGTAAACGCACCCCGGGCGTGGCCGAAGAGCGTGCTCTCGAGGAGGTTCGGCGGCAAGGCCGCGCAGTTGATCGCCCGGAACGGGCCGCTCGCCCGCGGCGACGTTTCGTGCAGGGCACGGGCGACGAGCTCCTTCCCGCTGCCCGTCTCCCCGCGCACCAGCACGCAGCTCTCACTGCGACCGACCTTCTCGATGTCGCGGAGGAGCTGCCTCATCGAGGGGTCCCGGGTGGTGATGCCCCAGCGATGTTCGACCCCCTCGCCCTCCCCGTCGTTCTCCTCGTCGAGGAGCAGCACGAAGCCCCCGCTGCGCAGAGGCGACGCACGCACACGGACGACCCGCTCGTCCCCCTCGGGCCCCGGCCGATGTACGTAGGCGCTCACCGGTCGCCCGGCGGCGAGGGCCTCGGCGACCGGGCGCTCGGGCCCCTCCCCGCAGAGCAGTGCGGGAGCGAGGGTGCCCGGCGTGATGGGGGTACCCACGAGCTCTTCGGACTGCCTCGTGGCACCGACCACCCGGAGCTGGGGGTCGAGCACCAGAGCGGGGCCGCTGAGCTCTTCGAGCGCCTCGAGGAGCGCGGTGATGTCCTCAGCCATGTGGGGAGAGGAAAGCATGAATGCCACCGACTCAAAAGCGGATCTGTTCACTGCTCCAGTACGTGCGCAATCATGGCCGCCGGGAGAGGGAGGCGCTCAGTCGGGGATGCAGTTGTAGACCTGGTCGACCCCGTTGAGTTGATACCGGGTGCTGCTCTCGGGAGCCGTCCAGTTCCCTACCTGGCGATAGTACCCGTCCATGAAGTGGTGCTCCCAGAGGTCGCTGACCAGGCCTCGCGCAAGCGTGGTGTCGAGCATCGAGGTGAGCGTGAGGGTGTTGTCTTCGAAATGCGCGAGGCCGCCGACGTGATCGAAGCTGAAGGAAAGCGGGATACGAGTCACGACGTCGCGGTCGTTACGGAAGCGCCACACCGAGACGTCGTGCTCGACGGCGAGGTTCTCGAAGCGAATGCGGAAGTCCTCGTCGCCGACCCGGGGTGAGCCGAAGGTGTAGGTGCCGATGAGGTTGTGATCCGCTGCGCCGATCTCCTTGTCGTGGAGAACCTGGGCCGTGAAGAGGGTCGCGAGGGCTGCGCCGAGGCTGTGTCCGGTGACCCAGATGCGCACGTCCGTGCCCTCGATCTCGCTGAGCTTGTCGCGGAGGAGCGGCATGACCGACTCGAGGGCGTTCGAGAAGCCCCGGTGCACATCACCCCATCCGTAGAACGGGTCTTTGCCGATATTGAGGTCGGCCCAGAGGTCCTCGGCGCCGTTCTGAAACTCGGTCCCGCGGAACGCCACGATGACGAGGGGCAGCGTGGAGTGTTCGGCCCACATGAGCTGCGTCGTGCCCTTCTCGAAGCTCTCCGAAGCCACGTCGAACTCACCGCCGGAGAAAAACTCGAGGCGGGCGCCGTAGTGGGCGGTCCCGATGAGCTCGGCTTCGAACATCCCGTCGACGCCTTCCGGCGCGTCGGTGCCGACACCGAAACGGCCGAGGTACCACTCGGCGGCGCAGTCACCCCAATCGGCGAGGACCTCTTCATCGACGAGGGGGCTGAAGTTGATATTGGCCCGGCAGCCGCGCCGCCCACAGCTCACGCGCCGACTCTCCCAGAGGCGCATGTTGACCAGGTCACCGCCACACTGGGCGAGCCGAGCGCCCTCTCCGGGGTTACCGAAGCCAAGGGCCTCCATCTCGGGCGCGAAGTGAACGAAGTCCGCGTAGGCGTTGCCCGCCATGTAGGCGAGGTAGTGGGCGTTGGTCTGGTTGACGACGGTGTGGGGGTTGCCGACGTCGGGATCGGAGGCGAGGTGGATGTCTGGACAGAAGCCAATCGGCGGCGGAGCGTCGAGGGTCGGGTAGTTGGTGAACTCGAAGTCCGCCAGGGTCTTCGGCTCCTCCTCCGGGTCCACCGGCACCGAATCGGGGGCACAAGCAGAGACGAGAGCGAAAAAGACGGTGAGTAGAAGATAGCGCTCCAACATCCCTCCAATGGTGAGCCTTGGAGGGCCCCCCGGACAAGGTGAACGGTGATACGGAGCTTCTCGCCTGGATCTTCCCTCGGTGTCGCCCCGGCGTCCTCACCACCCGGAAGTCGACAGCCTGGTTCCCTGGTGGACCCGGATTTCAGTCCGGTACGTGCACCCGCCGGAGCGTATTGACGTCGCTATGGCGGAAGACGTCGTCCTGGCCGTTCACCTGGATGAAGACGTTCGAGCGATAACGCATCACCCCGTCCTCTTCGAACTCGACCTCGTATTCGTAGCGGACGGTCTTGAACTCGCGATCGAGGAAGGGGTTCGAGGCGATGCCAAAGGTCGGCGAGCCGAGCTCGGCGAGGATTTCGAACTTGGTCGCGTTGGGCGTCGCGGCGCCCCCGGCGAGGACGGAGATGCCCCGGGGCACGACGAAGCACTGCATCACCTGCTCCCGGGACGCGTCCCAGAGCCAATAGCCCGTCTCCTCGTGGAACTCCTCGTCGAGAGGCATGCGCCACGCGGTCTTCGCATATCTGACACCGTGAAGGACCTGCTCGTGGTTATCCACGCGGCCGATCGACGTGACTACGATGCGTTCACGATAGCCGGTCTCGCCGACCTCGCGCTCAGGTGAAGGGGCGACATCCTCGCCAGAGTCGCCCACCCATATACCGACCATTTGAGCGAGGGGCCCAAGCCCCTCTAGTTCGTCGCCCATGAGACCTCCCAATAGAGGAGGACAATGTATCGGATGCTCCCACGCACAACCACTCATGAATGGTGCTACCGTTCTAGTCATGCTGTTTCGTTCCGCCTGCACCGTCGGGGCCCTCGCCTGCTCTTCCCTGGTTTTTGGCTGCGATGCGGCTCCCCCCGATGCCCCTCCTTCGGCGACCGCGAGCGCCGTGGCGACGCCCGCCGAGGGTGGGCGAGTCGAGATTCAGGGCGGCACGTTGAGCGGTGCGGTGCTCGAGGTGCCGGCCGGCGCCGTCGCGAGCGACACTGAAATCACCGTTCGGGTGGTGGAGGGTGAGCCCGCTCCCGGGCCGATGATTGACGCGACGGTCGATGCCGATGCGATCGGCGACCTGGCCCGGACGCTCTCGGAGGTACTGACGGATTGGGAAGACCTGGAACAGTACGGGTCTCTCTTCCTGCTTCAGCACCTCGCCTCCGAGGGCGCGACCACGACGGGCCCCGTCGTCGAGCTCAGCCCAGACGGGCTCACGTTCGAGACGCCGGTCCACCTCACCCTCCCCTACGACGCCTCGCAGCTCAGCGACCCGTCCCTGGCGAGCACCCTCCGGGTCATCCACCGGACCTCGGATGGGCGTATGCGCTTCCTGACGCCCACCTTCGACGAGGCCGCCGGCACGCTCACCGTCGAGCTCGACCACTTCAGCAACGTCGGCCTAGTCGACGGCGTCGCCAATTTGCTCTCTTCGCTGGGCGGGACCGCCGACGGGAGCGGCGGCGCGGCAGTGCCGACCGACACGACCGTGCTCGAGAAAGACACGCCGAAGTCGGAATGCAGCGTCTTCGGCGGAGTCGCCGACGGCATCGACCGTTTCCAAGAGGCCGTTCTTTACAGCTGCTCCGACTACGCCCGCGATTTCTCGATTCCTTCCCACGCCAATGGCCCCAACATGATGTCGCACCTCAGCATGATGTGGATGATCTTCACCCCTTGGGCCGAGATGGACACGGTCCAGAGCCAGTTCGTGACGGGCCAGGAGCAAGCGCTGATGCACTTCATTCGCGACCAAGATGGCCAGACGACCTACCAGGACGCCTACGCGGAATCCTATAAACTCAACCAGGGCAACGTCTTCGAAGCGCTGATGACCATCCACAACATGGTGCGGTTCAAGAACTACGAGCCGTGCTTTGTCGGAAACCGCTGTGAGTACGTGGACGACTACCTCGGGCCGCCCAGCGTGGAATGGACGCCCGAAGACCGCGCCTACCTGCAGGGCGAGTTCTCGAGCCGCCTCGCACCGATGACCGACATTCACCCGGAGATCTCGGATACCTACGGCGCCTGGTACCACATGAGCGGTCTCGCAGCCCTGAGCCTCATGAACGACAACTCGATCTTCTCCCTCATCGCTTCGTCGGCGGACGAGTACATCATCAGCGGCGCTTACAATGACAACTTCGACTGCGGCGAGCAGGTCGCGAACGAGATCGCCTCCATCGCCGGGGCCAACATTCGGGGCGCAGCCGCAGGCGCGGTGGCGAGCGAGCGCTGCTTCTGCGCCATGGAGGCCGACTCCTGTCGGGCCGGCGTCGAAGGCGAGTGCTGCGACGCCCTAGAGTGCATCGTCGGCCATTGCGCAGATTGCACCGGTAAGCTGGGCGTCGGTGAGGTATGCGACCGGACCGTCGTGGGCGCGTGCTGCGGGAACCTCACCTGCGCGGTGTTGTCCGCTTTGGACGACTTCCGCTGCTGCGCCACCGCCGAGGAACCGTGCGAGAACAACGCCAACTGCTGCGGCGGCATGCAGTGCATGGGGGGCTTCTGCGAATGTCAGGCCACCGGCGAGGCCTGCCTGTCCAACCGCGAATGCTGCGACGGCTCGATCTGCAGCGCCGGCAGCTGCACCTGACGTGAGCTGACAGGAGTGGGCACCGCCTCCCCTTGACGGCTGCGCGGCGCCTGCGGGACCGGAGCGATTGCGGTTCGCGTGTCCGTTCGCGTCGCCGGCGCCGTGCTTGTCTCCGTTCCCGTTCCCGTTCCCGTTCCCGTTCCCGTTCCCGTTCCCGTTCCCGTTCCCGTTTCCGTTTCCGTTTCCGTTTCCGTTTCCGTTTCCGTTTCCGTTTCCGTCTCCGTTTCCGTTTCCGTGGCCGGGGCTGGGGCTAGGGCTGGGGCTGAAGAGAATCTCCGGAGGGCGTGGTGCCCTCAGAGTCAGCATGCCTTGCGGCAGAGCTTGAAGAGGCTCGCTACGAAGTGGTCGAGTCAGTCGACCGCCGCCGGCAACTCATCGGTCCCTGGTGCCTCAGCGGTCTCGAGACAGGCCCTCGACTCCCGGGCCGAGCCCGTCGCGGTAGCGAACCAGGGGGAGACGTGAACGAGCCACTCGGCTGTAGCTGTGCATGGCTTCGCTGTCGAAGTCCGTGGAGCTGCACAGGTACAGACTAGTCGACGCGTTCGGGCGCAGCCCGGAGGCCAGTCAACAGCTACGCGAACGCGATTCGACGCGTCGCGTCGCGTCGCGACAGACTGCGCAGTCCGAGTTCACGGCGCGGCAGCCCCGACTCGGTCGTGGTGCACCCCGCCGCGGCTCGGCAGCGGGGGCTGCATCCATCAACTCGTGGGGCACGGGCCGTCGGGTCCGAAGCAGCTTTGGCTGAAGAAGCCGCGGCCGATGCCGACCATGTAGCTGCCCCAGCCCTTGTACTCGCTGCGCAGGGTGTGGGCGGTGCCGCTCACCTGAATGAAGAGCGGGTCGGTCGCGGTGGGGGTCGGCAGGAGTTCGAGCATAGCAGGGGAGATGGTCTTCGAGCCGACGCTACCCCGCTCGAGGCAGAGGATTTGAGCCTGGGCGGCGCCGCTGATGAGCTGCCCGAGGACCTCGACCATGACCCACTCGGCCTCGGTCTCCTCCCAGCTCACCGTGATGGAGTCCGGGGTCAGAGTCGCGTAGTCGAAGGCCGGCTCGAGGGGCACCGGCGACGCGATGCCGGTCTCCGTGAACGCACCGATGTGCTCGCCGCCCGTCATGGTGATGTCCATGCGCGTGTCATCCGTAATCCACGGAGTCGAGCCCGGCGGCGCCATCATGATGGGGGTGACCGGAGCGCAGCTGTAGGGCTTCGTGCCGGCGAGGTCGATGATGTTGCACTCCACCGGCGAGGGCACGGGCTCGGGCGGCCGGGGCACCGGACCCATGGTCAGGTCCTGCATCTGAGCGTCTTCAAAGCCATCGAAGATGATGGTCCCGGCGTCGCCGTTGATCAGCGCCGGGGGCACCGTCGAGCTGAACGTGAACGCCATGCAGAAAGGAGGCGCGGCGCCCTCCTGGCGGTCCGGGGTCAGCTCGGGGCCGGCGTTGATGATGCGGTTGTACTGGATGTCGATCGCCGGCAGCCCCGGGTCGAGAAGGCCGTGGGCCTGGGCGTGCATCGCGAAGGCGAAGTAGAGGCCGTACTCCGGGGGGTCGGGCCTGTCGACAGAGCACGCAGACGAGAACAACACGGTGGCGCCGAGGACGAGAGCAAGGGCGAGGGATGTTGAAGTTCGATTCACGTTACATGCTCGCGTTGAGGAGGAAGTTGAAGCTGTGAATCTCGGCGGGGGCGTCCGGCGCGGTCGAGCCGAACTGGGCCGGGTTCGGCCCGAAGAAGCCGGCTCCGTAGTCCTGGTCGATGAAGAGGTACGACGCTCTGAAGAAGAGGAACTCGTTGATCGGCATGATGAGGTAGGCCTCGTAGGCGCTGCCGCGGGTGTTCAGCTTGGTGAGCAGGTTGTCGGTCTGCACCGCGAAACTGATGTGGTACTGCGAGCCGTGGTTGAACTCGAGGCCGAGCTTCGGGTTGTTGAGGGCCTCGATCGGAAAGGCGTAGCGCGCCCCGACGTAGGCGAAATAGGTGAGCCCGTCATCGCCTTCGCTGGCGAGGAAGAGGAACGGGAAGCGCACCCGGGGCGAGTCGATGTCGTACGGGTCCGAGGGGATGTCGTAGGCGATGGACTTGCCGTTGGGCTGAAGGTAGCCGAGGGAGCCCGAGACGAAGAAGTCGAGGCCCGCGCCACCGATGTCATAGAACTCGAGGAGCAGGCTTCCGTTCATGTAGGAGCCGAGGGAATCGGGCATGTCCGCCGGGAAGAGCGAGGCGCCGTTGAGGGGCGCTGGGGCGTGGGTGTAGTCCGCATCGGGGTTGTAAGCCGGGTCGGGAATGGGCACCGAGAAGGGCCGGAAGTCGGGAACCGTGTAGAAACCGAGCTGCATGAAGTTTCGTCCAAGCCCGGGGATGGCCATCTCGACGTTGCCACCAAAGATTCGCAGGTTGTCCGTGCCGCTGCTGATGAACGGGAACCCGCCGAAGACGTCTGCCGAAGTCGGGTTGAACCACGATGCGTAGAAAGCGCGGATGGCGAGACTGTCGAGCACGCTGCTCAGGTTGAAGGTCATGTTGATGGTGTCGTACTCGCCGTCGACCATGTGAACGCCCCAGGTGGCCCGGCGGACCGTGGAGTTTTCTCGGAGCTCCTGCGGGTTGCCTTCGGCGTAGGCGATTCGACCGCCGGACAGGGACAGCCAGTCCGTGATGAACCAGTCGAGCCAGATGGTGTCGAAGCGCAGCCCCGCATCCCGGGGCACCCGGGTGCTGTTCGAGTCCTGGATGAAGGCCGGGCCTTGGGAGTTGCCGAACATCTTGTACATCGTCAGGCGACCCGTGAGGCGCACGGAGTCGATGGGCTCGGCCGAGAGGTTGAGGCGCATGCGATGGGACCAGATCTCGGCGTTGGTCTGGGTAATCGTATTGGTGACCGGCTGGAGGGGGCTGTCTTTGTTGTACGGGTCCGCGTCGGGGCCCGTGTAGTGGACCGCGTTGAGGATCATCCGGTAGTCGGCGCCGAACTGGATGCGGTCGAGGAGCGACTGGCGCTCGACCTGATCGACCCGGTCTTCGAGGTCGAGTAAGCGGTCCTCGAGGGCGTAGTCCTCATCGTCGTAGCTCTCGGTGGGGACCTGAACCTCGGGCAGAGGTGCCGGCTCATCCGGAATGACCTGCATCTGCCCAACGGACTCCTCCGAGTCGAAGCCGGGATCGTCGGCAACGGGGGCCTGGGCCGAGGCGGTTTGGACGGCTACCAGCGCGAGGATGGCGGCGAGCATCATGGTGGACGGTGAGCGGGTCATCGGACTCCTGCGGCAGTATCAGATTGAACGTCTGCGGCGTTGGCGACGAGATAAGCTTTGACGTCGGCCAACTGCCCCACACTGAAGCTCTGGCCCAGCATCGCCCGGCGTCCATGACGTCCCGTGGCAAAGTATCGGGTCCACTGCGACTGGGTGTAGCGCCGTGGGTTGAGGGCTCCGGCGGTGCTCCCGTGACACCGGCCGCAGCGCGAGTTGGCGAGGCTACGGCCCGAAGACGCGCTCCCCGACATACCGCTGGGCACCCGGATGTCCCCGCGCCGTGCCGGCTGCGAGGGGGCCGCGGCCGCGACGGCCGCCACGGCCTGAGGAGCGGCCTGGAGGGACGCCATCAGGGCAGGGTTTCGGCCGGCGACAGGGGTCACCCGGGCCGACCACGGTCGGTACCCCTGGAGGCTCGCCGAGATTCGATACTCGCGGTTGGGCTCGAGTTCGATGTTCATGAGCGGAGAGGTCCCGCGAGACCGTCCGTTGACGAGGATCTGGGCGCCGGAGGGGGTGGTGACGATGTTGAGGGTCGCTGTCCGAGGCGCGCCCGGGGCGAGCTCGAGGCGCACGTCGCGAGAGCCGTTGGCCTCGACCGTCGCCTCGCGGGTGGAGGTGCTGAAGCCGCTGGCGCTCGCGCGGACCGTGTGGGTACCCGGGGAAAGGTCCGAGACGGTCACCGGAGACGAGCCCGCGATGGTGACGCCATCAACGGCGATGTTCGCCGAGGACGGCGAGTAGTAGATGACCAGGCGACCGGAGCGACCGGTGGACGCTGCGGCGGCGGAGGCCCCGCGCTGGCCGCCCATTCCCCGGCGGGGGACGAAGCGACGCCCCCCCATCGCGGCCGCCACCGGGGCGACACCTCCGTCGCCGGTATGCTCGGCGGCTTCGTCGGGCACGATTTCATCCGCGGCGGCGTAGAGTAGGTCTTCGGTGACCTCTTCGAGCACCAACTGGAGCTCACGGCGCCCCTCGGCGGGCATCTGCACGGTCTGGCGGACGGTCTCGTAGCCCTCGAGGGCGACCTCGACGGTGACGACCTCGGCCTCGCCGCGGGCGATGAATACACCGTCCGGGCCCACTTGCTGGGCGACGAGGGCACCGTCAACTTGGACGGTCGTGCCCTCGGGAGACGTATGCACGATGATCCCCGGGATCTCGGGCTCGGGCCCTGCGACTGGAGGTGGTGCCTCCCCGAAGCTGCCGAGGAAGAACGCCGTCCCTACGATGAGCAAGACCGCGATCACCCCGACGACGATCCACGGCAACATCGACGGCTTTTTCTCGTGCATGACGAGGCCGCTAGGCACGCTGCCCATGCCGGTCGATCCGACGTCCGAGAAGGCGCTGATCGCCCCCGGCGACGTGAACATCGGGGCGACATCGCTGTGGTCACCGAGGTCGCCAGCCATGACCTCCTGGGCGACCTGGCCCTCGACGGCGAGGCGCCGCTCGTGGGCTTCGTCGAAGCTGGCTCGCATCCACTCGCCGACGTCTTCGCTCCCGGCGACGATGCCCAGCTCCTGGGTCGCGTGGCGAAGCTCGTTGATGAAGTCTTCGGCGGTCGCGGTGCGCTTGTCGAGGTCGCGCTCGACGGCGCGCATGACGACGCTGTCGAGCTCCTTGGGCACGCCCTTCAGGACCTGGCTCGGAGGCACGATCTCTTGCTCCATCACCGCCTTGATGACGTCCGAGGGAGTCTTGCCGCGGAAGAGCCTTTGGCCCGTGAGCAGCTCGTGCATGATCACGCCGAGGGAGAAGACGTCGGTCGCTGGGAAGACGTCTTCGTAGCGCACGCGCTCCGGCGCGGCATAGGCGAGCTTGACCCGCATGTCGTCGGGGCGAGCGTAGACGTGATGGGTATTGGCCTTGGCCAGGCCGAAGCCGTCGAGCTTGGTGAGGCCCTCGTAGCTGACCAGGATCTGCTGAGGGGAGACCTCGGCGTGCACGATCCCGAGGGGCTGACCGTCGAGGTCCGTGGCTTCGTGGGCGTAGGACAGCGCCGACGCGACGTCGTGGATCATCTGGCAGACGACGGCCGTCGGGATCTGGCCCTCTTGCTTGCGGATGTCCCGGCTGATGAAGAGCAGCTCTTCGGCGCTCAGATACTCGGTGACGAGGAAGTAAACCTCGCCCTCTTGGCCGACCTCGAGGGTCTCGACCACGTTGGGGTGACGGAGCTGACCCGCCTGCCGGGTGCCTTCGAGGAAGAGCTGAATGTAGTGCCCGTCGTTGATCAGTTCGCGACGGAGGCGGCGCACGACGACGAGGCGCTCGAGGCCGGCCATGCCGACCTGCTGAGCGAGGAAAGACTCGGTGGTCGGCCCCTTCGCCAGGCGGCGCACGGGACGGTAGCGGTTCAAGGTCATCGGGGCGACTCCATTACGGGCACGTCATTCATGGCTACCGGCATGGACACGGAATCCAGCGTTGTATTGGCTGCGGAGCGGCCGGCCCGGCCGGCGACGAAGGCCACGACGATGAGCGCGACGAGGACCAGGACGACGAGCAGAACGAGGAGCGGCATCTTCCAACTGGGCTCGGACTTCTCGGCGACGCTGAAGCGCTGGTAGTAAGCGTCCGACCCGACGCCCCCGGGACCAGGCCGAGAGCCACCGCGGCTGCCCGGGTAGCTCGGATGAAGGGAGGGAGCGCGCATGCCCGAGACCGAGCCTGGCAGACTGCCGGGGTGGCTACCGGGATGGCTGCCCGGGTGACTGCCCGGGTGACTGCCCGGGTGACTGCCGGGATAGCTCGCCGTCGGATGAGACGGGCGCCCATACCCCGGAGCCCCTCCGGCCGCGGCCTGGCCTGGGACCGCCTGGTTTCGCGAGATGGCGATCGCTTCCTTCTCGAGGACCAATCGGCTCTCGAGGTTTTTCGGGAAGGTCGCCTTCATCCACTGGGCGAGGTCCTTCGTGGTGACCTTGGCCATCAGGTCGGCCATCACGACGCCGAGCTGCTTGCGAACGACGTCCGCGGAAGCCGTCCGGGCCTCGACGTCCCGGTCGAGGGCGCCCATGACGATTTCGTCGAGCTCCGTCGGCACGTCGGGGTTCACCTCGCTCGGCTTCTGGATGGGGTCCGAGAGCACACACCGGAGGGTCGCCGCGGGGCTGTCCCCCTTGAAGAGGCGCTGCCCAGTGAGCATCTCGTGCATCAGGATGCCGAGGGCAAAAACATCGGAGCGTGAATCGAGCGTCTTGCCGCGAATCTGCTCGGGGGAGCTATACGGGTACTTGCCCTTGATGGTGCCGGGTTTGGTGTAGGTCGAGTGCGCGCTCGCCTTGGCCACGCCGAAGTCGATGAGCTTGACCTGCCCGTCGTAGGTCACGATGACGTTCGACGGCGCGACGTCTCGATGCACGAGGTTGAGGGGCCGCCCCTTGGCGTCCTTGGCCGTGTGGGCGTAGTAGAGCGCTTCGGACAACTTACTGATGATGTAGAGCGTGATCGGCAGGGGTATACGGAAGGTGCCGTCCCGCTGAGCACGAACTAGGCGCCGGAGGTCTTCGCCGCGGAGGTATTCCATCGCGACGGTGAAGACCTCTTCATCGCGATGGATGTCGAGGATGCTGACGATGTTCGGATGGCGCAGCTTCGCGGCGAGGCGTGCCTCGTCGAGGAACATCTGGACGAAGTGCCCGTCCTCGAGGAGGTGCGGCAGCATGCGCTTGACGACCACCAACTTCTCGAAGCCGCCCGCCCCTTGCTGCATGGCGAGATAGACCTCCGCCATGCCCCCGATGGCGATTCGTTTTCCGAGTTTGAATGAGCTCGACACGCTAACTGTTTCAGACTGGCGTTGGGGGATGGGGGACATCGAGGAAGCAGCGCCGTATACCCCGATGAAATGTCATGATACGTTAGTGAAACACAAATTGAAATGGCCGACGAACCCTCAAACGACCTTCTACGAGACTGGCTTCAGTCCGTTGACCCCCTCGGGGGCTTCGAGCTGCTTACCGAACTGCTCCCGGATGCTGGTGTATTTGTCGTTAACTCCGAGCGCCACATCATACATTGGAGCCAAGGTGCCGAAAAAATACTGGGGTTCCGTCGAGATGAGGTCGTCGGCGAGCATTG
>QMMC01000074.1 GCA_003647065.1 Deltaproteobacteria bacterium | reverse complement strand
TACGTTCGTCACCTCGGAGCCGAAGAGGTCGTCTTCGCTGAGGGCTATCTCATCCGTCTCGGGTTCCGGCGCCGGCGGCGGCTTCGATTCCCGGAGCCGGTGCAGCTCCTGCGGGTTGCTCGGGTCGAGGCCGAGCTCCCGGAGGTTAGCATCGGTGGGCTCGTAGGGGATCCGGCAGAAGGGGCAGAGGCGTCGCACCAGCCTTTGGGCGAGGACGGCCATCACCGACGACGAGATCTGGAAGGGCGCCACTCCCATGTCGACGAGGCGCGTGATCGCCGTCGGCGCATCGTTGGTATGCAGCGTGGAGAGCACCAAGTGACCCGTCAGAGACGCGTGGATGGCGATTTCGGCGGTCTCGTGGTCTCGAATCTCACCGACCATGATGACGTCGGGGTCCTGGCGCAGGAAGGAGCGAAGGGCCGAGGCGAAGGTCAGGCCGATCTTCGGCTGGGTCTGAACCTGGCCGATGCCCTTGAGCTCATACTCGACCGGGTCTTCGGCGGTGAGGATGTTCCGGTGGGGCTTGTTGATACGGTTCAGGCACGCGTAGAGGGTCGTCGTCTTTCCGGACCCGGTGGGGCCGGTGACCAGGACGATGCCGTTGGGCCGCTCGATGAGCTTGTGCATCGTCTCGAACTCGTCGGGGTCGAAGCCGAGGTCCGACAGATCGAGGAGGATGTTCTCCTTGTCGAGGAGACGCATGACGATGCGCTCGCCCTTGGCGGTCGGGATGGTCGAGACGCGCACGTCGACGAGCTTGCCGGCGATCTTCTTCGTGATGCGGCCGTCCTGGGGGAGCCTCTTTTCGGCGATGTTCAGGCCGGCTTCGATCTTCACGCGGCTCGCGATCGACGGCAGGAACCCGCGGTGGGCCTTCTTCTGCACCGAGAGGCGCCCGTCGACGCGGTAGCGAACGACGACGTCGGAGTCGGTCGGCTCGATGTGGATATCCGAGGCACGCTCCCGGACGGCGGTATAGAAGAGGTTGTTCACCCAACGGATGACCGGCGCCTCGTCGGTCATGTCGATGAGGTCCTGGAGCTCGTCGTCCTGGGAGTCGCCCTCCTTCGCCTCGTCGAGAGCCGCCTCGGTCTCGCGCTCGTAGACCCGGTTGATCGCGTCTTCGATCTTGTCCCCGGGGACCGCCACCGCTTCGAGCTCGGCGCCGAGGAGCACCCGGAGGTCGTCGAGGGGGGCGAGGTCGAGGGGGTTCGAGACCGCGACTACGATCGTCTCGCCGGAAAAGCCGATCGGCAGGACGCGATGCTGGCGGGCGAAGGTGATGGGGACCTGCCCAATGAGCTCCTCGGCGACGTCGTCGGCCTTGATGTCCAGGAGGACCTCCATGCCGGTCTCCGCCGCGAGGGCCTTGACGTACTCCTCCTCGTCGCAGGCGTTCGTTGCGAGCAAGACATCCTTGAGGTCCAGCCCACGCTCGACGGACGTGGCCAGCGCGCTCTGGAGCTTCTCCGGCGTCAAAGCGCCGTGGCGGACGAGGATCTCGCCGACGTACTGCGGCTGCACAGCTATTCTTCCTCTCCCCCGGGGCCGCCCATGGACTCGGCGAGGCTGCTTGGCGGAGGTGCTGGCGCTTGGGCCGATACGGTCGCCCCGCCGGATTCTATGCCCTCGGGGCCGATGATCATCGCACCACTTCCGGGGTCGATGGGTGCGTTGCCGACCGACGATCTTGGTATGTGCTCCGGTGGCGCTGCCCCGAGGGCCGCCTCGGCGAGTTGCCGTTCGTAAGCGAGCTCGTCCAGTTCGTTCACGATCTCCATCAAGAGCCCGCGGGTCCGCGTGTAATCGATGTGCGGGTCGTAGTCCTGGTCGCCGAAGACGAAGTACCGGTCGATGAACTCTTGGCGCTCCCGCATCTTGCGCTCGTAGATGGCCCGGAGGTCGGACGCGTCGCGGATGATGTAAGGGGTCAGGAAGAGCAGCAGGTTGCGCTTCTCGGTGACGATCGACGTCTGTCGGAAGAGCACCCCGAGGAGGGGGATGTCGCCGAGGACCGGGATCTTGCTCTCCTGGTTGATCACCGTGTCGCGCATCAGCCCGCCGATGACTACCGTCTGCTGGTCCCGAACGACCATCTGGGTTTGGGCGGTGCGCTTGTTGATGGTCTTGACGCCGAGGGAGCCTTCCGCCGAGGCCTCTACTTCGGAAATCTCTTCTTCGATCTCGAGGCGGATCTCGTCGGACTCGTTGACGTGGGGGGTGACGCGCAGCGTCGTGCCGACGTCCTGGCGGGGCACGCTGCCGACGCCGCCCATGGCGCCGCCGAGGGCTCCGAGGCCGCCCACCCCCTGGCTGGCGAGGCCCGCCGCGCCAAGAGCTGCGAGGCCCGCGCCCCCTGCGCTGGTAAAGCCCGAGGTCTGCAGCGGCACGTTCTGGCCGACGCTGATCTCCGCCTCTTCGTTGTCCATCGCGAGGATGTGCGGCGTCGACAGGATGTTGGTATCGCCGCTCGTCGACAGCGCCGTGAGCGCCACGCCGAAGGCAGGCACCGAGAAGCCGACCAGGCGCTGTGATTCGGGGATTTCGGGACCGCGGACCCCGAGGGCCAGGCCCGTGAGAGAGGTCGGGTCGGAGCCGAAGCCGAGGGAGCCGAGGGGGTTCGAGCCACCGAGGAAGAGGGACCCATCGGTCGGCGCGTCGGGGGCACCGCCATGGAAGCTGAGTCCCAGCTGGTTCGAGCGGTTGACCGCCATCTCCATGATCACGGCGTCGATGAAGACCTGGCGCCGCGGTGCGTCGAGGCGTTCGATGACCCGCCGGAGGGCTGCGTAGTCGTGGAGCGACGAGGTGATGACCAATGCGTTGGTCGGTTTGTGGGCCGTGACCCGGATGTCGCCCTCGAAGACGGCACCTCCTCCTCCGGCGGCGACCGCCCCGGCGCTCGCACCGCTGGCGGCTGCTCCGGCTGTTCGGCCGGCACCGGGCGCCCGCTGGCCACCCCGCGCCGCGCCGCTGCTGCCGCTGCCGCCGCCGATCAGGCTCGCGA
The DNA here is from genome assembly GCA_003647065.1 of Deltaproteobacteria bacterium. GTDB lineage: Bacteria > Myxococcota_A > Polyangia > Polyangiales > B10-G4 > B10-G4. The sequence continues at coordinate 16,930 of QMMC01000074.1, read as the reverse complement.
GGGTACTCGCGATCTCTTCGGCGTCGCCGTGCTGCACGTAGTGCACGTGGATGCCGCCTTCGCCTTCCATCGGCACGTCGAGCTGCCGGATGAGCTCGAGGACGCGCAGGTAGGCGCTCTCCGTCGCGAGGAGGATCAGTGAGTTGCTTCGCTCGTCGGGGATGATCTTGGTGAGGCGCATCGCGCCCGAGCGTTGACCGACGGTCGTCGGTCCTGCGGCCGGTGAGGCGGCGGCGGCGCTGTCGGCGCTCGCCTGGCCGCGCCTGGGCGGCCTCGCCCGCGCCGCCGGCCGGGCGTTCCCTGCGGCGGGGGCCGACGCGGCGCCCGCTCCGACCGGGAAGATCTCCGAGAGCAGCCCGGCCATCTCGGTCGCGTTCACGTAGTGAATCGGCTCGATCCATACCTGCTCGCCGCCCCGGGGGACGTCGATCTCCTCGAGGACCCGGAGCATGCGCCGGATATTCGAGCCCATGTCGGTGATGATCACCGTATTGGTGGGGGCGTACGCGGTCACCGCCCCTTCTCGAGACTTGAAGCGACTGAGCAACGTCGCGACGTCTTCGGCGGATACGTTTCGGACCCGGTGCATGCGGGTCACGTACCGGTCATCCGAGGGCGAGCCGGCGCCGCCGTTGTAGAACGGGATGGGCTGGCTCTCGATGCCCGTGGTCTCGACGATCTTGAGGTAACGCCCGGCGGGCACGACGGTCATGCCGTTGAGTTCGAGGATCGACAAGAACGCGCGGTACGCCTCGGCGGCGGTCACCTTGGTCGGCGCGTAAACGGTCGCCTTGATGGACCGGACCTTGCCCGGGAGGATGAAGCGCTTGCCCGTGATGGTCGAAATGAGGCGGACCAGGTCCGGGAGGTCGGCGTCCTCGAGGTTGAAGGTCACTCGGGCGCCCGGCGACATCGGCCGGTAGTCCACGCCCGTCTGGAACTCTTGAATGTTGCCCGTCGCGCCGGTGCCGCCCAAGCCTCCCGTACCGCCGGTGCCACCGGCCTCTGCGCCGCCGGTCCCAGGGCTGTCGGTGCCCGCGCCGCCCGTTCCGGGACGAACCCGGGGCGTGCGCTCTTTGGTGGGGACCTTCTGCTGGTTGCGCTGCTGCTGCTCCTGAATCTGACGGATCGCCGGCTGCAGTCGTCGCTGCGTGCGCAGGGGAAGCTGCGGCGCAACGATGCCGGGGTCGGGCTGCTGCTGGGCATTCGCGATGCCGAGTCCACAGACCATGATGGAGGCCGACATCAGGAGGATCGGTGCGGCGACGCGTGTCCTCATGACTGGGCTCCCGGGTGGTGCCCGAAGGCGGGGCGATTGATGCAGGGCGTCTTCATTGAATGTTGTACTCGAGAGCCATGGGGTTGCCCCGGCGCACCACGTTGATGCTCAGGTTGCTCGCACCGCGCAGCCGCGAATACGCCTCGAGGGCGCTGTCGGGGCTGGACATGTCGTAGCCGTTGATCGTTCGCAGCATGTCGCCGTTCTGGAGGCCGAGGCGCCCGAGGACGCTGTTCCGGCGGATGCCGTAGAGCTTGACCCCGACGGTGCGGCCGTTCTCTTCGTGGGGGATGACCCGGGCGGTCCGCATCAGCTCGGCCTGGTTGCTCAGCAGTTGGTCGACGAGGCTGCGCGCCACCGTGAAGCTCGTGTCGGAGTTGCGGGTGATGCCGGACTCCATGTCGGCGGTCGGGATGGCGCCTTCGCGGGTCGGGCGCGCGGGGCGCTCGGCCCGGGCCGCCATCGTCGCCGGACGCGCCGGAGCCGTGGCGGCCACCGGGGCCCCCGGGTCGAACATCATGATCTGGCAGTGACTTCCGGAGGCCGGCAAGAGCACGACCGCGCTCGAGTCGATCGACACCACCTGCTTGTCGTCCACCGACATGCCCTCGCGGTAGAGCATCGCCTTGCCCGCCGCTCCCGTGATGGCGGCGAAGGACCACTCGTGGCTCTGGGTATTGACGAGCGAACCGACGAGGCGCACCGCGCCTTCGCACCGGGGCAGGGGGCCATCGCCGGGCTCCGGGGGCGGGCCGTCGTCCTCGACGTACTCGACCTCTTCCTCGGCCACGTTCCAGAGGTCCCCGGTCTCCGAGTCGAAGATGTTCCGCGTCAGGATGGCTTCGGGGTCCTTCTGCTCGGGCCCCGCGTTGCGCCCCGCACCGGCGCGCCGGGCCGGGGCCGCCGAGGAACCGCTGTCGAGACTCAAGAACGTCGCCGCGAGCAGCCCCGTGGTCCCCTGGGCGAGGAACAACGCGGTCAGAACCAACGTGCAGAGCACGATGGCGACAGCGATTCGACGATTTCGACGGGTTCCCACGGAGCCTTCCCCGGAGCAGTGCTCAGCAAGGCGTGTGCCTAGTGGATGCGTGCCGCAATTGCCAGTGATCTCCGCGGGTTTTCATCGAATGCCCGGTGGCCCCGGGGACACTCTGACACCCGCCCGAGCCAATGCCGGCGATCGCCTGACATTCTGTCATTCCTTAACAGGAAGGCACCTGGCGAGGTGGCGGTCGGCGGAAGCGCGCCGACGGCGTGCGGAGCCGAAAGGCCGCAGCTTCAGGCGCCGGCAGTGCCGCGGCGCCCCCAGCCAAGAAGGCGCGCCGAGGCGGGCGCTTCCAGACGCAGCACTCCCGGCGCCGCTACGGTCGGCCTGTCGGCTCTGCGCGACTGCGCACTCCCGGCGCCGCTACGGTCGGCCTGTCGGCTCTGCACGCCTCCGGCGCGCTGCCGCCTCGGGCCGCCTACGCGGCGCCTTCTTGTTGAAGACTGCGTCGCACTGCCGCCTCGGGCCGCCCTTGCGGCGCCTTCTCGTTACGGGCCGTCTTCGCGCTCGGCGCCGATCTTCCGGTAGATGGTCCGGGCGCTGATTCCGAGGAGCTGGGCGGCGAGCTGTTTGTCCCCTTGGGTGTGGGAAAGGGTCGCGTGGAGGACCCGGCGCTCGATCTCGCTCATGGTGGTGCCGATGGCGAAGGACAGGGACGCCTGGCTCGCTTCGGCGCTCGCGATCGGCGCCGGCAGATCCGCCACCGTCAGGCCGTCGGACCGGCTCAAGACGACGGCGCGTTCGATGACGTTTTCGAGCTCGCGGACGTTGCCGGGCCAGTCGTAGGCCATGAGGCGATCGAGGGCATCGCGGTCTACGTCCATCCGGGCCTTGCCGTTCTTCGTGCAGTAGACGTCGAGGAAATGATCGACGAGGAGGGGCACGTCGTCGCGGCGGTCGGCGAGGCGCGGCGAGGTGATGGCGATGACGTTGAGGCGATAGAAGAGGTCTTCGCGGAACTCGCCATCGGCGACCGCCTGCCGGAGGTCTCGGTTGGTCGCGGCCACCAATCGGAAGTCGGCCTGCTGCGTCTTGCCCCCGACCGGCTCGTATTCGCCCTCCTGGAGGACCCGGAGCAGCTTCACCTGGACCTGCGGGGTGAGCTCGCCGATCTCATCGAGGAAGAGCGTGCCCCCTCGGGCCTGGGCAATGCGCCCGTCACGCTTCTGCACCGCGCCGGTGAAGGCGCCCTTTTCGTGGCCGAAGAGCTCCGACTCGATCACCGTCTCGGGGAGGGCCGCGAGATTGACGGCGACCAGAGGGCCCGTCCGCTCGCTGTGCTCGTGGATCAAGCGAGCGATGAGCTCCTTGCCGGTGCCGCTTTCCCCGAGGACGAGGACCGTCGCCGTCGAAGGCGCCGCCTGGTTGGCCGTGTCGAGGGCGTGCCGGAGAGCCGGCGAGTTCCCGATGATGGTGCGGTTCTTGAGCGCCGAGAGCTCTTTCTTGAGCGTGCGGTTCTCGGCGACGAGGCGATGGCGCTCCGCCGCTTTGGACACCGTCTTGACGTTCTGCATGCGCTTCAGGGGCTTTTCGACGAAGTCGTAGGCGCCTTCGCGCATCGCCTCGACCGCGGTCTCGATCGTGCCGTAGGCGGTCATCACCACGGCTTCGGCGTCCGGGGCCACAGCCCGGAGGGCCTGGATGAGCTCGATGCCGCTCATGCCGGGCATCATCAGGTCGGTCAGCACCACGTCCACCCGGTGGTTCCGGCAGACGTCGATGGCCTCGCGACCGGTGGAGGCCGAGAAGACCCGGGCGCCCTCACGCTGGAAGATGCGCTCGAGAGAGTCGAGGTTGCTGCGCTCGTCGTCGACGACGAGAATCGTACTGGATTTCAAGCTCTCCACGCGGCCCCCTGAAGACGATTTGTCATTCGCTTGTGACATCTTGTCTTTGCGAGACAGCCTGTCAAGTCCTTGCCGCGCCCCCGGCAAGTCTTCGATCTTCTGGATATCCATGACGTTTCGCCCTTTCGATGTCTCCCCGCGGGCTTCGCGTCAGCGCGACCCTTGGGAAGACACCACTCGACAGAGCAAGACAGAGGCCAAGCACCCGGACGGGCAACCTGGCGCCTCTCAGCAGGATGCTGTACACGCATTCAGTGCGATCGCCTCAGAAGGTCTACAATCCGCCCAACCCGTGGCTCGACCGCCACGTCGATTGGGAGGGAGAGCCGCCGCAGACGAAACTCGAGGTCTTCCGGGAGCAGGCCCGGTCCGCCCTGGTCGAGAACGACAGCCCGGACCTCGGCTTCAACTGGGGGCTGAACCCCTACCGGGGCTGCTACCACGGCTGCGCCTACTGCTACGCGCGGCCCTACCACGAGTACCTGGGGTGGGGCGCCGGCTCAGACTTCGACCGGAAGATCGTCGTGAAGGAGAACATCGCCGAGGTGCTCCGGCGGGAGCTCATGGCGAAGCGGTGGCGCGGCGAGCGCGTGATGCTGAGCGGCGTCACGGATTGTTATCAGCCCCTCGAGGCGTCCTTCAGGCTTACCCGTGCGTGCCTCGAGGTCTTTCTCGAGTTCAGGAACCCCGTCACGATCATCACCAAGAGCTCGGTCATCCGCCGGGACCGCGACCTCCTCGCCCAGCTCGCACAGGAAGCCGACTGCTTCGTCTGGATTTCGATCCCCTTCGCGGACGACGACACCGGGCGCCGCATCGAGCCGTGGGCGAGCCCCGTCTCGAGGCGCTTCGAGACCCTCGCCCACCTCTCGGCGGCGGGCATCCCGACGGGGGTAGCCCTCGCGCCGATCATCCCCGGGCTCAACGACAGCGACGTGGCCTTCATCCTCGAGCGCGCCCGGGAGGCGGGGGCCAGCCGGGCGTTCATGACCAGCGTGCGCCTCCCCGCCGGCGTGCAGGATGTCTTTCAGCTTCGCATCAGCGAGGCGTTGCCTGCGCCCCAGGTGCGCAAGATACAAAACGCCGTGCGGGAGTTGCGCGGCGGCGAACTCGACGAGTCGTCGTACCACGCGCGCATGGGCGGCCTCGGCGAGCGCTGGAAGGCGACCGTCGCGCTCTTCGAAGGGCACTGCCGGCGCCTCGGGTACGAGCAAGGCGAGCCGGAGACACCGCCCGAGTCGACCTTCCGGCGCCCCGACGCGGGCGGTCAGCTTTCGCTTTTCGAGGCCGCGTCGCCGGCCCCGGCGCCCCCCGTCTCACCGGACCCGATCAGACGGCGCGATTGAGCGCCGCTCCGCCTTCTTGCCGACTACGGCGCGTCGCGGTCTTCGAGGGGGCGACGGGCGACACGCATGACGACTTCGGTGTCCGCTTCGACCGGGCGGCAGCGTTCTTCGCAGGCCCATCCGGATACGTGCACCCGGAGCACGGCGGTGCCCGGAGCGCGGGCGACGATGGGGATCGAAAAGCGCAGCTCCTCGGCGTCGGGGTCGTCGGCATCGCCGCGCAGCAGCCGACCGCGGACGACCTCGACGGCGGTGCCCTCACTGCTCGGCGTCACCAGCACCGGCCGGTCCCCGGGGGGGGTGATGCGCACGACGGCTATCACCGACGCGCGGTCGCCGACGGTGAGGGATGCGGGGGGCTCGATGACGAGGTCGGCCGCTCCTTCTTGGGCGACGCCGACGGCGACGGTGCCTACCGCGATCGCCACGGCGCACACCGCGGCCACGAGGACCGCGTACTTCATTCTGCGTAAGGAACCGTCTCGCACTCGGGTCGATCTCCGTGCCAGCGCATCAGGCTGGTGGTCGGTTTGCCCTCGTCGTTGTACTCGATGACGGCGTAGGTCAGGCCGCTGTCCTGCCCCAGATATTGGATGTCGAGGTTGATCATCTTCGTCCAGGTGCCGGTGTTGACGAGCAATTTGTTGCCGGGAAGTTGGCGATATCGCGGTCCGTGGCTGTGCCCGACGATCAACGTATGGACGCCCCGCATGGTGCGGAGGGCGCGGATCGCGGCCTCGTCGAAGCCGCCGAGGGAGATGAGCTCTTCTTTGAGCCGGCGCGGGATCTGCCGGATGCGCTCCCGCCACGCGCGGAAGGTGAAGATGCGGTGCTTCAAGAAATAGAGGGTCGATCGATACAGGAAGCGGAAGACGAAGGACGTGTCGAAGATGAAGCCGGCGAGGAGGAAGCGTCCGAGGGGCTGAACCCGGTCGATGTGATTCCGCTCTTCTTTCGCGGGGTTCATCACGTCGAGGATCCAAAGCGTGCCCCACGGCAACGAGAGGATCTCGGTCCCGTCGCGGCGCTTTTCGGTCATCCGATCGTAGTCGACCCGATGGATCCGTTCGAGCTGATGACCGTGGCGAATCTGAATGCCCTCGGGCAGATAGTAGGTGTCGGTGCTGGTGATGAACTGCACCCGGCTGCCCGCGGCTCCGGGGGCGACGTAGCGGCGGAAGAGCTCCTGGGGCCCCGGAAACCACATCTCGAGGTCGTGGTTGCCCGGCAGGTAGGTGATCCGCCGGTTCGATTTGTTCATGAATTCGCGCAGGGCATGGATAAATCGCGGATGCCCTTCGACACAGTCCTGGACCTTGGCGGTGGCGATTTCGTCCGTGATCTCAGTCGTCCACCGACCACGGGTCTTCACCTTCAGGAGATCGAAGATGTCACCATTCAGGATGAGTTCGACCTCCGTATCGCTCCCGGCTTTACGGTCGTAGTGGGCGAGGAACTCCGCAAACCGGTCGTCATGAAAGAAGTCTTCGAGCACGTTCGGCTCCCCGGGGCGCTGCCCGGTGCCGAGGTGGAGATCGCTGACGACGACGCGGAGGAGCTTCATGGGAAAGCCTGCAAGGGCGCAAACGTACCGAATAACGCGCCGGAGCGCTCCTTGACTTCGGTCTTACGTACTCGATACTGCTTGTTAGTGACCTTTAATAAAGGCGAACCACCGCGCGGGACTTGGGGGAGGTTGCCTTGGCAGGAGCAATGATGCGCAGGTTAGCGTTGGCGTCCGTCTTTTTGATGTCCGCGCTCGCGGTCGGTTGCAGCGGAGACAACACCATCGAGCCGCCCCCGGATCTCCCGGATGCGTCGATGGATTCGGGCACGATGGACGACTCGGCGATGATGTTCCCGGAGACGGGCATCGGCACCAGCGCCATCTCGGTCACTCGCCTCGTGCCCGACCATGGGCCCTTCACCGGCGGTGCCGCGGTCGTGATCCGCGGAACAGGCCTCTCCCTCGACATGGAGGTCAGCATCGGCGGCCGCCTCGTGCAGCCGGCCGACATGGAGCTCATCGACTCGAACCGCCTGGCCATCGTGACGCCGGCCGGAGAGGTCGGTCCCGCCGACGTGACCCTGACCCTCGGTGACGACACGGTCACCGCCGAGGACGCCTACACCTACGACGCGTTTTACCTCGACCCGAGCCGCGGCTCGGTCTCCGGCGGCACCCTCGTCAACATCATCGGCATGGGCACGGCCTTCGAAGATGGCGATGCGGTCACCTTCGGTCGTTCTCCCTGCACCGACACGACGGTGGTCAGCGAATCCACGGTCACCTGCCGCACGCCGCCGATGGCCGCGGGCACCGTCGACGTGATCATCACGCGCGGTGCCGACGCGAGCGAGCTCACCGTCGAGGACGCGTTCACGTACTACGACAGCTCCGACCCGTTCTCCGGCGGGCTCGGCGGCGGGCCCATCGCGGGCGCGATGAACATCACGGTTTTGAACGCCGGGTCGGGGGCCCCCGTCCCGGACGCCTTCGTCATCATCGGCGAAGACCTCGCGACGCCCTACCAAGGTCCCTCCGACATCAATGGGCAGATCACCTTCTCGGGCTCCGACCTGATCGGCCCGGTCACCGTGCACGCCGCGAAGTTCTGCTTCGAGAAGACCTCCGTCGTATCCTTCGATGCGACCGACGTGACCATCTTCCTGATCCCGTGGATGGACCCCATGTGCGGCATGGGCGGTGCGCCTCCGGCGGGCCGCGGTCGCAGCGGCGCCTTCATCTCGGGGCAGCTCGTCTGGCCGACCGACTTCGGCCTCGGGCCCCAGCCTTGGTTCAACGTGCCCAATGCCCGGGCGAACGAGGTGAAGGTCGCCTACGTCTATACCACCCAGGCGCGCATCGATTTCCCGAACCCGGCGCCAAACCTCGGGGGCGCCGTGCAAAGGGTCCTCGAGACCGGGGATACCGGAGAGTCTGGCTATCTCTACCGAATCTTCGCCCGGCCGGCGGGGCTCGCGACCTACGCCCTGGCGGGCCTCGAAAACATCGATACCGGTGAGTTCATCCCCTACGTCATGGGCATCGCACGGAACGTCCTCGCGGGCCCCGGGCAAGAGGTCACCGACGTCGACATCACGATGAACATCCCCCTCGATCACACCCTCGACGTGGCCATCACCGACCTCCCGGGAGAGTCCCGGACCGGTCCCGACAGCTTCAAGGTCGAGGCCTACATCGACCTCGGCGGCGAAGGGGTCATCGTCCGAGAGGTCGAGACCCTCGGGCGCACCGAGGCCTACGACATCGTGCGCGGGCGGACCAACGACGAGCCCTTCCGCTTCTGGGCCCAGCCGGCCCTCCTCGGCTCGCTCTCGGACGGGCGCTACCGCATCTCCGGGGGCTGGTACACCGGCGACTTCGACTCTCAGCCCTACACGGTCGTCGTGCGCAACGGCGTTCGCGCATTCGACGAGACCGTGACCCTCGACGGTTTCCTCGGCATCCCCCAAGCCACCTCGCCTGGCTACGGCGAGCGCCTCCCCGACGACCGAATCCTCAGGTGGACCTCGGACGGCGATGACCCGGACATGCACATCGTCTTGATGGTCGGCGGCGACGGAAACCCCGCCTGGCGTCACTACGTGCCGGGTAGCGTCTACGAGGCCCCGATCCCGGACCTTTCATCGATCCCCGAGATCGACGACATCAGCTCCGGCTTCCTAACCTGGGTGGTCTTCGCGGTGAAGATCCCCGGCTTCGACTTTGATGAGTTCAGCTACACCTACCTCCAGGAGCGTTTCTGGAGCCACCACGCGAACGACTACTTCACAGCCACCCGCTGAGGCCCAAATCGCGAGACCCGATGGCGAATAACCGTCTGCTTACTTTCTTCTTTTTCACGTTTTCCTTTGCTCTCGCCGGTGCTTGCGGCGGCGATGATTCGCCACCGCCGACCCCCGACAGTGGGGTCTCTCCCATCACCGACGCCGGCACGTTCTTCTGCGCGACGGCGGAGTCCCAGGCCTGCATCGGCAACGTGCATTGGTCCTGCGAGCGTCCCGCCGGGTCCGAGTTCGTTCAGAGCGTCAACGAAGACTGCGCGGCGATGGACCAGGTGTGCGCGCCGGACCTCTGGTGCATCACCTGCCGGCCGGACTCGGTTCGGTGTGACGGAATCACCGTCCAGCAGTGTTCGTCGGACGGCTCCGAGTGGGTCCCCCAGGAAGACTGCGACATCAACGCGGGCCTCGCCTGCCGTGATGGCCGCTGCGTGGATCTCTGCGACGAGGCCACCTCCAACCGGAGCTACGTGGGCTGCGAGTTCTATGCGGTCGACCTCGACAACGCCGGCATCCGCGTCGGTTCCGATGCTTCGGCGCAGCAGTATGCGGTCGTGGTCAGCAACCCGAACGCCATCGAAATCGAGGTCCGGGTCGAGGTGAATGACGCGCTCTTCGGCGCCGAGGCGAGCCCCCGGGAGCTCCTCTCGGTACGCGTACCCGCCGGTGACCTCGAGATTCTGCGTCTGCCCCGGCGCGAGGTCGACGGCTCGAGCAGCAACGCCGTGTGCCTGCCCGATGACCGGACCTGTCCGGGGACCGAGGTCTGCGTATGCTCCTCCGGGGACACGGCGCCGCCTTGCCTCTGTCGGGTGACGGCCACGGCGAGCGGGATCAACGACGGCACTCACACGGCGGTCACTTCCAACGCGTTCCGCATCTCGAGCCAGCTGCCGATCATCGCCTACCAGTTCAACCCCCTCGACAACGTCGGGGTCTTCTCGAACGACGCATCCTTGCTCCTGCCGACATCGGCCATCGGGCGGCGCTACACCGCCATCGCATGGCCCCAGACCATCGCCAACGACAGCATCAACCCGGACAACGACTTCGACTCGAGCCGGGACGATGAAGACCTGCGCGCCACCCTGACCATCGTCGGAACCGAGCGCGAGACCACCGTCAACGTGACCTACGGCGACCGCGTGGTGAAGGTCGTCGGCGCCGGGGCCATCCCGGAGATGGGCCCTCGGGGGTCCTTCTCCATGGTCATCAACCCCTGGGATGTCATCAACCTGGAAACCCAGGCCCTCAACGGGGACTTCACGGGCACGGTCATCGACGCCGATCGGCCGGTGAGCGTCTTCGTCGGCAGCGAAGCCTCGGACGTGCCGCGCTTTGATTCCTACGCGACTCGGCAGTGCTGCGCGGACCATCTCGAAGAGCAGCTCTGGCCCGACCAGAGCCACGGCCGGCGCTTCATGATCGCGCGCCAGCCGAGGCGTTCCGTGGCGCTCAACAACGCCTTCCTGAACCCGCTGACCGACAGCGTCGCCGAGACCAACGAGCCCGAGTGGGTGAGGGTCCTCGCCACCACCGCGGGCACGACGGTGCTCAATACCACCCTGCCGTTCCCCGACGACGTCGCGATGCTCGCCGAGGGCGAGAGCATCATCTTCCGCGCCGACCAGGACTTCATCCTCGAGGCCGACAAACCCGTCGCCGTGCTCCAGGCTCTTCCGAGTCAGGAGGCGGTCGGCATCCCGAGCGAGTATCCGGGAGGCGACCCGGCCATCGTTCTCGTCCCGCCGGTCGAGCAGTACCGGCAGGACTACGTTTTCCTGGCGCCCGACCTCTACGCCTTCGATTTCGTGACCATCACCGCCAAGGCCGACACCCGGGTGCTCCTCGATGGAGAGCCCCTCGACCCCAGGGTCTGCACCACCTCGGCCGCCGACGGCCTCATGCGCCGCCCCGGCGACCCGCCTCCGACCGAAGTGATCCACCGCTGTCAGTTCAGCTTCCCAGACGTCATCGGCCTACCCAACGTGCGCGTCGAGGACGGCGACCAGAGCCAGGATGGCGTGCACACCATCGTCGCCGATGACCCCGTAGGCATCGTCGTCTACGGCTTCGACGCCTTCGTCAGCTATGCCTACGCCGGCGGCCTCAACCTAGAAATCATCAACTAGGCGTCCATCCGGGGACCGTAGGCATCGTCGTCTACGGCTTCGACGCCTTCGTCAGCTATGCCTACGCCGGCGGCCTCAACCTAGAAATCATCAACTAGGCGTCCATCCGGGGACGGTGTTAACTAGTTAACACCGTCCCCATTCGTTAGCGATAGGGGCCCGTGGTGGCGCGGATGAGGGCGTAGAGCGCTTGTAGGCGTTTCAGGATCGTGACGGCGCCTGACGGGTCTTCGAGTTGGGGCTCGAGGTGGGCGACGAGGGTGTTGGCCGCGACGCGGACGTGGGGGGTGTCTTCGACGAGGCGGGCGAGGAGGCTCCGTGCGTGGCCGCCGTAGTGTTGGGCGTCAGCGTCGGGGAGCGCCGGGCCGGTGCTGAGGAAGTGGTAGTCGACATCCACGGGGTCTTGCACGCGGATGATGGCGGTCGTCCGGTAGGGGGCGCCGTCGGTGGTCCATTCCGTGATGACGGAGGCCTGGTCGTGGCCGCGGTCGAAGTGCAGAGCCATCCGGGATTGCTCGAGGGTGGCGGCTTCTCGGGTGGCGACGACCTGCCAGGTGGGTAGGTGCACCGCCATGGAGTTGGGCGCGGGGATGGCCGCCCGCGCCTTCGGCAACGACTCGGCGACGTCGAGGAGCGTGCGGCACATGCGGTCGAGGTCCGCGTGGCCGCGCTCTACGGACAGGAAGGACATCTGGGTATCGTCGACGTCGTCGAGGTCGTCGACGAAGAGGGTTCTGCCGAGAGTCTGGACGAAGGCACGTACTTGACCGTCGTCTCGCCCGGCTACGTAGTGGCGCGTGCCGACGCGCGGGTCCTCGAGGTCGACGCTCTTCTTGAAGAGCCGGTGAAAGCCATCCTTCTTGCCGCCGTCGAGGTCGAGGTGAAGGTCCGGGTAGGTGAGCGTGCCGACGAGAGCGGGGCCGTCTTTGTCCTCTCCGAGGCGGACCAGAAGCTCGGCATGCCCCGTGGACTTCGTCATCTCGTGGCCGTCGAAGTGCATCCCATACCTCTGGGCGGCTTGCTCCCAGATGGCGCGCCGCCGGGAGGATCCAACGACCGCCGGTACTACGGCGTCGTTGCCTCTGACCACTCCGGGGCTCGTGATTTCGATGGGCAAACGCAGGGTCAGGTTTCGCCCCCAGGATACGACGCCCACGACATCGAGAAACCAGTCGAGGCGAAAGAGCTGCGCCTGGAACGTCGGCGGTGCGTTCGGCAATTGGAACCGAATGGGCAGCCCCTCGAGAACTCTGCTCATCGGCACCGTGTACCGATGCCGGGTGAGGTCCCGATTTCCTCGCTCTTGCCCCGAGTCGTCGAATACCGTCTCCACCGAAGAGAGGCTCAGCCGGACTTCGTTGAAACGGGCCGGGTCGTGGTTGAGCATTCCGATCGCGACTTGCATGGATTCGCCGGTGGCGACGACCTCACTCGCGAGGCTCACTTCGAGCCCCGGGGTCGAACCCACGGGCCCTCCGGGGGAGGTGCTGTAGGTGCGCGGCCGTGGTTCCTTCGACGCCGGGTGTGGCGGCCGGGCGCCAACCGTGAGCGTGAAGTTCTCGGTGGCGTCGGGCCACCAGTCGATGTCCACCCGGGCCTCGGCGAAGTATTCCACGCGGGGCCCGCCCCGGAAGTATGTGGGTAGGGCATCTGCTGGAAGGCTGAACGCGAAGCTGAGTTCATGACGCCCCGCGGGAAGCAGCCGCGGCCCCGAGAGGCCGGCCCGCTGGCGGACGATCGACCGCCGGAGGGTCCGCGCGCTGCTTCCGGAACCGATGGTGACCCGTTCGCCCCCGGTCAACTCCACGGTGATGGCCTCGATCGGCACCTCGCGGTTCGCCTCGACGATGAGCATCGCCGTCACCTTGGTTCCCGGCGTAATCACGGACGGCGCGCGCAGCGAGAGCGATGGTCGATGTTTGATGAAGGCCACGGGGAGGGCGATCATAGCGCCAATCGCCAGCCCACCGGGCCCGCGGATTCGGTAGTAGAGTGGCGCTGGTGGAACGGTTGCGGCAAAGCTCGGGGGTCTTGGCGCTGGCATTGTTGTGGCCCCTGGCATCGCTCGGTTGCAGTTCTCCGGCCGGCTCTCCGGCGACCGCCGAGCCTACCCAGCCGGCTCTTCCTTCCGAGGCGGCCGAGCGAAGCACGGCGAGGTATGAGATTTTCGTGAGCCCTCCGGTCGCTGCGCTCCCGGAACTCGGCGCGATGAACGAGGGCTTGCTCAACGAGCACGTCGGTGGCGCCTCACACCTGCTCCTGGTGCGAATCACCGAGACCGGCTCGCTCCAGGAGACGATGCCCGATGGAGAGCGGCGGAGCTACGACTACGCGTGGCTCGAAGTGCGTACGACCCTCTACGCAACCAGCGAAGCATTCGAGGCCTACGGTACCCGGTTTCCCATTTTCCACCTGACGGGCTTCGAGACGCGGGCGGGGGATCGCGGCGAAGGGGTGCCTTCTCCGATCTCGAATCTCCGAGGGCGGACCGGGCAGGAGGTGATCTTCGTCGGTGACCTTCCGTCGCCCCGCGGAACCTCCGAAGGTTGGGTTCCGGAGCCGTTGCGCGAAGGGGGCTACGAGAGATACGTCGTGCAGACCCGAGAGCTCCTAGGGCCCCACTACGTGCAGCGTGTGATGGCGGTGGTCGGCCCCGAGTGAGGCATCGCGCCGAGGTGCGGCGGCGCTACGCCTATGCCTACACCTGGGCCTCGGCGGCTTCGCCCAGGCGGCGGACTCTTGGGCTGGTCCAGAGGTAGAGGACGACGAAGGTGACGAGGGTAGCGCTGGCCCAGTAGGGGAGGGTGGGGCCGAACTCGTAGAGAGCGGTGCCGAGGAGCGGGCCGATGGTGCGCCCGAGGCCTTGGGCTGCGCTGTTGAGGCCGGCGACGGCGCCTTGTTCGTTTTCGGCGACGGACAGGCTCAGGAAAGCGGTGATGCCGGGGAGGGCGAGGCCCTGGCCGAAGCCCTGGAGGAGTAGAGCGCCGGTGAGCGTCGCGAAGGTGTCGCCGAAGGTGAGGAGGACCAGGCCGACGAGGACGATGGGCAAGCCGAAACGCATGAGGCGGAGCGGCGGCCAGGTCACCCGACGCACGAGGTACCCCTGCACGAAGACCGCGACGACGCCGTAGAGCACCAGGGCCATGCCGACAGCCCGAGCGGTCTCGCCTTCGTCGAGACCGAGGCGGTCCTGATAGTAGAAGGCGATGGTCTGCTCCATCGCGACCGACGCGACGGTGGCGACGACGCCCACGGCGAGGAGCGGCCAGATACGCCGGAAGACGGCCCGCTGATCGCCGGGTTCGCGCTCTTGGTGGCGTTCCGGCTCGGGGAGGCGCGTGTAAACGAAGATCGCGTTCATGACCGCGACGGCGACGGAGAAGTAGACCGCGGCGAGCAGGCTCACGTAGCTGAGGGCGGCGCCGATGGCCGGGCCGAAGATGATGCCGAGGCCGAAGGCTGCGCCGATGAGGGCCATGCCGCTGGTGCGGTCCTCGCGGTCGGTGATGTCGGCCATGTAGGCCTGGGCCGTGGGGAAGGTCGCCGATGAGAGCAGGCCGCCGAGGACTCGGGTGGTGAGCAACAGCCCGAAGAGCGGACCGTGGTCGAGCCACCCGCGGAAACCCGCCTCGCAGACCAGGGCAAAGGCCAGGAAGGTCCCGGCGAACCCCAAGATGCCGACGAGCAAGATGGGCTTGCGGCCCTTTTCTTCGCTCTTGCGGCCCCAGAAGGCCGCGGACGCGAACTGCATCAGGGAGTAGCCGGTCGAGAGCGCGCCGACCTCGAGCTCGCCCAGGCCGAGCTGGCGACCGAGGGGCGCCATGATCGGAAAGAGCACGCTCAGCCCGAGGATGCTGTTGAAGAGCGCTAAGAAAAGTAGGGCCTTGGGCCGCATGGCGGCGGAGACTAGCAGCCTCGGGACCCCCCCGCGACCGAGGATCGAGGCAGGGGGCGGATGCATGCGGCTTTGATGTTGACCACGTCGTGGCGGCGCTCGAGGGAGCCGTCGACGAGGAGGACCGGGCGCCTGGTGATGACGTCGTGGTGCCGTGCGAAGAGCGTTGGCGATACGACGACGTTCACCATGCCCGTTTCGTCCTCGAGGGAGAGGAAGACGAACCCCTTCGCCGTGGCCGGCCGCTGGAGGGAGTTGATGAGCCCCGCCACGCGAATGGGCCCCGGGGGGTGGTCCGGGAGGGCGCCGAGGGGCGGCACGTCGTGGGCCGCGAGCCAGTCTCGGTGAAACTCCATCGGGTGGCGCTCTGCCGATGTGCCCAACGAGGCGTAGTCCTCGCGGGTCTCCTCGGCTGCGGCGAGGGGCGGGAACTCGGGGAGATGGGCCTCGGCGGGAGCGCGCGGCGCGAGGGGGCCGGCGGCGGGCTTCGCGATGCGTAAGACCTCCCAGAGCGCGCGGCGTCGATCGCCGGCGAGCCCATCGAAGGCCCCGGCCCGGGCGAGGCGCGTGAGGGAGTGGGGGTCGAGGCCGCTGTCCCGGGCGAAGGCTTCGACGGACTCGGTGCCTCGGCCGAGCACGCCCTCGAGGGCGAGGCGTGCCCGGGGGCCGAGGCCCCGGACGATGCGTAGGCCGAGGCGCAGGGCGAAGGGATGGTGTCCCCCGGATGCTGGCTCGAGGGTCGCGTCCCAGAGGCTCTTGGTGACGTCGGGGCGGCGGAGCTCGATGCCGTGGCGCCGAGCGTCGGCGACGACGGTGCCCACCGGATAGAAGCCCATCGGCTGCGCGTTCAAGAGCGCGGCATAAAACTCCGGCGTGTAGTGGCGCTTCAGGTAGGCCGACGCATAGACGAGGAGCGCGAAGGACGCCGCGTGGCTCTCGGGGAAGCCGTAGCTCGCGAAGGTTCGCAATTGCTTGGCGATGCGCTCCCGGACCGAGCGCCCGAGCCCCCGACGCCGCATGCCCGCGAGGAGCTCCCGGGTGAGCCTCGCCCGCGCCTCGCCGCCCTCTTTGTCACCCATCGCCCGGCGGAGTTCGTCGGCTTGGTCGGCGGTGAAGCCGGCGGCGGCGATGGCGACCTTCATGCCCTGCTCCTGGAAGAGCGGCACGCCGAGGGTCCGGGCGAGGGCAGGCTCGAGGCTCGGGTCGAGGTAACGGATGGGTTCTTCGCCCCGGCGGCGCCGGAGGTAGGGGTGCACCATCTCACCCTGGATGGGCCCCGGGCGAATCAGAGCCACCTGGACCACCAGGTCGTAGAAGCGCGCCGGGGCCATGCGGGGGAGCGTCGCCATCTGGGCCCGTGATTCGATTTGAAAGACGCCGACGGTGTCGGCCTTCTGGATCATCCGGTAGGTCGGCGGGTCATCCACCGGCAGGTGGGCGAGGTCGAGGCGCTCTCCGCGATGCTTGTCGACGAGGGCGAGGGCGTCGCCGAGGAGGGTGAGGACGCCGAGGCCGAGGAGGTCGACCTTCACCAGGCCGACGTGGCCGATGTCGTTTTTGTCCCACTGGATGACGGTGC
>QMMC01000073.1 GCA_003647065.1 Deltaproteobacteria bacterium | reverse complement strand
CGTCGCCCTCCGAGGCTGACGCCAACGGCGATTTCTACGACGACATCAGCATCGAGGAAATCGACGACGACCTCGAGCCCCACGCTAGGACCGAGAGCTTCGTCGCGGACACCGGCGCCGACGAAGATCATCCGACGATGACGACCGACGCGTTCCTCGTCGCGGCATCGGCCCAGTCCGACCAGGGGCGACGTCGCAAGAACAACGAAGACAGCTGCCTCCTGATGAAGAACGAAGGCATCTTCTTCGTCGCCGACGGCATGGGCGGTTACGAGGGTGGCGAAATCGCCAGCCAGCTGGCGGTCGACACCATCGAGGCGGCCTTCAAGGAGAAGGACTTCACCGCCAAGGTTCACGCCGACGTTCCGCCTCGGCCCACGGAACTCGCCCAGGCGATGCAGGCCGCGAACCTCGCCATCTGGGAGGTAGCCACCGACGACCCGAAGCTCCGCGGCATGGGCACGACCCTCGTTGGCGCTCGTTTCGCCCTCCGAAAGAACCGCGTTTACATCGGTCACGTCGGTGACAGCCGTTGTTACCGATTCCGCGGTGGCGTTTTCCGCCGCTTGACCGTCGACCACACCCTCGAAGCCCTCGGTCACAAAGGGCCCAGAGCGAAGCACCTATTTCGTGCGGTGGGAATCGGCTCCGAAATGGATATCGACATCATCACCGCGGTGCCGAAGCTCGGGGACATCTACCTCTTTTGCTCCGACGGACTGACCAAGATGGTCAGTGACGACGGGGTTCGAAGCATCCTGGTCGAGCACGAAGCCGACCTCGACGTCGCCTGTGAGCAGCTCGTCGCCGCGGCGAACGAGGCGGGCGGCAAGGACAATACGACGGTCGTGATCGTCGCCGTTCGGTCCATCGAAGATGCCTTGGCGGAGCCCAGCGCCTAGAGTCTCGAATCCCCGGGTGTCCGGTCAGGGGGTCGTGCAGCCGCCGAGGCCGGCGTAGGACCCGCGGATGTTCGACCCGCTGTGGCTGCTGATGCTGGTTCCCGTATGGGCCGCACAGGACCAGCTGGTGCCTGTGCTGGAGTCCTCTGACAGGTCGCAGCACCACTCGGTTCGTGTTCCCGCCCAAACGGTGCACTGGGCTTGGCATCGTGCCCGGTTGGCCTCGCTGCCGGTGTCATCCCCGTAGTGCGATGGGTCCCAAGAGATGATATCGGAGGTAGTCCCGGAGCAACGGCTGTCGGACCGTGACAGGGTATTGGTCGAGCAGCAGACCTGGGTATTGCAGCTCGCGGTGGTCGCCGGCTTGGCGGCCGTGCATGAAGCGTCAGCCACCGTCATCCCGTCATCGCGTCGGCAGTAGACGGTCTTGGGGCAGGTGCCGCCGCCGCAGTTGACGCTGCACGCGCCGCAGCCCGCGTCGACTACCCACTCGTAGGTGTAGAGGGGGCCGGTGTCGGGAGGTGGGGAGCTGTCGGGCGGCGGGGACGAGTCTCCCGCCGAATCGACGGCCGCGTCGCTGCTCGTGTCCGGGCTGGCATCGAATGCGTCGGGGCGCGCGTCGCGAATACCCGAGTCCATACCCGCATCGTCCGCGCCGCACACGCCATCCATACACCTGGCTGCGGGACACACCGGCTCCCCCTCCGCTGGACGAAGGGTGAGGGTCAGGGTCTCACCGTCCATGAGGGGCAGCATCACGTCGACGCAGGTGGCGGCGATGGGCGTGCAGAGGTCATCGAGGGCGACCGCCTCGAAGCCGTATCGCCCTGGGGGCAATACCGGCACGGCTGCCGCACCCGGGCCGGCGTCGCCTTCGTAGAGGATCTCATCGCCGGCGCAGCTGCCGCCTCGGATGCGCCCGATGACCCGCGAGACATCCGAACTCCGGACCTCGGAGGCCGAGTCGATCGTCCATACGAGGCCCCGAGGCTGCTCACAGCCCACGGCCGAGACGAACCAGGTGAAGACGAGGATGAATCGCAGCAACCCGCCTAGGATACACCCTCTTCGAGCGCCGGGCATCCGCCCATCTCTTCGGGTTCTCACCGCCAGCGGCGGAAGGAGCCGAGATCATGGACCTCGGTGAATCCGTTCGACCGGAGCACCCGCTTCGCCCGGGCGCTGCGCGCTCCGCTCAGACAGTAGACGACGACCGGTGAACTCTTGTCGTCGAACTCCCGAAGGCGGCGGCCGATCTCCTGCACCGGGAGGTTGACCGCGCCGTCGATGTGGCCCGTGGCGAACTCGGGGGCAGTGCGCACGTCGACCAGCGTCGCGCCGCCTTTCACTAGCTCCTTGGCCGCTTCCGGGGAAACTTTGCCAATGAAATTGCGCATGATGAAGTGAATGAAAAGCGCGCCGGCGATGATGGCAAGTACGGTGTTGGCGTCCATCGAAGTAGATCCTTGGTGGCCCCCCGGGAGTCTCGCCTGTCATAGGGGCGCTGGGCCGAAAGGCAAGCCGAGCCCGGTACGGCGAGTTTTCTAGAACCCTCGCGCGACCGGGGTGACTCAAAGGAGGGGAAGAAGGGCTACGGCATGCGCCAGTCCGGGGCCTTCGACTTCAACCCCATCACCGAGGACTAGTGAAAATGCGTAAACTACTCATCCCGAACAATACGAGCACCCTTGACCGCGTCGCGCGGGTCGTGCTCGGATCCGCCCTCTTGAGCTTGGTGTTCCTCGGGCCCGAGACCCCCTGGGGCTTCGTCGGTCTCGTCCTCATCGCGACTGGTATCGCCGGAAGCTGTCCCATCTACCGCGCCCTCGGTATCTCCACATGCCCGACAACCCCGACCGGACAGACAACGAGCTGATGCAGATGCTGGCAGGTGGCGATCGCACCGCATTCGAGCCCCTGGTCGTGCGCCACGGGCCGGCGTGTCGTCGGCTTGCCAGAGCCCTCGTCGGGAACCCCGAAGGGGCGGACGACGTCTTGCAGAAGGCGTTTGTCGCCGCCTACCGGGGTGCCGGCAATTTCAGGGGTGATGCGTCGGTCAAGACCTGGCTCCTCACCATCACCCGCAACACTGCGTATCGGCACCGAAAGCAAAACCAGAAGCACGAGGATGGCGTGCCCCTCCTCGAGCTCGGCCTCGGGGCCGGCTGGGGTGGCGACGACCCCGAGACCGCCGCCATGCGAGCCCAGCAACGCGACGTGCTCAGTCGGGCCCTCGGCTCCCTCGCTGAAGAAGAACGCGAGATTCTCACTCTGCGAGACCTCGAGCAGATGACCGGGCCAGAGACCGCCGAGCTCCTCGGCCTCTCCCTGGCGGCCATGAAGAGCCGCCTCCATCGAGCCCGCCTGCGACTCGCGGCCGCTCTCCGTAGTGAAGGAGGTGCCCATGGAGGAGCTTGATGTGGGCGGAGTCCGCTGCTCCGAGGTCCTCGACGTCCTGAGCGACTTCGTCGATGGCGACATCGACGATGCGATGCGCACGCGGGTCGAGGCTCATCTCCAGGGCTGCGAAAATTGCGCCCGTTTCGGTAAGAGTTTCGGCGGAGTCGTCGAAGCCATGCGCAGCGCGGCGGCGCCGGCGCCCCTCGATGAAGATCTCATCGGACGTCTCAAGGCGGCCCTCAACGGGGATGACTGAGCGCATTTCTCACGGAGTGGGGGTGCGCATCCTCCTCGTCGGCGACACATACAATCCATGACCTTCGTGCACGCGATCTGGGACGTGATGGTCGAGCTGTCCCAGTGGTTGCTCCTGGGTGCCGCGGTGGCCGGGGTGCTTCACGCCGCGCTACCGGCCGACTTCGTGCACCGCACGCTCCGCGGACGCTGGGGCACCCTCAAGGCCGTGCTCCTCGGCGTGCCCCTGCCGCTGTGCTCCTGCGGTGTCATCCCCGCGGGCCTCGGCCTCAAGAAGGACGGGGCATCGAACGGCGCGGTGGTTGGGTTCTTGATCTCGACCCCCCAGACTGGCGTCGACTCGATCCTCGTCAGCGCTTCCTTCCTCGGCTGGCCCTTCGCCCTCTTCAAGGTGGCGAGCGCCTTCGCCCTCGGCCTGGCGGGGGGAGCGGTGACCGACCTCGTCGACCCGGGCGATGATCCACCGCCGCTCGCTTCGACCAGCTCGGCCAGGCCTTCTTGGCGGGACGGCCTCGACCACGCCATCGACATGATCCGCAACATCTGGCGCTGGCTCGTATTCGGAGTCCTCGTGAGCGCGGCGCTCACGACATTGGTGCCACCGGATGCCTTCGTCGGCCTCGCGGCCTACGGGGGAGCCGTCGCGATGGTGGCCATGCTCGCTGTGTCCGTGCCCCTCTATGTCTGCGCGACCGCATCCGTACCCATCGCCGCCGCCCTCGTCGCCGGCGGTTTCCCACCCGGCGCCGCATTGGTCTTCTTGATGGCGGGGCCGGCGACGAACGTCGCGACCATCGGCGCCGTCAAACGCGCATTCGGCGTGAAGACCCTCGGCGTCTACCTAGCGACCATCATCGTGGGCAGCCTCGGGCTCGGCTGGGCATTCGATTTCGTTCTCGTGGGTGAGCTCGGGGTGGCGGCGGCCGACGGAGCGCACCACGCGCCGGGCGTCATCGCTCTGGGGGCGACCGCGGTGCTCTGTCTGCTCTTCGCGTTCTTCGCCTGGGAAGAACTCAGCGCTCGGATTCGTCGTGCCGTTTCATCGAGGAGTGCGGCGGGGCCCTCGGTCGATCTCGACGTCGGGGGCCTCACCTGCGATGGCTGCGTGCGCAAGCTCGAGAAGAAGCTCGCCGAGGTCGAGGGGGTCGAAGGGGTAGAGGTCGTGCGCGAGCCCCATGGGCATGCGGCCGTGAGGGGAAACGTCAGCACCGAGGCCGTGCGCGAAGCTGTGCGTGAGGCCGGCTTCGAGCCGAGCTAGATAATCTAGCTTTCGCCCCGCGCGCTTCGCCGCCGTTGGCGATGCTGCGGTGTGGGCGAGGGGGGTCTGCCCGCCTGCGACGGACGACCTTCTTCGAGCCAGCGATTCATACCGCCCTCGAGATACTCGACGCGCGCGAAACCGAGGCCCCGGACGACGTCGACGGCCCGCATCGCTGCGTCGTCGCTCTCGGCGATGAGGACCAGGTGGCACTCGGTTTCGACCCCCGAGAGCATCGCTTCGATCGTCGACAACGGGAGATGCACCGCGCTCGGAATGTGCTCCCTCGGTTTCTCCCGTGTGTCGAGGAGGTGCACGGCCAAGAAGTGCTCGGCGATCCAATCCGGCGTTACTGCGAGTCCCGACTGCACCTCTACATTCTGAGGCTTGGGGGCAGTCTTCGCGCGTCCTCCAATGGGGACGTGTCGTTCTGTCCCGGGTATCGCCGGCCGTCACTGCCGTGCGCAAGTTCGAACGCGCCCTATGATGAAGAGATGACCCTCACCCGGCCCCGGCGGGCGCCTCAGACGCGCCACGAGCAGCGCGACGTGACGGTCAACGGTCTGCGCCTCCGCTACATCGACATCCGACCGGCCGTCGAAGAAGACGAACCGGTGCTCCTCATTCACGGACACAGCTCTCGCCTCGAGGAGTACGAAGAGCTCGTCCCGCACCTCGCCGCCCGCCGCCGCGTGCTCATCCCCGACATGCCCGGGAGCGGCTACTCGGACAAACCCGCTCGCAACTACGACCTGGCATTCCTCGAAGACAGCCTCCTCGGCTTCCTCGATGAGATGGGAGTCGAACAGACCCACCTCGCTGGCGGTAGCCTCGGCGGCAACCTCGTCCTCCGCCTCGCGCAACGGGAGCCGCGCCGGTTCTCACGTCTCGCCGCTTGGGCGCCGGCGGGGGCTTGGGAGCCCCTGCGCGGGTGGGCGATCATGGCGCGCATCATGAAGCGCCTGAAGTTCATGTTTTGGCCCGCGCTCTATATCCAGTCTCGCTTCTGGTACCGGCGTGACTGGCCGGGCCGGGACGCGGCCCTCCGCGATGCGTGGGCCTACTACGAGGAGGTCTACGGCGACGCCTTTCACCGAATGTACTGGGACATCGGCATCGATCAGGTCGAGCAGAGCCTCTTCGGCGATGCGTCCGACATCGGCCACGCCGTCTATCTGGCCTACGGTGACCAGGACACGGGGCTCTCGATGGACCAAGGGGTTCAGCACCTCGCGACGCTCTTGCCGAAGGTTCACCTCCGGGTCTTCGAGGGCGCACGGCACTCCTTGGCGAACGAGGTTCCGGCCGAACTCGGCAGAGAAGTAGACGCTTTTCTGTCCGAAACCGCCGCCTGGGGGCCTCGCTGAAAGATTCCCGCACCGACAGATTGGATCCCCGGGTCGAGGGGAGCGACTCATTCACGAGCCCCCCCTGACCCCTGGCGAGCCCGCCAGCGAAGGAGAACCTCCCCGTGTCGCTCTCTTCCTTAGACCGCTGTCATACGCTCGTCACGCTCTCGGGTCGTCTGGTCGGACCGGACCTCGAAGAGCAACTTCAAGGCGTCGAACACGGATGCCCGCGGGTCCTCTTTGACTGCCGGGAGATGACCGGCTTTGACGATCGGGCCAAAGCGCGCTTTGTCGCCTGGCATGCAGACCGGCGACGAGAGCTCCAGCGCGTGGCGGTGGTCATCAGCAACCCCATTTGGCGTATGGTCATCTCGGCGATGGCCATCGGCTCCGGCGTGCCCATGCGCCCGTTCTCCGAACGCGACGCCGCCGAGCAATGGCTCAACCCGGAGTGAACTAACGTCGCTTCGAACGGTGTCGCTACGCCGTGAGTGCGCGCAGTCAATTCGTTTTATCAGTCACCATTGACGGGCCTCTTGTCGAGCGTACTTAACGTGCGTACGCGGGAGGTTGGTCATGGAAAACAGGAGTTGGATTCTCACCCTCGCGGTAGTCTTCGCCCTCGGTGGCGGCGGCTACGGCGCCTGCGCTGTGGTGACCGATGGAGGGATAGGGGAGGCGCTCACCGCCGAAGTCCCCGACGACCCATCGATTGTCATCCCGGGGCAAGAAGACCCCCTCTACTTGCCCGACGGGGATGCCGGCCTTGCACTGGAGGTCCCCGAGTTTGAAGTGGATGTTCCCCAGGACCCGGTAATCGAGTTCGAGGATGGGGAGCTGACTGTGGATGTGCCGGAGGAGAATGTGGATGTGCCCGGCAATCCTCAGAACGATTACGACTACGCAGACATCGCGTCCCGGACGTGCGGGATGGAACTCTGCGACGAGGGCGAGCGCTGCTGCCAACCGACGGGAATTTGTTTCCCCGTCGACTGTCAGGACTGCTGTCACGCGACGGTCAATCCGCCGACCGCCGACCCGGTGCTCATTCCAGATGAGCCCGGACCAGTCGGCTGAGGTTTGCGATTCGACCCTGAGCGAAGGTACCCACGAGTGAAGTCCGCGGCGGCGAGGCCGATGCCCCCGTCACCGCGGACGCCTTGGTGGTGACCGTTGACGGCCGATGAGCCGAGCGTACTTCCATGATGTAGGCGGGGGGGGACAGTATGGAACATCGAGCATGGGTCGTCGGTATGGTGATCGCCTTGGCTTTTTTCGGTCTCGGAGCCGGAGCATGTGCGCCCGGGGCCGAAGGCGCAGTCGGCGAACGGCTGGTCTTCGATACACCGGGAGACCCGACAGTCGGCAACCCGGGCCTCGCGGAGCCGGGCCCGTCGTCTGATGGCGGGATCGGGCCGCGGCTGACTCCTCCGGAGAATCGAATTGACCTGGTGTTTGTCAGTCAGGTCGAGGGCCTATCGAACCTGGCAGACGACATCGTCGATTGCGGCAAGTGCGACTGCGACGAGGATGAGCGCTGCTGCCACGTTACGGCGCGGTGCTATCCCATCGACTGCCAAGACTGCTGCGAGGCGGAACTGCATCCGCCCACTGAAGAGCCCCGCGCTTTGCCCGACATCCCCGAGCCCGTCGATTGACGCCCTCAGGCGTCGGATGACGGGGGGGCGGCTGCGGGCTGAAGCACGAGGTCGAGGTATTGCCCACTCTTGCCCTGCTTTTCGAAGGCGCGCACGTCGTATGCGCCTTCGTCACCGGCGATGTCGCCGGTCCAGGTCGGGGCGGGGCCGTCTTCGCCTCCGCGTCGCTTCTCGGGGGCGGGATCGAGGGCACCGCGGAACTCCTCCGGCGGATAGGAGTTGGTGCCGTCCCGGGGAGGCGAGAAGGAGAGAACCAGTTGGTTCTCTCGGATCCAAGCCTGGATGGCGTAGGGCTTTCCGTCGATGCGCCCCTCGCCCTGCATGTCGGGCTGGCTGGGCTTCCGCTTGTCGCGGTTTTCGAAGAGGCGGCCCTTGGGGGGAATCTTTTGGGACATGGCTCGCGCAGTGAAGCACGAGTTGCCCGGGTGCGCCCGTGGGCGGTTCAGCGGTCTCGGGGCAGCCTGCCAGGCCGCGTCTACCGCGGGCGACGCCGTCCGCGGGGGGCCTTCGACCGCTCGCCGGGGGCCCCGACCGTTCGCCCCGAGGGCGTGGAAGTTCCCTCCCGAGAGCCCGTAAAGAACAGGGAACCAACGGAGGACCCATGTTGCCGCACCTAGTCATCACCCTCGTCCTGCTGAGCGCCTGTGGCGCGATCCGCTCCGAAGAGCCCCCACTCCCCGCCGAGGTCACCTTCGGCGAGCCGGCGCCCGTTAGCTACGATACCGAGTGGATTGGGCGGGGCAGCCCGACCCGAGACGCGCCCACCGCCGCGAGCCTCGAAGCCGGGGTGCACGGTCGCTACGCCATCGCCCCGGAGCGCGCCCTCATTCGCATCACGGTTGCCGTCGAGGCCGGGGATCGAGCGGCCGTGGCTCGGAGGGCCCGGGAGGTGTCGTCGGCGGTGCGCGATGCGCTGGCAGGCGGTGAACGATGCGAAGCCCAGGTGACCGACCTATCCCCTCCCCGGCGCCGCGACGAGCACACTCTCAGCGAAGAGGCGACCCTGCGCCTCGACATCTCCCTCACCGGCCTCACCAGCGTTGCCGCGCGGCACGAGGCCATCGAAGCATGCCTCGCGCGCTTCTCTCAGGCCTCGGTCGTCGCCGCCGACATCGTCGTCAGTGATCCGCTCTTGACCATCGACGATCCCCCCGCGCATCGGGCCGCTGTTCTCGCTCAGGCTCTCGATGGTGTCCGCGAGGTCGGCGCGTCGGAAGAGCCGGTCACCGCGAGGAGCTGTCGTTCCCGGGGGGAAGTCATGATCGTCGAACGAAGCCTCCGGGAGATCGCGCTGGGCGTCGATCTCGAGTGTGGTTGACGCGGCTACGGCTCAGCCGCCTCTCCGGAGGAGGGTCTCGGTGTCCAAATCTTCGTCGGCGTTTCCTTCGATGAAGTCGCGAACGCGGCGGTCTTCGGTCCGGCGGATCTCGTCGGGAGTGCCTTGGAAGATGACGTGTCCATCATCGATCATCGCGAGTCGGTCGCTGGTGATGAACGCGCTCTGCATATCGTGGGTCACGACGATTGACGTCACCTGGAGCTTCTCCTTCAGGCTGAGGATCAAGCGGTTGATCCGGGTGACGTTGATCGGGTCGAGGCCCGTCGTGGGCTCGTCGTAGAGGAGCACTTCGGGGTGCACGGCGATGGCCCGGGCCAGGCCGACGCGCTTCTTCATGCCGCCCGAGAGGTCGGCTGGCCACATGTCTTCGATTCCGGGCAAGCCAACCGAGTCGAGAGATTCGTGCACTCGCTCCGCGATGGCCTCCTCGCTCATCTGGAGGTGTTCGCGCAGGCCGTAGGCGACGTTTTCGCCGACCGAGAGCGAGTCGAAGAGGGCGGCGCCCTGGAAGAGCATGCCGATGCGACGGCGCACCTTGGTGAGGGTTTTGGGCGATGCGTTCACGATCTGCTCACCGTCGAAGAGGATCGAGCCGCCGTCGGTCTCGAGGAGCCCGATGAGCAGCTTGAGCAGCACGCTCTTACCCATGCCCGACCCGCCGATGATCGTGATCGACTCGCCCTCGTGGATGTCGAGGTTCAGGTCGATGAAAACCCGCTTGGGGCCGAAGGCCTTCTGGACCCCACGGAACTCGATGAGCGCCACGCCGGTAATCTACACGTCTCGGTGTGTGTCTTACTAGAGACTCAGAAAGAGCTGCGTCAGCACCGCGTCGGCGATCAGGATCGAGATGGAGACCACGACGACCGCCGAGGCCGTCGATCGTCCTACGCCCTCGGTGCCCCCTCGGGTTTCGAGGCCCAGATAACACGCCAGGATCGTGGTCAGAAAGCCAAAGAAGGGCGTCTTGCCCATGCCTGCCATGAAATCTTTCATCGTCACCGCGTCGATCGCCGTGGAGAGGAAAAAGGGCATCTCGATGCCGAAGCTGATGTTGCAGATGAGCATCGCCGACAAGACGCCGAGGACGAGGGCGATGCAGGCGATCAGCGGAATCACGATGATGCCGGCGAGGACCCTGGGGACCACGAGTTTGCGGATCGGATCGGCGCCGAGGGCCCGGATGGCATCGACCTGCTGAGTCACGGACATCGAGCCGAGCTCGGCCGCCATCGCCGCCGCGATGCGGCTACCCACCACCAGGCTGGTCAACGCCGGCGCGAGCTCCCGAGCCTCGGAAAGCCCGACGATGCGTCCAACGGTGTCCTTGGCGCCGAAGCGCTCGAGGGAGAACGCGAACTGGATCGCCATCACGATGCCGACGAAGATCGCCGTGGCGGCGCCGATGCCGAGGCTCTTGACCCCGAGGGCGTCGAGCTGGTCGACGAAGGCGCGCCAATCGAGGCGGGTTCGAAAGAGTGTGACGAAGGTCCGGCGGGTCAGGATGGTGACCCGGCCGACGTGCTGGAAGAAGCGGTAGATCGAATCCCCGGCGCCGACGACTCCGCCCTTCGGTAGCGGGCCTCGCGGCGGCGGAGGTGCGTCAGTGGCAGTCACCGGGGGCCCCCGGGGCCGAGCCCGGAGAACAGAGTCGGATGAGCCTGCTGCGTCCCACGCATCGAGACTGGCCTATCACGGGCTCGTCACGACCGGCAAGGGAAGGGAAGGGAACCAGCCCCCGGAGGGGCAGCCGGTGAGTGGGGACGGTGCTAGTGGCGATACCCCGGCCGTTCACAGAGGGGCACGAGGACTGCCATCTCGTCGATGAAGCCCAGCTGAGCCGCTTCCTTTGCAGCTCCCCGGCGCCACGCGACGAGGTGGTGGCCGCGGAGTTCGATGTCTACGTCGGGACGGTGGCGGCCGAGGTGGGCGAGGAACTCCGGGGGCAGCGCCCCGCGGGCACCGTCAGCGTCGTCCGAGACCACGAAGAATGCATCATTGAACGACCTCGGCCCGTCGACCTTCACCTTGCCGCTGAAGAGATGGCGCAGCCGCGCGCCCAGCCCCTTGCGCTTCACCAACGTCGCAGCCCGGGAGGCCCCGTGTAACTCGGCGGTCAGGATACGAAAGCCCGATTCGCCGTAGAACGCACCACCCCCGGACCCCATCGAGTTGATGTAGTTGAAGGCTCGGATGGTGTGGCCTTCGCGGGTGAGTTCAGTCAGCTCGGTGACGATGCGAATGCTCGTCATGTCGGCGACGAAAGCCTCGAAGTCCGCAAAAGGCTCGAGGAGCGCATCGACCTGATCGGACGGGAGGTGGCCGGGGAGGGTGCGCATGGGGCGACTGTAGCGGCTTTCGGCGCGAAGCTGTTTGGCCACGTGAGCGCCGGCGCCCGGCCCCACGGGGTGACGCCCAACCCCACGGACCTCCATGAGCCCGTGGCCGCCCCCGCGCTGACCTGTCACAATCGCCCCATGCGCACCCTGGTCGAGGCCCTCTGCTCAGATGAATGCGCCGGCCGTGCGCCGGGCACTCCGGGCGGCTTGGCCGCGCGTCGTTTGGTCATCGATGCCCTCCGCGGAGCCGGCCTCGACCCCTTCGAACAAGCGATCCCCCAGCATGGCGGAGCGAACGTCCTGGCGATGCTCCCGGGAGAGATCGACCGCTGGGTGCTGGTGGCTGCGCACTACGACCACCTTGGGGTTATCGGCAAGGACGTCATGCGCGGCGCCGACGACAACGCGGCGGCGGTGGCCATCCTGGTCGAAGTCGCGCGCTCCCTGGTGGCGACGCGAGCCGCGGGGCGCGGCGTCATCATCGCGGCCTTCGACGCTGAGGAGCCTCCGTACTTCTTGACGTCGGCCATGGGCAGCGAGTTCTTTGCTCGCCACCCGACGGTGCCCCTCGACAAGATCGACATGATGGTCTGCATGGACCTCGTCGGTCATGCCCTCGGCACCGAGGACACGCCGTCGCCCGTGCAAAACACCGTCCTCGCCCTCGGCGCCGAGCGCAGCCTGGGCACTTCGAACATCCTGACCTCGGTCGAAGTCCCCGGCGTGTTGGTGAGGCCAGTGGACGCCGAGATCATCCCGCCCCTCAGCGACTACCACGCCTTCTGGGAGAGGAAGCGCCCCTTCCTGTTGCTCACCAACGCGCGCTCTGCCATCTATCACACGCCCCAGGACGTCCCGGCGCTCCTCGCCTGGGACAAGATGGCGGCCACGGCAAAATGGCTCGAGGGCTTCGTCCGCGGAACCTGCGCCCGCGAGGACGAGCCGGTTGCATTTCGAGAGCAACGCGACGACGCATCCACCCTGATCACCGTCACGGCGATGCTCACCGAGCTCGCCGCCATCTCCCCCCAGGCAGAGATGGGCCTACAGATGAGCAAAGCTCTCTACAACGCCCTCCGCGCCGACGGCACCTTGACCGACGCCAAGTGGCACGAACTCTCGATGCTGATCGGCGGCCTCGAGAGCGGACTGGCGTAGGGGGCGGCCCGCCGTTACCGGCTCGCTCCCCGCGAGACCACCGTCGAGTTCGACTCGCCGCGGTCGCCGGCGCAGAGCAGAAGGGTGAGGTTGCTGATGAGGGAGGTCTGGTTCTCCGGGGAGAGTTGGACGCCCGACCGAGCGAGCTGGTCGAGGGCTTCGCGGACGGTCATCACGGCGCCTTCGACCACGGTGCGGCGCGCGTCGACCATGGCTTCGGCCTGTTGGCGAAGCAGCATCGCTTGCATGATCTCGGGGGCGTAGGTGAGGTCGTTCAACCGGATGAGCACGACCTCGATGCCCGCGATGGCGACCTGGGACTGAAGCTCCGATTGCAGGGCCTGGATGAGCTCGGGGCTCTCGCCCTTGAGGCTCGGCCGGGCGGGGTCCTCGGACTCGTAGGGGTACCGTGAGCAGATCGCCTTGAGGACCGCCGAGGCCTGGTTCTGTACGAATTGGTGCACGTTCTTGATGTCGAGGGTCGCCTTCCGGGCGTCGGCGATGCGGTAGATGCAGACCGCAGAAACCTGGATGGGATTGCCGTTGGCTTCGACGACGGTCGTGACGGGCAGGCTGACGATGTGGTCCCGGGTCGAGACGTCGATGCGCCGGAGCCCTATCGGCTGGGCGAAGTTGAAGCCGGGGCTCTGGAGCGTGCTCTTGTATTTGCCCCAGTAGAGGAGGATCGCGGCCTGGTTGGGCTCGAGGATGAAGAGACACCGCCGCAGCATGACCAGCAGGACGAAGCCGACGCTCAGCATCAAACAAAGACCGGCGCCCATGAACTCGCCCATCAGCTCTTCCCCTTCGTGTCGCCGATTTGAATCGGCATGAAGGCCTGGACGCGCTCGCCGCTGCAGAGCACGAGCATGAGATTGGTCGCGAGGCTCTCGGCCACTGGCTGGGGCAGGTTCAGGTTGACCTGCTGCATGCGGGTCAGGGCGCCTTGCATCGTGGTGACTGCTCCTTCGACGATCTTCCGGCGAGCCGCGACCATCGCCTCGGCCTGCTGGCGAAGCAGCATGCTCTGGGCAATCTCCGGGGCGTAGGTGAGGTCGGTGATTCGCAGCTGCAGGATCTCGATGCCGACGTGCTGCACCATCTTCTGCAGCTCACTCACGAGCTCGGTCGTGACCTGCTCACTCTCCTTCTTGAGGCACGGCGCGTTGGGGTCGCGGGTCTCGTACGGGTACCGCGAGCACACGCTCTTCACGACGACGTTTGCCAGGTGATAGGCAAAGGCTCCGTAGTTGTTCACCTGCAAGACCGCATTGTGAGCTTCTCGGACCCGGTAGATACAGACCGCGCTGATCTCGATGGGATTCCCGTTGGCATCGAGAACCGTCGTCTTCGGAATGTCGATGCTCGTATCCTGGCTCGACACCCGGTAGAGCTGCCGGCCGAGGGGGAAGATGTAGTTCATCCCCGCCGACGTGATGGTCCGCTTGTACTTGCCCCACCGCAGCACGACGACCTGCGTCCGCGGCTGGACGATGATGATGCCCATGAGGCCGTAGAGGATGACGACACCGAGGCCGCCGGCCCCGACGAACATCAAGAGTCCGATTAGCTCTGCCATGGGCGGGACGGTAACACCGGGGGGGGGGCGGTTTCGCGCAACTCCAGTAGCGACGCGCCGATAACGAGGCCATGAAAAGACATCGCCTCCGTGCAGCGGGGCCGTATACCTATCTCATCGAGGGCCGCGCCCCTGCCCGGGCGGCTGACTTGATTCCGGATCAGGCGGCCTTTGACGCGTTTCTCTATCTCGTGGGCGTGCATGCGCAGCGGCA
Organism: Deltaproteobacteria bacterium; assembly: GCA_003647065.1. GTDB lineage: Bacteria > Myxococcota_A > Polyangia > Polyangiales > B10-G4 > B10-G4. Next base: position 5,564 of record QMMC01000073.1, on the reverse strand, counting down.
CGGAGTGTCGCTCCATGGGCTCTCGTACACGGGCCCGCGCTTCGTCATCGTCTTCACCGTGCCCAGCGGGAGCCGTCGCGACCTCTTTGCCCGTGACGTCGCCCGGGACCTCGGCGGCTATCTCGCCAAACGCTTTGCAGTCGAGGCACGGGCCTTCGAGCTTGAGGCTCCCGTGCCGCTTCGGAGTGCCGAGAGTCAGCTCCGTGCCCTCGCGAGGACGGAGGCGGAGCACCCTGCTCTCGCTCTCGGGACGGGATTGAGTTGATGTTACCCGTTTTGGGTATAGACTTACCCGAAATGGGTAAGCAGCAGAGTCGAGCGTCGAAAGCGTCCCTGACGAGCGCGTTGTTCTCGTCCACCCAGGCCAAGCTCTTGGCGCTCCTTTTCGGTCAACCTCGCCGCAGCTTCTACACGAGCGAGATCATCGACCATGTCGATGCGGGGTCGGGGGCTGTCCAACGCCAGCTCAAGAAGCTGGTCGACGCCGAATTGGTGGACGTCTTTCCAGTGGGTCGACAGACGCACTACCGCGCGAACGAGGGCTCGCCGATTTTCCGGGAGCTTTGCTCGATCCTACGAAAGACGGCCGGGGTCGCCGAGCCGCTGCGAGCTGCCCTCGCACCCCTCGCAGGCGAAATCGTCCTCGCGCTGGTGTATGGATCGGTAGCCAAAGGCACCGACACTTCCAGCAGCGACATCGATTTGCTGCTCGTCTCCGAGACGCTGACTCTGGAGCAGGTCTATCGCGCCCTCGCGTCGACGGAGGAGGAACTCGGGCGCCCGATACGGCCGACCCTCTACACGCCTGATGAACTCACGCGACGCCTTCGCAAGAGCGAGTTTCTGCGGCGAGTCCTGGGCGGTGACGTGATGCTCCTGTTGGGTGAGATCCCAGATGTCGATCCCTGAGCTCGAGAACCTCCTCCGCGTGCGGAAGCTCTCCAGGGAGGCGCCAGCCGCTGCCGAGCTCGCGGGCCTGCTCCGATCCGCCCGAGCGCGGCTCACGGACGCAGAGAACGGGGCTTTGCATCTCGAGAGCCGCTTCGACCTCGTCGTATTCTCGGTCATCGTCGTCTCCTTCGTTGTTTCGCAACTCGAATATGACGCGGTGGCCGAGGACTTAATAGGGCTCAGGTTTGATCCCCGCTAAGGCCGTGTTCCTACACCACGTGTTTGGACGTTACCTAGCAGCACGTCTCCTGGTCGGCCTGCCCTCGGCAGTGCGGAACTCTTCTCAGGAGAACGTGGGGGAAGTAAGAGGAGGAGCGCCCGACGACACTTGTTTCGTGTCGGCTGTCGGCGTGCGCTCCGAGCCATGGGCTCGCCAGGTGGGGCGGCCTTTCTTGCGTCCGTCTACTCCGGCTCGGAATCGAGGAGCTGCGCGACCCGTTGGTGGGTGAGGTCCATCAGAAGCCCCGAGTCCCGGGTTCCTATGCCAGCGCGTCGCAGCGCCCATGCGGCTTTTCTTGATGCGTCCTGTTGCTCGCGCTGCACCTCTTGGAATCGCGCCCGGATCCCCTCCAGAACCCGAACCGACTGCTCGAGGCCAGGCGGCAGCCGGAAGGTCTCGACCAGCTCCGCGGTGTTGGCGTCCTCGACGAAGAGCGATAGAGCTTCCCGGATCCGCTTCCGTGCCGTGGTCAGCGTCTTCGCCTGCGTCACCGCGTTGTGCTCAGGTGCCTCAACGACCCACCAGCCGCTCTCGTCGTCGATGCTGTACGTAACTTCGTAGGTCATCACTTCCACCAATCCTTCCCGAGACACGGCTCCAGGTTCCCCCCGATCGCTGCGAGGGTGCCCTTCTTGATGTCCTCTCCCTTGTGGACGGGGACCGTGGTTTGGCACTTGCCGCAGCGGATGACGAGGTGGGAACCCTTCTGACGAACCTCTACGCAGCCCGCCTTCCTGAGTATCCTCAGGAGTTCGCGCGCCGTCATGTCCTTAGTATGGGCATGCGCGCGAATGCGTCAACGGGGCTAGACGCTTTGGGGTGTTTGGGAAGTCGATTCTTTGGACGCCCTGAATGCCGGGTTGGGCGTGCGGTGAATCCACCGCCCCCCCGCGCGGGCCAGGTCCGGGCGCTGATCTCGTCCTCGACCAGGAGCCCGGCCCCGGTCCCGGGCCAGCGAATGGCCACGGACCTTCCCCTGGCGTCGATCTCGACGATGGGCGCGGTCATCTGCCGGACGTGGCGGCGGGGACGGGGCTGGGTTTGCATGCGCGCTTATCGGCGCGTGGTGGCGTCAGTTGCGCCGAGCCGATCACTCCTCGGCGGCCTCTGCCGGCGCGTCGTACAAGATCCTCAGCAGCCAACCCAGCACTGAGCGCTACTGAACATCCAGGCCCACGACGGACGCGAGATCGGACTGGCCGAAAACGTGCGCGCCGTAAGTGGCCGGAACCAATAGTGAGTCGTCCCGGGTTCGAACCGGGGACCGATGGGTTAAAAGCCCACTGCTCTACCAACTGAGCTAACGACCCTTGGGGAGGGCGAGGTAGCAACGACGGGGCGGGTCGTCAACGGCTGGCAGCCAAGAGTTGGGTAACAGAACGAAAGAGCGGCTCGTACGTCTAGCTGCGAGATGGAGGACGCAAAGCGAAAGTATTGGGCGGAACTCGGGCTGCGTGCCGGTGTCCCTTCAACAGGGAGGGGCCGAGGGGTCTCCGCGGTACCCAGGAGCGTTGGCCCGGATGTTGCTAGCTCTACCCCCGAAGACGAAGTTCCGATGACTCACCAACCCACATCTCTCATCATCGCCGAGCGCAAGAGCGCCTGGGCGAGTTGGGTCGAGCGGTTCCGCGCAGATGCGCCAAACGTTGTGGTCGTGCTCCAAGAGCGGGACGAAAAGATCAACCATTTCGCGGTTCGAGTCCGCGACAAGCTCAACGAACTGGTCGCCGAAAACCGCGCTCCAGAGTGGGCGGTGCTGGTCGGCGGCGGGCGCGTAGATCGCGATGCGCTCGAGGCTCGAAGCCTGGAACTCCGCGCAATCGCAACCGAAATGGCCAAGTCTGGGGGCGGCCGGGTGCTGCTCGAGGACGCCGGGCCGGACCGGTTCTCGATGGCCGCCCTGGCCACGACGGTGCAAATGATGGTGCGGGGCACTTCTGTGACCGTAGCTCACACCACCGGCCCCGTTACCCGCGCCGCCTGACCTCGCGGGAGGCTCCTGGCCGCCCGCCGGGGTGTGTGTCTGGTTTATGACGCACTGCGACATTCCTGCCACACCTGGCCCCCGATGGGGCTACTCGACCCGCCATCTGGGGAGGGGAGTCACCGGCTGGACGCCCGTGTGCTGCTCACCTGAGCGCCCGGGCGACGATCGCGGCGGTGAACTTGGTGCGCAGGTAAAAACCCTTGGGGTTGACCGAGACCAGGCCGTCGTCTCCCCCCGGGGCGAGGGTGCGCACCCTCGAGTGGGCCGCTTTGGGGCGCACCTGCAGGTACTCGCCGAGGTGGGCGGTCACCGATTCCACGTGCCCCGCGCCGACGAGGCCGGCGAGTTCGTCCCAGTCCCGGCGTAGCGCCGCTTCTTCTTCGGCGCTTGCCGTCCACAGGATGGGCCCGCCGATGCGTCGGGCGGCGATGGCGACCTCCGGCGTCGCCTCGACCGGGACGAAGAGCACCCGAGCGAGCTTGCGCTGTACCCGCGAGCCCAGCCACTGCATCTCGGCGACATCCGAGAGGGGCATGGTGCAGACGAAGGTGGATTCGCGCGGCTTGCCCTCGCGGTCGACGGGCAGCGACTTGAGCTCGACGCCGAGGTCCGGAAAGTCGGGCACGTCCTTGGACCCCGCCGTCGCGCCGAGGGCTCGTTCGAGCAGCATGCCGACGAACCCCTTCGCGCGCTTCAGCGTGTCGGGGCAAGCGATGCCCAACTCGGCCGACACCTCACCGAGGCTCCGCCCCGCGAGGCCCCGGGCCCGTTCGAAGAGCTCGGCTTCGCTCTCCGGGGGCGCCGGCACTACTTACAATGCCGTTCAGTTGCGTTCATCTGAGCTCGCAGACCTTGCGGCCGAAGATACGCTCCGTGTCAGCGAGGAGGGAGTCCGCGGGCTCGACGCTGAGGCCGGTTTGCCCGAGGGTCACGGTCCACTTCTCGCCCAGGCTCAGCTCGATGGTGACCGGGCAGCCGCCGGGGTGCTCTGTCAGGCACTGCTTGAGTGCTTCGAGGCGCAGACGGTCGAGGTCGTCGACGGGGAGCCGCACCAGGACGCTGGTCGTCTTCTTCTTGAGGGACTCGGCGAGCAGGTAGGCCTGGTCGAGGAGGATCTTTGCCTGGGTCTCGTCGTCTTCGCTCGCGCCCCGGTCCCGCTCGTGCTGCACGACGCCCACCGCGATGATGGGCTCGCCGCTCTGGAGGGTCTCCCGGAGGGTCTCGTTGCCCAGGACCCGGGGCCTCACGATGACCTCGACGCGCCCCTGGGGGTCTTCGAGGTCGAAGAACGCGATGCGCCGTCCGGTCTTGGTCGTCCGCTCGCGATAGCCCTCGACGGACCCTCCGACCGTGACCTTGGTGCCGTCGGCAATCTCGGGGAGCGACTCGGTCGTCGCGTTGCACATGCGCCGAAGCTCAGCCGCGTAGCGGTCGAGGGGGTGACCCGAGACGTAGAAGCCGAGGGTCTGCTTTTCTTTCGCGAGCAGCTCCCGGGTATCCCAGGGCTCGACCTTCTGGAAGGTGCCGCCACGGCTCAACGCCTTGGCCGCGTCGTCGTCGCCGCCGCCAAAGAGATTGAAGAGGTTGGTCTGGCCGCTGTTGCGCTCGGCGGTGAGCTTCTTGCCCCGCTCGATCGCTGACTCGACGGCGCCCGCGGCCATCGCCCGGGTGACTTGTTTTGGCTCGTGCAGCGCATCGAAGCCGCCGCACTGGACCAAAGCCATGCAGACGTTCTTGTTCACCCGCCGCAGGTCGACCCGGGCCGCGAGGTCGAAGAGATCTTCGAAGGGCTCCTTCTTTGGTTCGCCCTCGCGGCCCTCGCGCTCCCAGGTCGCGCGCCCCGAGCGCTCTTCGAAGATGGCCTCGAGGGCCGACTCGCCGACGCCCCGGACGCCGCCCAGGCCGAAGCGGATGCGCGGCCCGAGGGGGTCCCTGACCTTGCCCTTCTGGCAGACGGGCTTGCGCTTGGGCTTCTTGACCTTGCCGGTGGTGTCGGGCTCGTAGACGGCGGTGAAGTCGATGGCCGATTGGTTCACGTCCGGCGGCAGGACGGTGATGCCCATGGAGCGCGCCTCGGCGACGGTGCGCACGACCTTTTCGGTCTTGTCCTTGTCGGCGGAGAGGGTCGCCGCGACGAACTCCACCGGGTAGTGCGCTTTCAAGTACGCGGTCTGATAGGTGATGAGCGCGTAGGCGGCCGAGTGGCTCTTGTTGAAGCCATACCCGGCGAAGTAGGCCATGAGGTCGAAGACCCGCTCGGCGTCTTCCTTGGAGTGGCCCTTGCCGACCGCGCCTTCGGTGAAGATGCCCTTCTGCCGCTCCATCTCCTCGGCCTTCTTCTTGCCCATGGCCCGGCGGAGGATGTCGGCGCCGCCGAGGGAGTAGCCGCCCATCTCGCGGGCGATT
>QMMC01000072.1 GCA_003647065.1 Deltaproteobacteria bacterium | reverse complement strand
GAAAAGCATGAGAACCTGCATCGCGTGGTGGATGTGCCTGGCTCTGGCCTTGGGAGTACTTGCTTGCAGCAGCAGCGATACAGAAACGGACGGCGGCACTGACGACGCCGGCACCGACGCTGGCAGCGATGCGGGATCCGACGCTGGCACCGATGCGAGCACCGATGCGGGCACCGACGCCGGCACGGACGCTGGGTAGTGACGCTCCCTGAGGCCGCGGTCTAGCGACGGCGGCCCACCGCGGGCGGGTGTCGTCTCCGAGCGATCGGGACGGTGCGCGCCCGTTTTCAATTGAGGCAGGCGTAGACCGCTCGTCCCAAGCGTGCGAAAAGCGGGCAGGGTGGGTGCGGGAGGGCAAGAGACCGGGCGCGACGCGCGCCTGTTGAGGGCATCGGTCGCGGCCGTGTGGATCGCTACCGGCGTCGCGGTTCTGCACCCCTACTACCGCGCCATCGGCGAGGCCTACCTCGAGCCCCTGGGCCTGCCGGCGTGGGTCATGTGGGCGACCTGCGCCTTCGAGGTGGGGCTCGGCGCGTGGGTGGTCAAGGTGCCTGCGAATCGCCTCGACACTGCGCTTCAGGTCGGGATGGTCGTCACTTTCACCCTGATCCTCGCGGCGACCGAACCCATGCTGATGGCGAGCCCCTACGGAGTGCTCTCCAAGAACCTGCCGCTCCTCGCCGTCTTGGTCACGGCGATGCTGGTCGTCCAGGAGGGATGGTCTCCCCGGGCCCTCTGGCTACTCCGGGGCGGCGTAGCCATCATCTGGATCACAGAGGGGATCGTGCCGAAGATCCTCTTTCAGCAGGCCGTCGAGCTGAACGTCGTCGCGGCCTCCGGCCTGGTGCCCTTCGACCCATCGGTCTTCCTCGTGATCCTCGGCGTGGCCCAGGCGGTCTCCGGCGTCCTGGCGCTCGTTCTTCGGGGCCGGGTGCTGCTCTGGTTGCTCTATTGTCAGGCCGCGGCGTTGGTCGTGCTCCCCTTGCTCGTATCGATTCAGGACCCGCTCCTCTGGGTTCATCCCTTTGGCCCGATGACCAAAAACATCCCCATCATCGTGGGGACCCTCATGGTGGCTCGCCGATGCTCGTCCCCATCCTGAAGACCCTGCACGTATTCGGCGCCGTGCTCTTCCTCGGCGCCGGCATGATGACCGCCTGGTACAAGGTGCGGGCCGACCGCTCCGGGGACCTACGGGTGCTCACCTGGTACCAGCGCGAGATCGTGCGCGCCGACTGGCTCTTCACCGCACCGTCGGCGGTGATTCTCCCCGTGACCGGCCTGTGGCTCGCGAACATCTACGGCATCCCTTGGAACCAGGGCTGGGTAGGCTGGGGCCTCGCCGGCTTCCTCGTCTCCGGCGTCCTCTGGCTCCCCGCCGTCTGGCTTCAGATCCGCATGCGCCAGATGGCCGAACACGCCCTCAAACACGACGAAGAACTCCCCGCGCTCTTCCACCGCATGAACCGCATCTGGATGGCCCTCGGCATCCCTGCCTTCCTGCTGGCCATCTTCGTCATATGGATGATGGTGGCCAAGTGGTCACCGACCGCATCCATATTCCCCTGAAGGAGCCCGGGGGTCTCCAAGGAGAGCCCGGGGACGGTATAAACTTTCTCACTTTCGTCCGACGAAAGTGAGAAAGTTTATACCGTCCCCGCTTAGAGCGCTGAAGGACCCCGCTTAGAGCGTTTCGAGGAAGGCGACCAGGGCGTCGAAGTCGCTGACCGAGAGGTGGGAGATGCCGCCGTGGGTATTGGGCTGGCCGTCGCGTTCGTTGAGGGCGCGTTCGCCGTCGCGTAATGCGGCGTGGCCGGGGGTGGCGAGGACCTCTCGGAGGGAGCGGGCGGCACCGTGGTGGAGGAAGCGGGTGCGGTCCCAGGCCCCGCGGATCTGGGCGACGCCGATGCGTAGGCCGCCTTCGTTCTGCCGGGAGGTGGGGAAGGTGCCGAGGAACGCCGGGTTCACCCGGTCGACGTCGTTGCCCCAGGGGTCGCGGATCGGGGTGACGAGGTACGGGAAGGTGATGGGCCCCGGCGCGTCGGTCACGGCAGTCGGGAAGGCGGTGGAGGTGACGGGCAAGGGGTGACACCCGTTGCAGCCGGCCTCCGTCGAGGCGAAGATCGCCGCGCCGCGGCTCACGTTGGCCGCCGGAAACGCCGCGTTTGGGTTGGGTAGAGCCCGGGGGCGCGCCAGCAGGAACGTGCCGAGGGCCCTCGTGATCCCGTCGAAGCCGAGGCGAATCGGCCGGCGCACGATGTTGCCGTCGGGGCCAACGCGCTCCGCGAAGAGCGCATCGCCAAAGCTCTCGTCGCGGCCCAAGACGCGCCGGGCGGCGTCGCGGAAGTGTTGGTCCCGGGTCAGCGCCGGCACGCCGTAGGCCCGTTCGGCGCACTCCGGCGGCGGGTTGGTCAGGCATTCGAGCACGTGCTCGCACCCTTCGAGGGTGTCGTCGTCCACGCATTCTGCCCGGGACGGGTAGAGCGACCAGACTCGTGTATCGCTCTGCTCGCAGCAGAAGTTCTCTTTGCGCGCGAACTCGTTGATGACCGGGAAGAAGTTCTCTTCTCCCATGCCTGCTTCCACGAACCACGGGCGGCTGTCGTAGGCCTGGCGGTAGCTCATGATGAGGCGCACGCCCCAGGTGGGTGTCTCGAGGAGCGGCATGCTCACCGCCTTGGCGATGGGGGTGCCTTCCCGGTGGCAGGTCACGCAGGTTTGGTCGCCGTCGACGGTGAAGGCGGCCGTCACCGTGTTGAAGGCTTCTCCCAACTCCACGTCGGTCGCCGGGAATTCTCCCCCCGATACGTCGCCTACCACCCCGGTCTGGGCCTCCGCCGATGTCGGTCCGGTGAGGTCGAGGGCGGTCAGCGTCTCGCTCAAGCGATCGAGGACCACCAGACGATGTCCGTCCCGGGTGGCGACGGCGTCGATGGCTCCGAAGCCCGTCGCATAGAGCCCGGTCTCGGCGGTCTCCCGGGGCGTCAGCGCCCCGGACGCGGCGTCGATGTCGAAGGTTTGCACCTCGCTCGACCCGCCGAAGACCACCGCCAACGCCGCCCCGCCGTCCGCCCGGCGCACCAGGACCGCGCGCTCGGGCATGGCGCCCGCTACGGTCCAGGTCGAACGGGCAGGCATGAACGCGGCGCGCTCTCGCGGCCACGCGTCTACCGGCGCGAGCTCCTCGCCTGCTTCGGGTCGGTCCGGGTCTACGTCCCGGTAGTCTTTGCAGCAGATGCTGTCCGACGTGTAGCGGTGCATTCGTTCGAGGTCCGAGAGCGCGAGCACGTCGATCTCGTTCTGTACGTCCTGGAAACCGACGTTCGCCGTGTTGTCTCCGGGGGCGCCGTCGTGGTCGCCGTCGAAGCCGTCGTCGGGGGGATGGTTGCTGCCCGAACCCACGTGCAGCACGTAGATGAAGTCGTCTGCGATCACGGCGTCGATCACCGGGGAGTTCGGTTCGTAGACCGCCACCGCGGTCCACCGCTCGACGTCCACCATGGTGAGGGCCATCTCGGTCTCGCTGGTGACCAAGAGCCGCGTGCCATCTGGGGTAAAGACGACACGTCGGGGGTTGGCGGGCACGGGTAGGCCGACCGAGTCGGTGCTCGTCCGGAGGGGGTCGAGGACCTTCGCCTCGAAGCGGCCCTCCGTGACTTCGACCTCCCACCGAAGCAGCGAGTCCTTCCAGCGATTGGCGAGCACCGCCAAGCGGCCGTCCGGCGAGAAGGCGACGGCCTCCGTGTAGTAGGGGACGTCTACTTCGGCGACGACCCGGCCCTCGTCGAGGTCCACCACCGATGCGTAGCGGGCGAAGCGGTTGGTCACGACGAGGAATCGACCGTCCGGGTGCAGGGCGAGGCCCATGGGCCCGGGCCCGACCTCGATGCGGCGCTCGGTGGCCAGGGTCTCGGCGTCGACGATGGCCACCTCGCGGCCGGGGTCGTTCTCGGGCCCGGTGAGGGCGACGATGATCCGCTCCCCGTCCGGGTGCGCAAGCATCGTTGATGGCCGGTCGCGATGGGGCTGCTCGGACCACAGGGGGTCGTCGGGCCCAAAGGGATTGTCCACGGGCATGAGCTCCCGCGGCGCCTCGGGGGCGCTCGGCGGATCACTGCAGCCGGAAAGCTGCGCCTGTAGTGACAACAGGATGGCCAAGGCGGCCCATCGCACCGGCACTCGCCTCATCACATCGTCTCACATACGACGGCCCCATCGGGGACGCCGCCGTCGAGGGTGCCCGCGTCGGGAATGACGATGTCGGGGTCGACGCAGTCGTCCTCGTCGACGAGGGTGAGGCTCGTGGTGGCGGTCCCGATGCAACCGCCGGACCGCGTGATCAGCTCCACATGCACCTCCCGGCCCACCAGCTCCGAGGCCGGGGCGTCGTTGAAGAAGATCAGGTGGTCTTCGACGATTCGGTCTCCGCCGGTCCCGTCGACGATGGGCATGCGGCGGTTGTTCTGACTCAGCTCGATGTCGGTGTCGGTGACGCTGATGAAGGTCGTGAGGTCCGCGGTGTCCGCTGCCGGGCCGCCCACCTGGAGCGCCAAGGCGATCATCCGAAAGCCCTGGAATCCGAGGATGAGCTCGGTGTTCTGTCCGGCTGCCACGGGAGTGAAGGAGTCACGGTCGCCGGTGCCGATGGCGACGGTGATGTCACAGCTCGCGTCCATGCCCGCGTCGGTCGGCTCATTGGGGTCGCAGGCCGATGCGCCGACGAGGGGAACGGCCAGCGTCAGGCAAAACAATACGCGCATCGTCATTCGAAACATCAAGTTACCTCTCTATGGATAGGCCGAAGCCCACCGTCACCGAAGTGCGCTGGGGAAGGACGGGTGTATCGAAGTAGCGCTGCCACTTCACCTCGCCTCGGAGGTCGACGCGCCACGCGAAGCCGAGCCACCCCCCCATCTCGTATTCGACCCTCGCGCCCCCGGCGAGGTACCAGCTGTGGGCGAGCTCGCGGTCCTTGGTCCGGATGTCGGGTATGTAGGGCAGGGTGCTGTAGGTGCCCTGGTAGAACGACGCGGCTCGCTGCGAGTAGAACCGGCCGTTGAGCGAAAGCAGCCACCGGTCGCTGGCCTCGGCGGCAACGCGCGCTCGGACGGTGTGACCCGCGACGCCCCAGTCATCCATGTGGAAGCGATAGGAGCCGCGCAGGAAGAGCCAGTCTTCGGGGGCGAGGCGAAGTCGGCCCCGAAGCGCACCCCGAAGGCGTTGGTCGGGGACCTCTTCGGTCACGTAGACCACCGACTGGCCGGAGCCGGACTCGATGGGCACGTAGCGATAGGGGTTTTCCTGGTAGCCGTCTTTCCATTCGAGGGCTCCCACGAGGTCCATCACCGCGACCGGCGAGAGCACAGCGGTCCACGAGAGCTCGCTGGCGAGGTTGGTCACATGCCCCACCCAGTCGATTTCTCCGGTTCGGCCGACGGAGTCGTAGGCGGCCGCGAGCGAGAGCCCCACCGTGTGGATGCGCTGGTCGTCTTCGACTGAAAGTGACGCGGCCCCCGAGTGCGTCATGTAGTCCGGCGAATAGCTGATGCCGTAGCCGAGGCCGAGGTGCAGGGTCCGGGTCAGGTCGTGGGTAACGCCGAGGCCGCCCCCGTGGCGCGTCTCATCGAAGCCATGGGGGCTCGCGCTGGTACGCACGTCGACCGTGGCCGCGCTCACCACATCGGCGTCGTAGCGTGCCGAGACGTGGGTCTCTTCCTGGACCGCGACCACCGCCGTGGCGACGGGATGCACGACGAGGAGCCCATCGTCGTCGCTGTGCACGAAGACCGAGGCCCCGACGCGGTCATCGGCCCGGGCCCCGGCCGCCGTCAGCAGCAGCACCAACACGAGGGCGGCGCGTGCTCGGAGGTTAAACAGTGTCGGATGGAGCGTGAGACGCAAGCGAGGTGGTCTCGGTGCCGAGCAGCCCGCGCAGGCTACGTAGAGTAGCTGAGCAGGCAGCGCAGGAACCGGGGCCAGATCGCGCCGTGGATCGCGCTCCAGGCGATGCTGTTTAGTTGCAGCCACAGCCGCCTCCACCACTCGCACCGGGCGTCAATGCGCCTTCGCGCGCCCCCGCCTCGTGGGCGGCCATGTTGTCGGCTTCGGGCTCGGCGCCTTCGCGCATGGTCCGGTGGGAGAGTCGCCCGCGCTCCCAGGGCTGCACCGTCGCGCAGCCGGCCAGCAGGAAGAGCGACATGAAGAGCGCCACCGAGGCCCCCACGGCGAGGGCAGAGAGCCAAGACCGCCGGGTGTGGCGGGTGCGGCTCCTGGTGCAACGGGCCGTCATGGCAGCCCCCCGTCGACCGGGGCCCGGCCGCTGAGCCATCGCTCGAGGGCGAGGCAGGTGGGATCCGTCCAGTCGACGAAGACTTCACCGACGCCGTGGGCACATCCGCCGGCCTCGAGGGCGAGGGGCTTGCAGAAGAGTTCCGAGCTCTCGAGCTCCGAGCCGTGGGCAAAGGCGGCCAGGCGCCGAGCGTTCTCTCCGAGCTCTTGCTGGGTCAGGGGCTCGTCGAGGTGCAGCCGGCTCGCGTCGGCGCGGTAGTGACCTGGCGCGTAGAGGCGCAGGCGTCGGTCCGCGCGCCCATGACATCCCCCCGAGGCGCAGCGCTCCGCGACGTGGGGCTGCACCTCGGTCGCGTAGGCGCCTAGGGGCCCCGTCTCGAGGAGCGTGAGGGACGACTCCGGGCCATCGCACCCGGCGATGCTTGATGATGCCAAGATGGCCGTGCTCAGGAGCGCGCTCAAATACGCTGCGCGGATCAAGGCGTCTCCCGCGCGTCTGCATCGTAGAAAGCCCCGGACTCGATCCATTGGGCGACTGCGCGGACCAGCGAGTCGTCGGCGCCCCCGGGCGGGCACGTCCCGAGGACCGGCGCATCGGCTTCGAGCTCTGCCCCGACGAGACGCTCCACCAGTGTGCTCCGCCGAGCTCGGAGCCCGTCGCGGTCGATGAAGCGGGTCATGAGTTGCTCGTAGGCGGCGGAGAAACGACCCGCCCCGGTGCGTCCGTCGAGGGGGAGCGCCGCCGCGGGGTCATCCCCTCCGTGGCAGGCGCTCGATGCGCAGGTCGCCTCGAAGACCGGCGCGATGCTCCCGCGGTAATCGACGACGGCGCCTACCATGGGCATCGTTGACGGAGGCAGCGGCAGGCGACGGTCGCGGTCTCTATAGGTTGCCATGGTCACCGATGCCGCGCTGATCGCGTCCGGCTCGAGGCCGAAGGCGTCCTCGGGGCGCCCGGACATGGAGCCGTGGCACCCCGTGCAGTTGTGGGCGTAGGTGTCGGTGTTGGTCCCCCCGGGTACCGACTCGGCTCCTTCGGCGAAGTACCAGCGGTCCAGCTGATTGCCGACCACCATGCCCCGGTCGTCGAGCCACTGGAGCAAGATGGGCGTGCGCGCCGGCACTTCGAGCCAGGCCGAGCGATCGGCGGGTAGGGTGTGCTCCGCGAGGACTCGGGCGGGGGGGCGGTCCGTGAGCCCGACCGTCGTTCCCCCGTCATCGTAGAAACCGAAGTCCGCCGCCGGCGGGCCCTCCCAGGCGAGGAGGCGAACGCCCCGGATCTCTTCGAGCAAGGTGCGTACTCCACGGGGGCCGACGCGTCCGTAGAGGACCTCGAGGACCGCGACGTCCCGGAGCACCAGATATCCCCGGTCGAAGGTCGGGTCGGTCACCTCTTCGTGTCCGTCGTCTTCGGGGGGGCGCACGAAGACCGGGGCTGGCGATCGGATGGTCTCTCCCGGCGCGGCGAGCAAGAGCTCGGCCGAATCGAGGGACGCGCCGCCGACCCCACCGGCCAGGGTGACGAGGTAGAGCGCGTCTTCGCCGGGAGTCTCTGGGTCATCGGCGACCGCCAGCACGCGCCCGTCGGGCAGCACCGCCGGGTCACGCCACCGAGCGTTCGTATCGAGCCAGGTAACCGCGGGCCGGTACCCTCCCATGCTCACCTCGTCGACGGCATCCTCTGGGACGACGGGGCCGAGGGAGCGGTCCAGGACGCCGAGGCGCCCGCGGTCATCGGCGACGTCCGTATTGTCGAGGCCGATCAGGACCTGGCGCCCATCGGGCAGGTCTCGGGCCACGAGCAACGCGATGGGCGCGGTGCTGGCGCCGAACTGCACGTGGTACTCGGGCTCGCCGTGGAACCGGCTGTCGTGACAGAGCGGGAATCGAAAGAGCACCCCCTCGTCCCCGGCTTCGCCCCGGCGACGGGTGCCGAAGATGAGCTCTCCTCGGGTCTTGCCCGCCGCGAGCATGGCGGGTGACATCTCGGGCGTTGGGGTCCAGGTGAGCCGCTCGAGGCTCTGGTCCCGGTCGATGGCTACGATCTCCGTGGGCACGCCCTCGCCGTCGGCCTTTACCTCGCCGTGGCCGTCCCAGGCGGCGACGACGCGCCCGTCGGCGGCCCAGTTGGGTTGCACGAAGGAGCCGGGGTCGGTCTCCGGCGATACGCGCCGTGACTCGCGGGTCCCGAGGTCGATCTCCCAGAGCGCGAAGAGCCTCTCGGCCCCCCGACGCATGGCGAAGACCACTCGCGTGCCGTCGTGAGAGATGGCCGGGTCTCGGACCTCGGCGGGCCCCTCGGGGTGCAGCGCCGCCGTCAGGTTCTCTTCGTTTCCGGGGACCGGCGGGTAGGCCGCGAGGTAGAGGTCGCTGCCCGTAGGCCCCGCTTCGATGCGGTAGGGCGCCCGGGCGGCGACGGGGCCGCGCACGAAGAGCAGGGCCGACGGCACTTGCCCGTCTACCACCCCGAGGGCGTCGCGTTCGGCCCGAGCCCAGGTGACCATGGCTTGGAACTCGTCCGAGTCCGTGGGGCGGTCGAGGGGGGCATCGGAGAAGAACGTTCCGTCACCGCCGCGGTGCACGAGCCCTCCCGCGAGGGGGCCTAGGGGTTTTCGGAGCAGGCGCGAGGAGAGGGGGTCGGCGCCCCAGAGGTCCAGGTGCTTGCGGGCTGTTCGGTAGGCGGCGCGCACATCCTGGGGCGCGAAGAGCCCGGTCTCCCGATCGGGGCGTCCCCGGAACGCCGTGAAGGCGACCTCGGTCGGGCCGTGGCACCCGGCGAAACCGCAGCGGTTGGCCAGGACGGGGAGGACCGTGCCGGCAAAAAGTTGTTCCCTCTCGCTCAGCTCGAGGTCTTCTCCGCCGCTCCCGTCGACCTCGCTGTCGACCCACCGGGTCAGCGCGATGGCCATCGGGTCTTCAGGGCCGCTGAAGAGGGCGCCCCCGACGTGAGGTCCGCCGTCGGCCCACCTCGGCATGGGGATGCGGACCAGAGTCGAGAGCCCTGCCGGTTCGACGGTGACGATTCGTGCCCGGGCGACCTCCCGAGCGGCCGCGACGTCGGCGATGGCACCGTCTCCATCGAGTCGGAAGAAGAGCCCTTCGACGGTCGGCCAGGGTGCTCCTTCATCTACCCCGTGGCAGGTCGATGACGCGCATCGGCTTTGGAGCACGGGGAGGGCTTCCCGTTCGAAGACATCGTCAGGGCTATCGACGCACGCCGCCGTAGCGAGGCCCGTGAACGCCATTAGAAGCAAAGCGGCCCCCCGCACGGTGGCACCTTCTCGCGGTACCTCTTGCGGGCTCATGCACACAATGTGGGATCCGGAGTGGGCTCGGGATTGACGTGGATCAATCCCAGCGACCCCTCCGGGCTCGTCCCAGAAACAGGTGACAGAGCGCCAACAAAGTCAGCGTACGACCCGGGCGAAATCGTAGGTGCTGACCACGCCCACGATGCCATTGTCGACGACGAGGATCCGGCGGACGTCCATGGAAAGCGCCTGTTGAGCCGCTCGGTAGAGGGGCATCGAAGGCGGCACTGAGAGGATGCGCAGGTTCATGACCTCCTCGACCGGGGTCCGGGGATCGTGGGCCCGGGCGAGGAGCGCGTCGACCTGGGAGAAGGTCCCGAGGGGCCAGCCGCCCTCGGCGACGACCAGACCGTGCTTGTTCGAGACCTCGAGGCGGTCGACCGCGAGGGCCAACGGATCGTCGGGGGAGACCCGGACCACGGACTTGGTTGCGATTTCGACCACCGGGGTGCGCACCCGCTTTTCGACCACGGCGCGCACCAGGTCGCGGGTCGAAACGACCCCCACCGGCGCCCCGTCCTTCTCCACGAAGACCCGGTGGATGCGCTCATCGAGCATCTTCTTGGCGACCGTCGAGAGCTCCGTGTCGGCCGATATGGTGATCGGGTGGGCGGTCATCAGGTCCCCGATCGGGTCGTCGGATAGACGCAGGGTCTCTCCGGGCTCGGCGGACGAGGTCGCGAGGAGGTCGGTTCGGGTGACGACACCCACCAAGACGCCGCCATCGCTGACGCCGAGGGCGGACATCGAATACTGCTCGAGGATCCTCTCCGCATCGACGGCGGGGGTCGTTCGGTCGACCATGCGGATGGGGGTGGTCATCCATTCGGAGGCGGGCGTGGCGAAGTTGCTCATGGAGGGGAATTACGCCCGGAAAGTGGTCCGGCAAGGGCTGGGTCGCCGGATGGTCGTCGTCATCGTCAATGGGCCTGCTACCCTCCCTGTATGCGTACTTTACTACTTCTTGCTTCTTTGCTCATCTCTCTGGCCGTTGCGTGCGGTGACGACTCGACCACCACGGATTCCTCGATGCCGGACGCATCCACGGACTCCGGAACGGGCGATGCCTCTACGGATTCTTCGGCGCCAGATTCTTCGACCGATGCCGCGGCTGACGCGTCGCCCACCGACTCCGCCGTGACCGACTCCGCCGCGCCTGACGCGACCTTCGACGCGGCCGGCCGCATGGCCACGGGCACCCCCAGCTGCACCATGGACTCCGAGTGCGCCGAGAACGTCTGCTGGGACTTCAATGATTTCGACGAATACTGCGGCGGTACTGTCTGCTCGAGGGCGTGCACCGGCGACGCCGAGTGCGTCACCGCCGCCACCGCCGCTTCGGCCGCAAACCCCGAGAACGCCAGCTGCGCCTCCGACAATACCTGTGACTTCGTAGGTACAGGCCTCGGGCTCTTCGTATGCTCTTGAAGAGCTAGCCCCCCACGAGAGAGCCCCGGGGGTCGTCCGGGGCGAAACCCGCCTGCGCTCTCATCTGTTCAATCGCGTCGACGATGCTGGCCACTCGGCGAGGGCGTTCGACGGCTCGGTGGCCCAGAGCCTCGACACACCACAACGCGGCCTCGTCGATGCTCGCGAAAAATCGCAAGTCGACCGGCCCGCGTTTCAGGAAGAGCAGGCTGCGCAGCATCGTGCGCACGAGGCTGACTTCGATGCGGTCTCCGAGTAGCACCATGGCGCCGGCCCGGAGCACGCCTTTGTAGGCTTCGACCTGCCGCGCGGTCTCCTTCCGCGCCGGTCCGTCCGGGAGGCTGCGGGAAATGCTGCGTTCGATCACCGAGAGGAACGCGGCGCCCTCGGGAGGCTGCCGCGCGACTCTGGCGAGGAGCGGTTCCCGTCGTTTCACGTCATCGACGGATGGGGTGTCCCGGTAGAGCAGCAAGACCAGGTCGCCGAGGGCCGCGTAGCAGACGCCGGGGCGGATCACCAAGAGTTCGAGTTCGTCCGTCTTGGGCATGGGCTTGGCCAAAAAGTCGATTGGCGCGGATCGATGCGCCTCCCCAACGATACACCCGGTCCCGAAGTGTAAGGACGATGAACCCGGCACGTTACCCCCCCGAACCACATTGCTTGGGAGGTGGGAAATGCGCCGAGTCGTTTGTCTATGGTTGGCTGTCGTGGCCGCGGGTTGCGGAGGGGCAGCGCCGATGCTCGGGCAGTCCGACGCGTACGGAGGGGGCCCCGGGGAGCCGTATCAGGACGTAGGCGCCGCTACAGATGCCGACGCGATGGGCGCTGAGGTGGCGGCCTCGACGGTTACGAACCCGCCGGCGACTGGCCTCGCAGCAACGAGCGGCGAAGACGCGAGCGGTGATGCCGGGGGAACGCCGCCGAACTTGGTGGCCTCGACGGTCAATACGGTCACGACGCGCCGGGGCGGTGGTGGCGACGGGGAGCGTGACCCGAACGACCCGATTCAGATCCCCGACCTTCCCGCTCCGCTGCTCATCTACACCGCCGACATGCGCATCGAGGTTCCGGCCGGGGAAGTGGTCACAACCATCGAGCGAATCATCGAGGGCGCCGTGTCCTTCGGCGGTTACCTCGCCGGAAGGACGGACACCTCGGTGTCGGTCCGAGTCCCTTCGCGGCTCTTTCGCGAGAGCCTCGCCGACGTCGAGCAGCTCGGTGATGTGAAGAGCCGTCGGGTGACGGCCCAGGATGTCTCCGAGGAGTACCACGACCTCGACGTGCGCCTGCGCAACCTCCGGGGTCTGCGAGAGCGCCTCGAGTCGTTCCTCGCGCGAGCGACGACGATCGAAGAGGCGCTGCGGGTGCAGACCGAGCTCGAGCGCGTGTCGATGCAGATCGACCAAGCCGAGGGGCGCCTGCGCTACCTGCGCTCCCGGGTCGCGTTCTCGCTGGTCACCATTCACGTCAACCCCGCGCCGGTGGTGGTGGCCCCGCCAGAGACCACCGTCGTTGTCGAAGCGCCGACCCCGCCGCCCCCGGCGCGCCTCCTGGACCTTCCGATTCAGTGGCTGAACGACACGGGCCTCGGCCGGCTCCTGGACCTGACGTGAGGCGCGAAATGAAACCGACGATGAACAACGTGAAGAAGAACTCAAAGAGTCACGAAGGAAGAGCCATGAACCACTTCGCCCAAGCTGTCCTGCGTCTCGTCCTCGTCCTCGCCGCTTTCGGCTGCGCGCATCCCGCCCACTTCGCCACGCCCCCAGGTTTCGTCTCCATCGAAGACGACGCCTACGACTTCCGCGCAACCAACGCGGACGGCGTGGTCCTCGGAGTCCGGGCGATGGACAACGACCCCGAGGGCGACCTCGCGTTCTGGGCCGGAGCCATCGACCGACGCCTCCGTCAGCGTTACGAAGCGGTCGAGGTCCTCGAGGTCGAGGCGGCGACCGGCACCTCGGGAATCCAGATCCGGTACCAGACCGACCACGGCGGACGCCTGCATCGCTACTGGGCGACCATCTTCGTCCACGGTGACCGCGTCTACCTCGTCGAAGCCGGCGGCGACGCCGAGTTCTTCGACCCCCAGGTGGCCGACGTCGAAGAGGCCGTGCTCTCGGTGGACCTCGGCTGAGTCGATTCGCGGCGCGCTGGACGGCTATCGCTCGAACGGTCGGCAGGGCGTAGTGTGGAGCGATGAACCGTCTCGGCTCCTCGTTTCTCGTGGGCGCTTTCTTGGTGCCACTTTGCCTCGGTGCCTGCGATGGTGACGGTGCCGCAACAGACGGTGGCGCTGCCGACGCGGCGGATGCCGTCCCGCCCTCGGACGCCGCGGTTGCCGACGCGTATTGCCCAGTCGTCGACTACGCCGCTTGCGGCGGCGACCTGACCGGTACGTGGGCCTTTCGCTCCCTCTGCCCCGACGACCCGGCGGCGGCCGCGGCCCTCTGCGAACACCCCTACGACGACCGGGCGGAGTGCGTGGGCGCCGGTAACGAGGCGGTTTGCGATGGTACCCACACCGGCACGCTGACCTTCAACGCGGACGGAACCGTCGACATCGACACCACGGTGACCCTCGTCGGGACGTGGAGCTTCACCGACGCATGCTTGGCGGCGGCGGTGACCACCGGCACCACGCCAGAGGAACGCTGCGCCAACTTTGGCAACGGTCGAGCCACCTGCACCTACGAAGGCAGCTGCACCTGCGTCGGCGACCCCATCGTCGAGGCCGATACCAACACCGCGACCTACGCGGTCGTCGGCGACGAGCTCACCATCGGTGATGACCCGCCGGCGTCGTACTGCATCGCGGGTGACCTGCTCACCATGGACTACTACGTATTTCATCCGGTCAGCTGGCGCTACTGGGTCCTCGAACGTCAGTGACGCTTCGATGATATCGGGGTGACACCGGGGTGACATCGAGGTGAGGGGGCCTCTTTTGCGTGTCCCTGTTTGGTGACAGGAAAACCCTGACAGACGACGCGTGCCGAACCTGCGACGTTCGTGGTTCGAGAGGCGCAGGCGGAATGGATCGAGACGATGATGGGCACGATGAGTGCGCCTCTTTGGTGGGCGTGGCTCGCGTGGTGCGCGTGCCGAATTTGCTCCCCCCCCTTGGCGGATTGGTGAACGTGCCCACATTCCTGGTGTCTGCGGCTCATGGCCCGCGCTGGAAGGAGGAGACAGTCCGCATCGGAATCGAAATCCCGGACCGTGCGGTCCTCGACGCCCTGCCGACGGCTGTCGTGGTCTCCGCCGGGGGGCGGGTTCGGTACGCGAATCACCGCGCCGCGAAGGTCCTCGGTGCATCCGTGACGGAGCTCGTGGGTCAACCCCTCGGTGACGTCATGGGCGTCCCCGACCCGGGACTCCCCGCCGCTGACGGTGAGCGTGGGGAAGGCCGCGTGATCCGGACCGTGGGCGGCGAGGAGCGGACCCTGGGATACACCTCGACGCCGGTCGGCGGCGCCGCGGAAGTCATCGTTTTTCAGGACATCACGCGTTTTATCAATATCCAGCGGGAGCGCGACAAGCTCCTCCGCCTCGCGGCGATAGGCGAGGCGCTGCCGTCCCTTCTCCATGAGCTCAAGAATCCTCTGGCGGCGATCATGACGTCGGTCGAGGTGCTCCTCGAAGAGGTTTCCGCCGGCCCGGTGCAGGAGGACTTGCACGCGGTGCTCTCGGAACTGCGCCGCATGGCGCTGAGCTTCGAGGGCATCGGGGCGGTGCATCGCAAGCTGCGAGCGAAGCGCCTTGGTCCCGTCGACTACGCCTGTCGCGAGGCGTGCCGAGTCCTCGAAACCCGGGCCAAGAATGCCGGCGTCGAGTTCAAGTACGTCGTGGACGACATGCCGCTCCTGCCCATCGACCCCTCGGTCGTCCGGGCGCTGGTTTTCAACTTCATCACCAACGCCATCCACGCCTGCGAGCGGGGTAGCGCGGTGCGTCTTGCCGCCGGCTTCAACGAGGCGACGGGCGTATGCGAGCTCTCGGTCGTGGACACGGGTTCGGGCATGAGCCCGGACGTGCTGGACAAGGCGACGGACCTCTTCTTCACGACCAAAGTGAGCGGGAGCGGGATCGGGCTCGCGCTCTGTCGTCGGGTCGTCGAGGAGGCCGGGGGTGAATTGACGATCAAATCGGTACCGGGGTTCGGGAAGCAGGTACGCATTGCGGTTCCAATATCAGGGTAGACTTGCGAGGTTGCTGTGGGGAGCCGCACAACTAGGAGGCGAAAATGAGTAGAGTCGAACAGCTGAACCAGGCCCTCCGGGCGTTGCAATCGGGGACCCCCGATATCGAGGCGAGCGCGCTCATCTCGGACGACGGGTTGATGATCGCGAGCGCGCTTCCTCAACACGTCGAGGAGATGCGCATCGCGGGGATGAGCGCGACGCTCCTGAGCCTCGGCGGTCGGGCCGCGAACGAGCTCGAACGCGGTGACCTCCAACAAGTGCTCATCCGGGGTGAACGCGGCTACGCGGTCATGGTCCGCGCCGCCGAGGGCACGATGCTCTTGGTGCTCACCAGCGAGGACGCGAAGCTCGGGCTGATCTTCCTCGACCTTTCCCGCGCGGTCACCGCCATCAAGAAGATTCTCTAAGGAGGAAACCGTGGGCAACCTAACGCTCTTCGACAACGGCAATCACAAGAACTTCCTCCTCGAGGATTTCGCTCAGGGCGGGATCGCTGTGCAGGCGAACCAGCACCTCATCGTGCACGGTGACGCCGGCATGATCCTCGACCCCGGTGGTCACAAGATTTACAACAAGGTCTTCTCCGAGACCCGTTCCCTGCTGGGCAAGGGGTCCCTCAAATACCTCTTCCTGTCGCACCAGGACCCGGACATCGTCGCTGCCGCCAACGGATGGCTGATGACCACCGACGCCGAGGCCTACGCCTCCAATCTGTGGCTGCGGTTCATCCCGCACTTTGGCCTCGACCACCTCGTCGCCGAGCGCCTCCACGGGATCCCCGATGGAGGCATGCGCCTCGACCTCGGCGGCTCCGAGCTCCTGGTCCTCCCGGCGCACTTCCTCCACTCCTGCGGCAACTTCCAGGTCTACGACCCGACCTCGAAGATCCTCTACTCGGGTGACCTCGGTGCTTCGGTGGGCATCGACTACCGCGAGGTCACCGACTTCGACGCGCACATCCCGGCCATGGAAGGTTTTCATCAGCGCTACATGGCATCCAATGCGGTCATGGCGGCCTGGGCGCGCATGGTCCGGCCCCTCGATATCGAGATCATCGCCCCGCAGCACGGCGCGGTCTTCAAGGGCAAAGAGCAGGTCGGACGCTTCATCGACTGGTGTGAAGCCCTCGAGTGCGGAGTCGACCTCATCGTTCCCGAATTCACCATTCCTGACCGATGAGTCTGGTGCTCATCGTCGAGGACGAGGCGATGCTGCGGGCGTCCCTCGCCCGGGGCCTGTCCAAGATGGATGGGATCGACGTCGTGGATGCGGGCAGCGTCGACGATGCCCTCGTGCTCATCGACCGGCGCCCCCCGGACCTGATCATCTCGGACATCGACATGCCCGGCCGCACCGGGATCGAGCTCCTCGGGGAGCTCGGTCGCCGGGGGCTCATCGTCCCGATCGTCTACGTATCGGCCTACCTCAAAGCCTACCGGGCTCAGCTCCCGCCGAACGCCAACATCGAGGTGATGGAGAAACCGGTCGCCCTCCACGAAATCCGCGAGATGGTGCGCACCAAACTCGAGCGGAGATCCGAGGCCCCGGAGCCTTTTTCGGTCCCCGACTTCATCCAGCTCGCGAGCATGGGGCGCAGGTCCGTCGTCATCGAGGCGACCTGGCCTGACGGTTCGAAGGGCGAGATCAGCGTGCGCGATGGGGAGGTCTGGGACGCGTCTGCCGGGGACCGGAGCCCCAAGGAAGCGTTTGCTCGGGTCGCGTGGAGCGACGATGCTCGCGTGCGTTGCCGGACCGCCCGAAACCTCCCTGCGGTGAGGCGCCTCGAGGGCTCCGCCGAGTCTCTTCTCATGGACACGGCCCGTCTCCTCGACGAGTCCAACCGCGAGGGCCTCGTCGACCGGGCCCAGCGCTACTCGTCGATGCCCCCGCGCATGGGCGGCGACGACCTCGAAGACGCCTTCGCCGCCGCAGCCGGCCCTGCGGAGGGCCTCTCCTCGATCGATGCCGACGATACGAAGCGAGCCTTCGCAGAGGAAGACGACGAAGCCGCGCCGGAGCCTCCGGTGGAGCTTTCGCCGATGCAAAAAGAGTTTAACCGCCTGGTGGACGACGGCGTGATGGCGCTCCTGACCAAGGACTTCGCCACAGCCGCGGCGGCCTTCCAGGAGGCCGAGGAAATCCAGCCCGGTGATTCCACCGTGCGCACCAATATCGAACGCCTGCGAGAGCTTGGCCACGTTCCGGAACCCAAGGGAGAGTCGTCATGACCCGTAGAACCACCATCGCGAGCCAAAAGGGCGGCGCGGGAAAGACCACGGTGACCCTCAACCTCGGGTTGGCGATGGCCGAACGGGGGGACCGAACGTTGATCGTCGACCTCGACCCCCAGGGAGGCATCGGCCACTCGCTGTGCCAGGGGGACGTCGCCCTCTCGGGGATCGCGGACGTATTGATGGGCGCCTGCGAGCCCTCCGACGCGGTCATCCAGACCAAATTGTCGGCGCTCTCGATTCTGCCCCGGGGCAAACTCGACGCCGTCGACGTGTGCGAGTTCGAGCAGGCGCTGCTCGGAGAAGGGGTTCTCGAAGAACTCTTTCAATCCGTCGAGGGAGGCTTCGATCACGTTTTCATCGACACCCCCTCGGGGCTGGGCATGCCGACCCGTGCCGCCCTCGCCACGAGCGATTTCGCCCTGGTCCCGCTTCAAGGGGAGCCCCTCGCGCTGCGCTCGGTGCACCAGATCCTGCGGGTCATCGACCACGTGAAACGAAACGAAAATGAGCGCCTCGAGCTCCTGGGGCTGCTGCCCACGATGGTCGATCGCGGCAACCAAGCATCGCTCGAGGTGCTGATCCAGAGCTGGCGTGACCTCGCCGGGGTCTTCGAGACGATCATCCCCCGCGCCGACGTCTTCCTCGAGGCTAGCGAGACGGGCTTGCCGCTTGCGTACCTCAGTGGCCCCAAGCGCCCCGAGGCGCGACGCTTCGAGATGCTGGCGAACGAAATCAGCAACCTGATGAACGAACTGACTGGAACGGAGGCGGGCAATGTCGAGCAAGCGCAACGACAGCTCCTATGACCTCGAGCGTGCGGCGCGTTTCTCGGCCCGGCTGAAGGGACGCGACGTCGACGCCAAGGTTGCGAGGGACGCAGAGGACGCCGAGGGGGATGATTCGAGCGACTACGTGCGCTTTTCGCGGGGAGGGGTGCGCTTTGGGGCGCCCCAAGGCACGGCGGCTTCGGCCCCCGCGGCGGCCTCGGTCCCTGCCCCCGCCCCCGACTCCAGCGAGCTCGTCAGCTTCGATGGGGCGGTGCCTTGGTCCGGCGAGATGGCCGGTTCGGTTGGCTGGGGCCGCATGCTCGACTGGTGTGTAGAAGCTCTCGAGGCCGAGGCGGCGTTTGTCGTCGACGGGCGCGGACTGACCATTGCGGCGAGCGGGAGCCTTCCCCAGGCCGACATCGACGAGACCGGGGCGCGGCTCACGGTCGCCTTCGAGCAGGCGGATGAACTCGCCGGCACACTGGGAATTGCGCTGTCGGTCAGCGTCGAACTCGACACGGGTTGGCTCGTTGGCATCCTCGTCCCCGGCGCCGACGACGACAAGTTCACGGTCGGAGTGGTGCTGCCCCGTGCGCTCTCGAACGACGCGCGTCAAAAGATCGCGGCGGCGTTCACCAAGAAGGCACTCGAACTCTAGAGCACCTACGCTGCGAGCTCAGTCGAGGTCGTAGCGCTTCAGCCGCTGGTTCAACGTGGTCCGACTGATGTCCAGCTCCTTGGCGAGCTGGGTGCGGTTGCCGGCGGTGCGTTCGAGGCCGCGGCGGATGAGGGCGCGTTCGAGTTCTTCGACGGCGTCTTTGAGGGAGCCGCTCCCGGCGGCGGCCGCGGCGGCCTGCTCGGCGCCGGCGCCGGCCGCGTCGCCGTATCCGCCGGCGCGCCGGACGGCGTCCGAGAGGTGCTCGGGGCCGATCTCCTCGGCGCCAGCGGCGGTCAGCTCCCAGCGCTGCACCTCGGCTTGCAGCTCGCGGACGTTGCCGGGGAAGGGGTAGCGCTCGAGGCACGCCCAGGCGGCGTCCGAGACTCGGCGCGGCAGGTGTTCGGCATCGCGAAGGAAGTGGGCGACCAAGAGGCGCACGTCCCCGGGGCGCTCCCGGAGGGGGGGGAGCCGGAGCGGAACGACGTGCAAGCGGTAGAAGAGGTCTTGGCGAAATTCGCCCCGGTCCACCATGTCCGTGAGGCTCCGGTGGGTGGCGGTGATCACCCGGACGTTGGCCTTCTTGGCGCTGGTGGCGCCGACCGGCATGTAGCTGCCGTCCTGAAGCACGCGCAGCAGCTTCACCTGGAGCGCCGGGCTCATCTCGCCGACCTCGTCGAGGAAGAGGGTGCCCCCCTCGGCGGCGCCGAAGAGGCCGTCGTTGCTCCGGGTCGCCCCGGAGAAGGCCCCGCGCACGTGGCCGAAGAGGGCGCTCTCGAGGAGCTCGTCGCTCATCACCGCGCAGCTCTGGGCGATGTGGGCTTCGCGGGCTCTCCGGCCGTGCTCGAAGAGGGCCCGGGCCACGAGCTCTTTCCCCGTCCCGCTCTCGCCCTCGATGAGCACCGTCGCGTCGCTGTTGGCGACCCGGCGCAGCTGCTCGAAGAACCCCATCATCTGCGGTGACCGGCCGACGATGCCCCAAAGGCCCGGGGTCTCGCTCTCGGTCTGGGCGAGGCGGGCCCGGCGGTCTTCCTCATGCCTCGCGACCTCCCGGGCGGCGGTGCGCAGGAGCGCGCGCACGATGCGCGGACGGCTTCCCTTCACGACCGGCAGCGCCCGGGCGTGAGCGCCGGGGTCCGGGAGGTTCGGGTCGAGGTCGGCGAGGGCGGCCGCCAGCTTCGTGGGGTCCACCGGCGTGCACCCTTCGAGGCGCGTCGCGGTGAATCCCGAGGCGACGACGTGGCAGAG
>QMMC01000071.1 GCA_003647065.1 Deltaproteobacteria bacterium | reverse complement strand
TTGGCCGTTTTGGCCGTCTTGGGCCCGACCCGGCGCTCCTCCGGCGAGCAGCGGCAGGGCAACGGCGATGGCGAGAAGGGCTGAAAAGAATGGACGCTTCACGGATCTGCCCTGTCCGTGGCGACGAGCGCCCGTTTCGTGACCGCTTTTTTTCGAGCGGCTCGGAAGAGCGCTCTAAGAAGCGAGCTTCACCAGGAAGTCGATCAGGTCGATCTTGGTGATGACCCCGATGACGTCGTCGCCTTCGAGGACGATGCTCATCTTCACGTCGCCGAGCATGGTCTGGACGAGCTCGAGCTTGGTCTGAGGCGTGCAGGTCGCGTACTGGCTCTCGACGAGGGGCTCGACGGTGCTGTTGAGGGAGTACTCGCCGCCGACGAGGAAACGCAGAAGGTCCACCTCGGCGAGGGCGCCGACGAGCTTGCCGTCCTTCACCACCGGGAGCTGCGAGATGCCGTGGTCCTTCATCTTGCCGATGACGTCCCGAACCCGGTCCGTCGGCTTGGCCGTGATCACGCCGCTGCTCTTGGTCTTCAGCAGATCGGCCACGACGCCGAGGCCGCTCTCTTCTTCGAGGTAGCCGTTGTCGCGCATCCAGTCGTCGTTGAAGATCTTCGAGATGTACTTCGAGGCCGAGTCACAGATGAGAACGACGATGTTCTCTTTCTTCTTGGTCTGCTGGGCGTACTTGATGGCCCCGGCGACCGCCGCCCCGGAGGACCCACCGACGTAGAGCCCTTCCTTCTGGACGAGCTCCCGGGTCATCAAGAAACACTCTTTGTCGTCGACCCGGACGATGTCGTCGAGGATGTCGAGGTCGACCGTCGACGGGAAGAAGTCCTCGCCGATGCCTTCGACCTTGTAGGTGAAGGGCTTGGTGACCCGGCCGGTCTTGACGAAGTCGTAGTAGAGCGAGCCGACGGGGTCGACGCCGACGAGCTGAATGTCGGCGTTCTTTTCTTTGAGGAACTTGCCGGTGCCGGAGATGGTGCCCCCGGTGCCGAGGCCGGCGATGAAGACGTCCATCTCGCCGTTCGTCTCTTCCCACAGCTCCGGGCCCGTCGACTGGTAGTGGCCCTCGGGGTTGTCCATGTTGTGGTACTGGCGCGTGTAGAACGAGTTCGGGGTGTCCGTCGCGAGCTTCTCGGCGACGGAGTAGTAGCTGCGGGGGTCGTCGGGCTCGACCGCGGTCGGGCAGACGACGACCTTCGCGCCGAAGGCTCGGAGCCCGGCGATCTTCTCGATGCTCATCTTGTCCGGCATGATGAAGATGCACGAGTACCCGCGCACCGCGGCGATCATGGCCAGGGACGCGCCGGTGTTGCCGCTGGTGGCCTCGATGATCGTGCCGCCGGGCTTGAGCTCGCCCCGAGACTCGGCCTGGTCGATCATGTTGATCGCCATGCGGTCCTTCATGGAGCCGCCCGGGTTCATGTGCTCGCACTTCACGTAGATGTCGGCGACGACATCCTTCGCGACGTGGTTGAGCTTGACGAGGGGGGTATTCCCTACTGCGCCGAGGATATTCGAGACCGCTCCGTGCATCATGGCGCCGCACTGTAGTCGGGACG
Source organism: Deltaproteobacteria bacterium (assembly GCA_003647065.1). GTDB lineage: Bacteria > Myxococcota_A > Polyangia > Polyangiales > B10-G4 > B10-G4. The sequence goes on along the minus strand of QMMC01000071.1, from coordinate 18,577 downwards.
GAGTACGAGTCAATCGACACGGAGCCCGGGCCATCCGCCCTACTTTTCGCTAGTCTCCCTCGATGTTTCGGCCCCTCTGCCTCGGCGCCCTCGGCGCGTCCCTCCTCGCCGCCTGCGGCGGCGGCAGCGTGAGTCCGAGCGGCGCCCTCGAGCCCATCCCCGAAGACACCCCCATCTCCTGCGAGCCCGACCGGTGCGAAGCGGAGATTTACGCTGCGTGGTCAGCGGGCCGGAGGAGCGAGGCTCTCGACCGGGCCGAGTGGGCGTGCGGCCACGAGGTGCCCTACGGGTGTGCGTTCCTCGGCCTCGCCTACGAGGAGGGCAGCGGCGTCGCCACGGACCCCGTGCGCGCTGCGACCTACTACAACCAGGCCTGCACGGCCGGTGAAGCTGCGGGGTGCAACAACCTGGCGTTGCTCTACCAGCGCGGCGTCGGCGTGCCCGAGGACCTCGAGCGTGCGATCGCTTTGTTCATCCAGGCCTGCGACGCCAATCACGGAGACGGTTGCTTCAACCTCGGCAACCGCTATCGCCTCGGTGACGGCGTCGATGTCGACGAGGCCCGAGCCGGAGAACTCTACGAGCGCGCCTGCAGCGCTGGCAGCCCCGAGGGGTGCAACAATCTCGCTTGGCTTACCGCCGAGGGGCGCGGGGTCGAAGCGGACCCCTCTCGGGCCAGGGAACTCTACGGCATGGCATGCGATGAGGGAGTGAGCTCTGCGTGCGAGGCGCGTGATGCTCTGCCCGAGTCGCCCGAGGCCCGCCGAGAGCCGCAAGAGACGCAAGAGACGCCAGGCGATGAGCACGCTCCGCCGTGAGCGTTGCAGGACGCGTCCCGAGGTACGTATCATCCGCCCCCATGCGCATCGCCATCTTCACCCTCGTCTCGTCTTCACTGCTCACCCTGGTCATCACCCTGGCCGGGTGCGGGGCCACCATGTCCCGCGAGGAGGGCCTGCCGCAGCTGCGCGCCGCCATCGAGCGCGACATCAGCAGCCCCGAGGAGAGCCAGGAGAACAGCCGCGTCGTCGAGGCCATCCTCGACAATACGCTTCTGCACGGCATGTTCCGCGCTGAGGTCGAAGAGGCCATTGGCCGTGGCGATCAGTGCTCGCGGCACCCCCGGTGTCAGGAGCATGGCTACGATGGCAATGACTGGTTCTACACCGTCGGCCAGATGGGGGAGGGCCGCACCGGTGCGCTGCCGATCCTGATCGTCGGCTTCGACACGTCGGGCCGGGTCACCAAGACCTGGAACCTTCGCACCCACTGATCGCAACTGAAGCCGCCGTGATCGAGCCTGTTTGGGAGTTTCCGTTACGCATCCCGCGCCACGCGTTTTCGGCGCGGGACGCCGCGCGAGCCGGAGACGTGTGGCGGTGCTTCCAGGAAGCGGCGGTCGAAGCGTCGACCCTCGCCGGGTGGCCTCCGGTGCGTTACCGCCAAGAGGGCGCGGCGTTCATCGTGCGCACCATGACCGTGTGCCATCACCGCGAGGCCGAGTACGGTGAGCGCACCCGGGCCCGAACCTGGGTCTCCCGCTTTCGGCGGGAGATGTTTTCGACACGCCAGCTGCGCCTCCTCGGCGAATCGGGGCTCGTCGCCGCGGCCACCCAGGAATGGGTCTTCGTGAGCGCGGAGCTGGCGCCCATGCGCGCGGGTCGAGGCCTTCTCGATGCGTTTCCGGTCCACGTCGAAGACCCCTCGGTCGAGATGCCCGGCTTCGAGGCCATCGATGGTCCGACCCGGCGCTTCTCTTTCGACGTGTGGTTCACCGGGATGGATCCCCTGGACCACGTGAACCACCCGGCCTACCTCGATTTCTGCGACGAAGCGATCAGCCGCCATATGGCGACCGCCGGTCTCAGCCCGGTCGCGCTCCGGCCCGTCGCCGAGACTCTCACTTTCCGGGCCGGCGCCGTGGCCCTGGACCAGGTCACCGTCGAGACGACGCCCATCGGCCACACCGCCGAGGGATTTCTGGTGTGCAAGCACCGCGTGATGCGCGGTGAGACCGTGTGCGCCGACGGCCGGACCGTGCGCACCCTCGCCGGGGCCGACCCTCGCGCTCTCGTCGACGCGTTCCTCGCCTGAGAAGCCGCCGGCGGCTCCTCGACGGTCAGTCGGTCACGGCGGTTGGTGCGTCCGGGAGCGCCGCCCCGATCTCCTCGGCGAGCTCTTCGAGGAACGCGCGCATGAAGGCCGTCCGACGACCCGCTTCCCGGCGCCCGCCGTCGGTTTGCATGGTGCCTTCGAGGAGCAGGAGCTTTTCGAAGAAGTGGTCCACGGTAAACGCGCGGTCGTTCAGCTCTCGGGCGTTACCCCAGGGGTCTTGGTCGTGGAAGTACCGGGAGCCCATGCGCGCTCCACAGGACACGGCGCGAAAGACGCCGAGGGCCCCGAGAGCCTCGAGGCGGTCGGCATCCTGGAGGGCCTTGCCGAGGGGAGAGGTGGGCGTCGCGCCGCGGCTGTAGCTGTGGTCGCGGATAGCCTGAGCGATTTCGGTGACCTCTGCCGGCCTGAAGCCGTAGACCGGGAGCAGCGCCTCGGCGACGGCGGCCGAGCGCTCCGAGGCCTGGCCGCGCTCGGGGGAGTCCTTGGGCAGGTTCACCACATCGTGCAGTAGTGCTGCGGCGATGGCGGTCCGGGGGCCGACCGCCGCGCCTCCGAGGCGCATCGTCCAGAGCGACACCCGGAGGGCGTGGGAGAGGTCGTGGCCCGGGTCGTCGTCGAGGCGGGGGACGACGTCATCGCGGAGGCCGTCCAGGCCTGGGTCGTCGTCGATGAAGGCGACGAGCTCGTCCAAATCACGCACGGCGCAGATGTAGCAGAACGGCGAGGCCGGGCATCGATGGGGTGAGTGTGTGCCAGTGTGCGTCAAAACTGGGTGGCCCGGCTTCTGCACTGTCAGGCGCCTGGATGCGCCCGCACCTCAATTTCCCAGCACTTTTGGCCTACGGGCTCGTGGTTGGCTGTGCCCTCGGTGGTGTGTCGGCCTCTGGGTCGGCGTTGGCCCAAGAAACCCAAGACATCGGCGAGGCGGCAGAGTCGGACGCGTCACGGGTCGTCCTCGGCTTCGAAGGGGAGCGTTGCCTCGTCGAGAGCGCCTCCCTGTCGGCGGCGGTGCACACGCTAGCGATCCAGGGGGGCCCGGGCTCCGACGACGCACCCCTCGTCGCTCGAGTCCGCGCCCACGACGCCGAGGGCCCCGGGGTCATGTTGGTCCTCGCTCTGTCCCGGGGCGATGAGGCCCTCGGAGAGCGGCGAATCCTGGGCGCCGATTGTGATGAAGTGCTCGCCGCGGCGGCCCTCGTCCTCACCCTGGCGACCTCGCCGGATGCAGAGCTTCCTGAACAGGATTCTCTTTTTCTCGCCCCGGCGGCACCTCCCGTGGCGGCGGGCCCGCTCTTCGGGGCCCTCCTCGCCGCGCCTCCCCAGAGGGGCGCATCGGCTCTCTTGGCGCGACCTGCCCGCAGCGCATCGACTCGTGAGCACGTCGAGGCCCGCCGCGATGAGGAGCCCGATGAGGACTTCGATGAGCACTCTGGGGCGCGAGCTGAAGCCGAGGCGGATGATGCCGAAGACCTGGGCGGCATGGACCTCGCCCCGTCCATCGGCGTCTCGGCATTGCTTGCCGTGGGGGAATTGCCCGTAGCGGCGCCCGGGATCGAAGCGCGCTTCGGTTTCGGCGTCGGGCCGGTTCGTCTCGAGGCGGCCGGGCGCTACGTCTTCGACCAAGAGGCGGACCTCCGGCAGCACCCGACGGGCCGGGTGCGGGTCGGCCTCGCGACTGGCAGCGTCGCCGCGTGCCTGCCCTTTGCCTTTGGTGCCGTGACCGTCGGTCCCTGCGCAGGCCTCGAAGTAGGCGGAATTTGGGGCGAATCGTCGGGGGTGACCAACCCCGGGGCGGCGATGAGCCCATGGGTCGCCCCCTGGGCGACGGCGACGGCCACCGTCCAGGTGCTGCCCTGGCTGCATTTGCGCGGCGACGCCGGCCTGACCGTGCCCGTCGTGGCCACCGACTTCGTCGTCGACGGCATCGGGGTCGTGCACAGCCCCGGGGCTGCGACATTTCGCCTCGGAATTGGGGCAGAGGTGCATTTTCGATGACGGATCGGGGAACCGCTGGCCACGAAGGGACGATGCAGACGGCCGTCGCGTTGGATTTGACCCTCCTGGACCCTCCCGAGGGCCTCCAGCGGCGAAGCGTTCCGTCGTTCTGTGAGGTCTACGAGGCGCACTTCGATTTCGTGTACCGGAGCGTCCGCCGCCTCGGCGCCCGGGACGACCAGGTCGATGACGCGGTTCAGGACGTCTTCATCGTCGTGCACCGGCGCCTCGACGCGTTCGAGGGGCGATCGACGCTGAAGACCTGGCTCTTCGGCATCGCCATGCGCGTCGTCGCGGACCATCGCCGGCGCGCGGCTCGGAAGGAGCGGCCGACGGTCCCCCTCCGTGAGTCGGTCATCGACTCCCCCGATGGCTGCCCGCATCAGGCCGCCAAGAAGGCCGAGGCCGTGCGCATCTTGCACGAAGTCCTCGACTCGATGGACGACGACAAGCGCGCGGTCTTCGTCATGGCCGAACTCGAGCAGATGAGTTCGCCGGAGATCGCGGAGGCCCTCGGGGTCAAGCTCAATACCGTCTACTCCCGACTCCGGGCGGCCCGAGCCACCTTCGAGCTCGCAGTGAAGCGCTATCACGTGCGCGAGGGGGGGACGCGATGAGGGACCCCTTGACCGACCAGACCCGCGCGCTCCTCGACCTCGCCCGGGATGGAGACGACCCGACCGACGACGACCGCGCGCGGCTTCGTCAGGCGGTGATGCTCGCCGTCGCCGGTGGCGCGGCTACCGGGGCGACTGCTGTCGGGGCCGGGACGGCTTCCGCATCGGCCGCGCTCCATGCAAGCGCCGCAGGCGGGGCGGTTGCTGCGGGTTCTGCGACCTCTGCCGCCTCTGCTGGGGGGGCGGTCACCGCCGCGTCCATCGCCGGGGTGACGAGCCTCGGCGCGATCGTCACCAAGGCGGTGCTGGCCATTGCCGCCGTCGGAGCGGTGTCGGTCGGCGTCGCCATGGGCCCTTCCGATTTCCTCGAACCTTCGGCGTCCGTGTCGACCGCGGCCTCCGCCTCCGAGCCGCACGCTGCGGCGACTCGGAGCTCCGATGCGGTCGCTCTTCCCGAGGCCCCGCCGGTCGTCGAAGCTGCCGAGGTGGGCACGTCGCCCGAGGCGAACTCCGCCGACGAACTCGACGTCGCGCCGTCCCCGAGGCCCGCGCCGTCGCCGGCGAGTGCCCTCTCCGGTCCCAATCCCGGCTCGGGTCGACTGGCGTCGCCCTTTCGCCTTCTTGGGACCTCCCGCCGCGGGGCGCCCACGGCCTCGGCTCCGCAGGAGGCGGCTCCCCCCGTCGAAGTGGCTCCCTCGATCGGCGAGGAGGTCGTCTTGCTGCGCCGCGCGACCGCCGCGCGCCGCGCCGGCGACGCCTCGCGGGCCCTCACGTTGCTCGATGCCCACGCCCAGCGCTTCCCCGTCGCCGTCCTCACCCCGGAGCGCGACGCGGCCCGGGTGCTCACTCTCTGTGACCTCGACCGCGTCGACGAAGGGCGCGAGGCCGCCGCACGCTTCGCTGCGGACCATCCGTCGAGCCCCCTCCTGGGCCGCGTGCGCGCTGCCTGTCAGTGAATCGGTGCTTCTTTTCGCTTTTCTCGGTCGGGCGCAAAAGGAAGTGACGGATTGTCGGCGTGCCGACGACTCATAGGGCAGAGGACACCATGACCCATCGACTTCACTTCACGATTCTCCTGGTAGCGCTGAGTACCGCGCTTCTTTTCGGCTGCAATACCAAGTCGCACATCGGCGGTGACGACGCGGGGACCGATGCGGGCTCCGACAGCGCCACCGACACCGGGCCCGGCGGCGAGGCCTGCGGTTCCGTCACCTGCGGCGCCGGTCAGGTCTGCTGCAATGCGAGCTGCGGCATCTGCACCGCTCCGGGGCTGGCGTGTCCGGCCATCGCCTGCGCCGACGGCGGCCCGCCCGAGATGAACTGTGGCGGTTGGGGATCCGAAGAATGCCCCGGGGACATGTTCTGTGATTACGGCCCCACCTGCGGCGCAGCCGATGAGGGAGGGGTCTGTCGGCCCCGCCCGGACGGCTGCTTCGAAGACTGCCCAGGCGTTTGTGGGTGTGACGGGTTCTTCTACTGCAACGAGTGCCTCGCCAACGCGGCGGGGGTCACCACCAGCGAGGTAGCGCTCTGCGAGATGCTGCCACCGCCGCCACCGCCGACCGGTGTGGCCTGCGGCGGTTGGGCCGGAGACACGTGCGCGGATGACGAGTTCTGCGACTTCGGGGACTCTACGGGCTGCGACTTCGCCGACGACCAGGGCACGTGCCAGCCGCGGCCCACGGCCTGCGATCTCCTCTACGCGCCGGTTTGCGGTTGTGACGGCGTCACCTATTCGAACGAGTGCGCCGCCCACGTTGCGGGGGTCGACTCCCAAGGCCCCGGGGAGTGCGCTACGGCCGGCGGCAGCGACCCCGGGAGCCCCTGAGGGCCCCACGACGGCATCGAGAATCACACCGGCTCTTCTTCCATCCATCCGAGCCGGTTTGGGCGGGGTCGCTTCTGGGCGGCCCCGCCCGCCTTTTATTGGCATGCTGTGGGGGTGCGACGCCAACGTCCCAGTACGACCGCCGCGGTGGTCTCCTTCGGTCGGGGAGTCGGCGTCTCCGATGACCACCGGGACGCCCATGCCCGGGACCTCCTGCCCTTTCCATGGGGCGCGGCCCTCGGCGCCCTCGACGCGGGAGGGCGCACCCGGCCGATGCTTCGCATTGCCGCCCGCGCGCTTTCCGCGGGCCTCGTCGACCACGTCGCCCTGCGCATGGCCGCCATCGACGAGCTCGTCCGTGCGGCGGTGACCGGGGGGGCGACCCAGCTCGTGATTCTCGGCGCCGGCCTCGATGCGCGCCCCTGGCGCATGGCCGAGCTCACGCCGACTCAGATCTTCGAGGTCGATCACCCGGCCACCCAGAGCTACAAGCGCGCGCGCATCGGCGATAAGCCTGCCCTCAGCCGGAGCCACGTTTTCGTACCCGTAGACTTCGAACGGGACGACCTCGGCGAACGCCTCGACGCCCTCGGCTTCGACCCCGCGCTGCCCACCCACTGGCTCTGGGAAGCGGTCACCATGTACCTCGGGCCCGAAGCGATAGAGCTCACCCTTCAAGAGATCGGCGAGCGCTCGGCGGCCGGGAGTCGCCTCTCCCTCACGTACATGAGGCCCGAGTTCCTAGCGCTCGGGCATGTGTCCCGAGTCCTCGCCGCCCGGGCGTTCTCGCTCCTCGGCGAGCCCCTCGTCGGCGCCATGGCGACGGATGTACTCGGTGCGCGCCTCGGCGCCGCGGGCTACGAGCTCACCAGTGACACCGACTCGGCGGACTGGGCAAGGCGTCACGGCGTGAGCCCCCGGGTGCCGACGGTGTTTCGGGCCGAGCGGTTGGCGACGGCGGAACGGCGAGGCTGAGAGCTCCTCATGTGCACCATCGTCGTCCTGTCCCGAGTCCACCCGGACGCCAGCTTGGTCGTCGCCGCGAATCGCGACGAGTTCTACAATCGGGAGGCCGAGGCCCCGCAGGTGCTGGTGACCGAGACCGGGGCCGTCGGGGGCCGCGACGTGAAAGGAGGGGGCACCTGGTTCGGCGCGACGCCGAACGGTTTCTTCGTCGGCCTCACCAATCAGCGGACCTTTCGTGGCGCGGATCCGAGCCTCTCGTCCCGGGGCGAGATCGCCCTCGAAGTGCTTCGGCGCGGCACCATAGCCGGCGTTCAGGACCTGCTCGATTCCCTCGACCCCGGCCAATACAACCCCTTCAATCTCATTTACGGCGATCCTCGGGGCGTCGAGGTCGCCTATGCCCGAACCGAGGCCGCGAAGGTCGAGCGCGAACCGCTCTCCACGGGCATCCACGTTCTGACCAACGACCGCCTCGGCTCGAAGGAGTTTCCCAAGGCCCAGCGCGCCGAGGCCCTGAGCGGCCCCGTCCTCGGAGCGTCCGAGGCCACGCTCTGGGAGCCTGTCCGCACGCTCTTGAGTGACCACGCGGTTCCGCCCCTGGCCGAGCTCGAGCCCCCGCCAGCCGACTCGCTCTTCAACCACGCCTTGGTTCAGGCCCTCCAGGCGCTGTGCATTCACACGCCGACCTACGGCACTCGTTCGGCGACGGCCCTCGTGGCGAACGAGGGCGGCCTCCTCGACTTTCGCTTTGCCGATGGGGCCCCGTGCCAGGCACCCCTCAAGTCAGCGATGCATCTCTTTCGGTGAGATGAGCCGTCGGCTTGCCGGCCCACGCCGCTCCTGGTAACTCCCGCGTCCGGTCCCAATCCCGGCTCCGGTCGACTGACTGGGTAGCAATCCAGCTCGGGTCGACTAACGTCGCCCTGTCGCCTTCTTGCTACCCGTCGCCCTTTCGCCTTCTTGGGACCTCCCGCCCCCGGAATCGAAGCATGAAGCGCCCCGAAAATCTCACCGGCAAGCAGCGCCGCCAGCTCAAGGGCCTCGCCCATGGCCTCAAGCCCCTGGTGCAAATCAGCGGCAAAGGCATCACCGAGACTGTCCTGTCCGCCATCGACCAGGCGCTCACGGACCACGAGCTCATCAAGGTGAAGCTCTCGGAGGGGTGCCCCGTGCCGCGCAAGGAGGCCGGGCCGCTCCTCGCCGACCCGACCGACGCCCACCACATCGGTCTCATCGGGCGGGTCATCATTCTCTATCGCCGTCACCCCGACGCGCCGGTCGTGCCGCTGCACAGCTGACCGTGGTGGTCTCGGTCCGAGAGCTGCCGACCCCTGCGCTCCTCCTCGACCTCGACGTCCTCGAGGAGAACATCGCCCGTCAGGCCTCCCGGGCCCGCCGCTTCGGCGTGAGCCTCCGGCCGCACATCAAGACCCACAAGTGCATCGAGGTGGCCCGGCTGCAGCGGAGCGCCGGCGCCCGCGGCATCACCGTGTCTACCCTCGCCGAGGCCCGGGTATTCGCCGACCACGGCTTCGACGACATCCTCTGGGCCTTCCCGCTCATCCCCAGCCGGGTCGGTGAAGTGCGCGAGCTCGCTGAGCGCATACGCCTCACCGTGGTCGTGGACTCCCCGGCGGCGATCGATGCCCTCGAGGCGGCCGGGGCCGAGGTTGCTGTGTGGATCAAGGTCGACTGCGGTTACCACCGGGCCGGCGTCGACCCCGCCGGGGACGAAGGCCTGCGTCTCGGTGAGCGCTTGGCCGCGTCACGGTCGCTGCGCCTCGAAGGCGTCCTCACCCACGCCGGCCACGCCTACGAATGCCGAGGCGGGGGCGGGCTCCAGGAAATCGCCGAAGAGGAGCGGGCGGCGGTTGCCGGATTCGCGCGCCGCCTCCGGGACGAGGGCATGGCGGTCGACCACGTGAGCGTTGGTTCGACCCCGACCATGTCGGCCGTAACGGATCTCACCGGTGTCACCGAAATGCGTCCGGGAAACTACACGTTTCACGACTACACGCAGACCGTGATCGGTTCTGCCGGTGTCGCTGATTGCGCGCTCACCGTGCTCTCTACGGTGGTCAGCAGTCGCCCGGTTACGGGGACCTCCGAGGGGTGGTCGGTGGTCGATGCGGGGGGCCTTTCGCTCTCCAAGGACTCGGGGCCCACGGGCTGCGCCCCGACGATGGGCCGGATCTACGCCGACTATGACGCGGCGCGACTCGATGAACACCGCATGCTCACGTCGCTCAGCCAGGAACACGGTGTGACCACCGGCGCCATGGCGGTCGGTGAGCGCGTTCGCATCTTGCCCAACCACTCGTGCATGGCCGCGGCGTGTTTCGACCGTTACCACGTCGTACGTGGAGGCGGCGTCGTCGACCTGTGGCCGATTCACCGGCAACGCTGACTCGGCGTTGGCCCGTGTCGTGCATCCCGTTCTTGGCGGCAACAGTGCCGAGGACCAGGGGGACGCCATGACACAGAACAATTCAAAGCAAGAGTGGGAGCAAGAGACCTACGATTCGCTCGAGCGCATGGCGTCCGGGCCGTCGCTGATACTCGCAGCCTTGCCATCGGTGACGACGGAAGAGCCCATCCCCGTCAGCGGTTCGATCGTTGACGCGGTGCAGGGTGATATCGATTTCGACCTCGGCGCATGGTGCCCGCGCCTCGCCTGACGCGGCGCGCCATTCGAGAGGCTTCCGTTCGGTGACTGCGTAAGGTCGGTGACGCGTCGCTTTGTCGCACCGCGCCAGCGTGGCGCATGACGCGCCGCACCAATGCTGCGCCGCAGCATGGACGTCGATGTCAATCGGGAACGGGGGTGCCGCGCACCGTCCGGTACGCCTGGTCGACGGCTTCTTCCGGCGTCGCGGCGGAGGGCACGCCGGTGGGGCCTCCATCGCCGACGACGACCACGGGCCGTCCGAGCTTCATACCGAAGGCGATCTCGCTGAGCGTTCCCCAAGACCCGGGCAGGGCGACCATCGCATCGCAGGAACACGCGTTGACGTAGTTGCGCCCCTCGCCGAGGCCCGTGAACAGGGCGATGTGCACGTGGTCGTTCGGGGGTGACTCTTCGGCGTCTCGCCCCGGCATGACCCCGATGACCATGCCCCCGTTGGTGGCTGCCCCTTTGGCTGCGGCGCGCATGACCCCGCCGCGGCCGCCGGTGAGTAGGACCGCCCGGTGGTGAGCGATGCGCTTGCCGGCGCGCTCGGCGAGGGCGAGCACGTCCCGGGGGGCGTCGTCGGCGCCCATGACGCCAATCACGATGCGATGTGTGCGACTCATGGCGCGGAGTCTACTCGCAGTCGCGAAGCCGGGCGAGGGCGAGGCTGCCGTCAGCGCTGATGGCCCAGCCGGCGTCGCCATTTGCGAAGCGGAAGAAGTCGCCGGCGTTGGCGAGGTCGGCGGCGGCGACGACTTCGTCGCTCCCGACCGGGGAGCCAGCGGCGTCGACGCGGAGCAGGTGGTTTGCCCCGGCGCTGACCCAGCCGACTACGGCCCCGGCGCCGAAGGACGCCATATTCGGGGAGGTGTCGTCCTCGGCGTCGGCGGTCAGGAACGAGACTGTGCCCGCGGTGCCGCCGTCGATGCGGACGATCGCCACGTCCTCGGACGACCGGCCGTCGCCGGCGGTGAAGGCGGCGAGGAAGCCAGACCCGATGGTCGCGATGCCGCCGAGGTGGGTGGTGGTGCGTTCGCTGCACGCTACGCGGTCGTCCGTGTAGAGGGCGGCTTCCCGGTAGTTGAAGTGCACGCCTTTGCTCGGGTAGCAGTTGGACGCGCAGAGTGAACCGAGGCCGGCGCTGTCGTAGGTGACGCGAACTTCGAAGGAGACGCTGCATCCAAGAACCGGCCATTCGTAGCGATCCGGAGTTCCGTCGGCGTCGAGGTATCGGAGTCGGTCGATGCTGACCCCTATCGGGCGCGACATGTTGACGTCCACCGTGTGGTAGACGGCCCACTGGGTGCCGGTCCACGCGAGGCGCGCATCTCGGGCGACATTGCCGAACCATTCGTTGCCCTCCACATCGTGGTCGACCTCGCCCAGAAGCCGCTCCTCTATTACCGTCGCTCCGGTCCCGTCGATGCCCACGAGGTAGAGGGCGTCGGTGCCCCGGGATACCAGGACGCCGGTGGTCCCGCCGCCGACCGCGAGGCCGTAGGGGCGGAGGCCGGGGATGACGACCGCGGAGCCGATGGGCGTCCCGTCCGCGGCGAGGGTGAGCAGATGCACGCCGTCGGCTGCGGGGAATGCGACGACCGCGCCGTTGGTGGCGGTCGGTGCGCCATAGGCCCGGCCCCGCGTGGAGGTGCCCGGAAGAGAGCTCACGATGAGCGCGTCCGCTAACGTCGGGGCCGTGCAGGTACCTGCATCGAAGGGCGGCGTTGCGCCGTCGGTCGGTCCGCCATCGGGGCCGGCGTCGCCCCCGTCCGGGGGAGCCGAGGAGTCCGTAGTCGCGCCGGTGTCTGGGGCCGAACCGTCGGGCGTAGCGCTGTCGGAGGCTGAGCCGTCAGGGGCTGCACTGTCGGACGTGGCGCCGTCCGGGGCTCTGCCGTCGGTTCCGGCTCCGGTGTCGCCTGGCGTCTCTTCCGTCGTCGAGCAAGCGCTCGCGAAGAGCAGAGAAACGAAGCCTAAGGCCGAGATCGAGAGACGTACGCGCATCGCAGGATTATAGCCCGAGACAGTGATGCTGGAAACGTCCGTTGCGCGCAGGTTGCGGCGGGCCTGGAGTCAGTCGCAGTCGCGCAGCCTTGCGAGGGATAGCGACCCGCCAGAGTTGATCACCCATCCGGCGTCGCCGTTCGAGAACTGGAAGAAGTCGCTCGCATTGGCCAGGTCCGCGGCCGGTACGTCTTCTGCGGTGCCGATCGGCGTGCCGTCGGCGCCCACGCGGAGCAGGCGGCTCGAGCCGCCGGAAACCCAGCCCACGACGGCGCCGACGTCGTAGGGGGTGACGTTGGGGGCGGAGTCGGCCGCGCTGTCGGCGGTCAAGAAGGAGACCGCGCCGGGGGTGCGCCCGTCGATGCGTACGATGGCCACGTCTTCCGACGAGCGGCTGTCGCCTACCGTGAAAACCGCGAGGAACCCCGCGCCGACCGGCGCCATGCCGCCGAGGTGGGCCGTGTGGCCGCCGGAGCAGTTGGCGCGCTCGTCGCTGTAGAGGAACGTGCGGTGATTGAAGTGCACGCCACCGGGCTCTGGGAAGCAGTCCGATGCGCAGAGCGGCCCGAGGTTGGTGCCGTCGTGGGCGATGCGCACCTCCATCGAGTGGCTGCAGCCCCAGCCCCATACCGTCCGGGCGGCCGCGCCGTCGGCGTTCAGGAGTCGGAGTTGATCGCCGTAGTGGGCGACGCCGTCGGACCAAAGGCGCTGTACCGTGTAGTAGGCCGCCCATTGGGTGCCCGTCCAGGTGAGGCGGCCGGCGCGGATGCCGGACCCGAACCACTCGTTTTCCGTGACGCCGTGATCGACCTCGCCGATGAGCAGCTCATCGAAGACCGTCGCTCCACCGCCGCCGATGCCCACCAGGTAAAGGGCGTCGCTCCCGCGGTTCACCAATACGCCAGTGGTCCCGCCACCGACGGCGATCCCGTAGGGCTGGCTGCCGGTGATCACCACCGCCGAGCCAGCGGGGGTGCCGTCGCCTGCGACGGTGAGCAGGTCGACGCCGCTGCTGCCGCGCATGGCGATTACGGCGCCGTTGGCGGCGGTCGGCGCAGCGAATACACGGCCAGCGGTGCTCGTGCCGGAGATGGCGGTGACGGAGAGGGAGGCGGCCAGGGTGGTCGTGCCGCAAGCCCCGGCATCGAAGGGCGGCGCCGCGGTGTCCGGGGTGCCCGTGTCCGTCGGGGGTGTGCCCGTGTCCGTCGGGGGTGTCCCCGTGTCGGGGCGCGGCGCGCCGTCGGGGAGGGTGCCGCCCGAGTCCATAGACACCGAACCGTCGCGTCGATTGCCGCTGTCATTCAGCGTACCGACGACCCCGTTGCACGCCGTCGAGGCGATGACCAATGCTAGAAAGGCGAAGCGCACCCATCGAGCATACCGGACAACGCTCAGTACTCGAAGCGCCCGCCAAAATCGAAGCCGAAGGAGTCGTCCCCGTTTGCTGACAGCCGGATGTAGGGCTGCACCGTCATGCTGAAGACCTGAAAGCGCCCCGAAACATCGGCCCGGCCCCGGGTGTACACGTTTCCGTCCCGAAAGAGGGGGCCATAGGAGAGGGCGACCCGCAGCTTCGGGATGGGATAGAACCCTGCGCCGAAGCCGACGAAGTAGTCGGCCTCGTCGGTGAACGGCAGACCCACCGACTCTCCGACGACCTCGACGGCGACTCCCCGGCGCCCCCGATGCACGTAGGCCTCGTAGCCGATGGCGAAGGTCGGGGCGATGCCCCCGTCGTCGACCTCGGAGCCGAGCTCGAGGAAGACGTGGTGGATGCGGTCGTAGTAGCTCTGCTCGTACGCCGCGAGCTCTTCGTCCGAGGGCGTCACGCCGAAGGCGGAGAGCAGCAGGATGATGAGGGCGGCGATCATGAATCGGCGCCCCATGGTACCGGCATGGGCCGTGACCGCCAGAAGCCGACGAGGGTAAGCTCCCGCCCATGGCCGATCTCGACGAAATCCTGCGCGCCGCCAAGTCCAATTCTGGTCCCGCCGTTCTCCTGACCGGCGCCGGCATCAGCGCCGAGAGCGGCATCCCGACGTTTCGCGGCGAGGAGGGCTATTGGCGCGTCGGATCCAAGAACTATCAGCCGACCGAGATGGCGACCTGGGCGACCTTCTCGCGCATGCCCGACGAGGTCTGGGCTTGGTATCTGTACCGCAGGGGCATCTGCCGGGCGGCTGCGCCGAACGCTGCCCACCGCGCGGTCCGGGCCCTCGAAGAGACGCTCGAAGACCGCTTTGTGCTCATCACCCAGAACGTCGACGGCCTTCACCTGCGCGCCGGCAGTACGGAGCCGCGCACCTATCAAATCCACGGAAACATCGACTTCATGCGCTGCGCCGACGAGTGCACGGAGGCCCTCTACCGGATCCCCGACGAGGTCGATGCGACCTGGGACAAGGGCCGGAAGATCGATGTCGCGACCCGGGAACACCTGCTCTGCCCAGCCTGCGGAACCCGGGCCCGGCCCCACGTTCTGTGGTTCGACGAGAGCTACGACGAGATTCACTTCCGTTTCGAGAGTTCCCTCGCCGCGGCAGCAGAGGCCGCGATCCTCATCGTCGTCGGCACGACGGGGCAGACGAACCTCCCCTTGCATGTCGGGTCCATGGTCGCGGAGCGAGGCGCACCGATGATCTTCGTCAATCCCGAGCCGACGACCTTCACCCGCATGGTGGACGACAACCCCCTCGGACTTTTCCTCGAGGGCACCGCGGGGGATCACCTACCGGGGCTCCTGGCCTCGGTAGCCGAGGCTCTCGCAACTCCATGAGCACCTACCGCGACCTGACCATCCCCCGGGAAGGCTCGACGAGCGCTCGGGAGATACTCAGCCGGGGCCTCGGAACGCTAGTCGAGGATTTTCGACGTCTACCCCCCGACCTCGCCCCGGCGGGGCGTTCCCGCACTGCTTTGGCTGCAGTGAAGCGGGCCCTGGCCCAGGTTCTCCGTGAGGACCCGGGCGCGGCGTTCACGGTTCTCCGGCGGCCCACTGTGGGCGTTCTGATTCGCGCCCTCCGGGGACAGCGGCCCGGGTCACCTCGGGTCTCGCGGTGGGTCGACGAACTGACAGCGACCCTCGCCCTCGAGCTCGCGGCCCTCGGCGCGCTGCCTGCCGCGATCGAAACGCCGGCGCCAAAACACGTCCCGTGCCTCTCTCGGGGCATGGTCTTCGTCACTCCGGGCGGGGTCGATGCGCTGCGGTTTTCCCGAGGAGAGGTCGCGTGGGATTCTTCGGCGGGGCCTCACGTCGTCGACCTCGCGAGCGACGACGCGTCGTTGTGGCAAGCCTATCTGCCGGTCGCCGGCGAGACCTACCTCGCACTCTTCGACAACAACCCCCTCGCCCTCGACGAGGCGCATCCGGACAAGGACGGCAACGCCCTCGACCTCGGTGGGCGGTCCGCGGAAACCTGGGCCGCGGCGCTGCGGGAGGCCCTCGGCCTCATCGAAGAACACCTGCCGACGCTTCACGGCGAGTTCGCCCTCTACATCCAGCAGCTCGTCCCCGTGGGCTTCGACGACCACGCCCACCTCTCGGCCTCGTACCAGGAGGCGATCGGTACGATCTACCTATCGCTGCACCCGCGACTGATGACCATGGCCGAGGCGCTCGTTCACGAGTTCAGCCACAACAAACTGAACGCTCTCTTCGAGGCCGACCCGGTCCTCGAAAACGCTTTCAGCCCGCTCTTCGCCTCGCCCGTGCGTCCAGACCCGCGACCGCTGCACGGCGTGCTGCTCGCCGTGCACGCGTTTCTTCCGGTCGCCCGGTTGTACGAAAAGATGATCGAGGCGGGGCACCCGTTCGCCGAGCGCCCAGATTTCTTGGAGCGTTTCGAGGCCATCAAAGAGAAGAACCGCGAAGGGGCGGCGACGGTTTTAGACAACGGCCAGTTCACCCCCATCGGTGAAAGCCTAGCCGACGAGATCCGACGCTGGGTCGCACATTTTCAGTGAGCAAACAGTATTGGCTGGGTCGTGAGACCCAAGCGAGGTGGTGCCGGTTGCGAGCAGCCCGCGGAAGCTACCTTTTGTAGCTGAGCAGGCAGCGCAGCAACCGGGGCCAGATCGCGCCGGGTATCGCGGCCCAGACGATGCTGTTTTACATGTTTTCACATCGCGCATCGACGTAGCCCAGCAGCGTCAGCTGCTGGCAGAGCTCGGCGTCGATCTGGGAGTCGGCCTGGGGCAGGACCTGGGATGCCTCGCCGCCGGAGCTGTGGAGCCAGTCGCGGCGGTCTTCGGCGCCGAGGTACTGGCCGAGCATGATGCGTAGGTATCGAAGGGCGATGCGGCTCCGGTCTCCGAGGTCGAGTTCGTGTTCTTCCCCCGGGTCGTCTTCGAGGTCGAACATGGTCCATCGGAGGTTGCCCCGGAGGATGAGCTTCCAGCGCCCGGCGCGGATGACCCGCCGGTCGTCGAGGAAATCGCTGAAGGCCAGCGCCGGCCGGTTCGGGGTGTGGCCGCGCATGTAGCCGATGAGGGAACTGCCCTCGAAGACCTCCGGCACGTCGACGCCGCTCGCTTCGAGGACCGTCGGGGCGATGTCCATCGTGCTCACGACCTCCGGGACGCGCAGGCCGCTCGCTTCGGCTGCGGGCCAGCGCACGATCAACGGCACGTGGAGCAGCTCCTGGTAGACGCTGTGGCCGTGGCCCCAGGAGCCGTGCTCGTTGAACTCCTCGCCGTGGTCCGAGGTGATGACGAAGATCATGTCTTCGTAGAGCCCGAGCTCCCGGAGCTTGTCCAGGAAGGGCCCGAAGTGGCGGTCGTGGAAGGTGATCTCGCCGTCGTGGAGGTCTCGGAGGCGCTGCTGGTCGGCGGCGTTGAAGACCACCCGCGGCGGGTTCTTCTTGGCGTCCCCGAGGAGCGGGCCGGTCATCCGATTGCGAATCTGGCCGTTGTAGGCGCTCGGGTCGTCGTCGTAGATGCGCAGGATCGCGTCCGGCGGATCGTAGGGCACGTGGGGGTCGATGGTCTGGATGTAGACGAAGAAGCGCTCGTCCTTGTGCTCTTCGATCCACTCGGCGGCTTCGCCGAAGACGTTGTCGGCGCCGGTGTTGCGATTCTCCCGGATGTAGTTGGTGTAGTGGTCCCAGCCCTGGTCGAAGCCGAAGCGGTCCGAGACGTAGCCGTTGGCCAGGAATGTCGCCGTCGAGAAGTCGGCCTCTTTGTAGACCTCGCTGACCATGAGCGCTGCGGCTGGCAAGCTGGACGAGTCCTGCTTGGTGCCGTGGGTCATCGGCGTGAGGCTCGTGAGGATCGAAGCGACGCTCGGCTTGGTCCAGTTCTCCGGGGCCTGGGCGCGCTCGAAGAGGGTCGCCTCGGCGGCGAAGGCGTCGAGGTTCGGCGCCTCCACTCGGCTCTGGCGGTTGTAGGGCCGGAGCTTCGACGCGCGCAGGGTGTCGATGGTCAGCATCACGACGTTCCGGGCTTCGCCCGCCAGGCGCGGTTGGGTGGGCATGGGCACCACCAGCTGCGGGCCGCCCCAGGCGATGGTGGCGCCTTCGCCGCCTTGCGGCCCCGCGCTCTCGAACTCGAGGCGAACCACGGTGCCCGCGAAGGCCGTGAGATCGAGCAGTTGGTCGCGGTAGCGGGTCTCGACCTCTCCGGTGAAGAGCTCCGCCTCTTCGCCCACCGCCGGTGTGACTCGGACGTTGGCTGTGACCCCCTCTGCGCTCGCCCCGAGGGCGAACGATAGATGCCCGTCTCTCGGCACTTGAACGTAGAAGCTCAGTTTGGTGCCGGTAGGGGTCACGATCGCTCGACGGGTCTGGGAACCCACCTCGTGGTCGGTCACCAACTCGGCGGCTTGGGGAAGTGGCGGGCCCGCGGGAGCGTCTTGGTTGGCGAGGTGAAGGTCGTAGACCGCCGCCGCGATGGCCGCACCGCCCGTGGCGCGGAGGCGCAGGGCGTTTTCACCCCGCCGGAGGCGTTCCTGGGGAATGACGACCTCGACCGCTTCGACGCCGCCCGATAGGTCGATGGTGCGCAGCGTCTCGCCGTTCATGTAGGCGACGACCTGGCTCGCTCCTACCTTGCGGATGCGGAGGCGCGCCGTCAGAGGTTCGGCCTCGTCGACGTGGAAGTAGATGTTGCCGGTGCCCTCGAGGTTGGTGAAGGTCCCGTCGTCGTCTTCGCCGTCCTCGCCCCACTGGTTGTGCCACCGGCCCCCGGTGTACTTGAGCCGCGCCGGGGTCCCGAAGTCGATCCACGTCCCCGACCGGTCGAGCTCGGCGAGGTGGGCCAGGGCCGTCAGGTCGAGGTGCGTGCGCATTCCGGCGAGGGCCTCACGGATGGCCTCGTCTTCTTGGTCCGCTTGGGCTTGGGCGGCGGCCTCGGGGTCTTCGTCCCCGGTCGCGTTCCCGGTCGCGTTCC
>QMMC01000070.1 GCA_003647065.1 Deltaproteobacteria bacterium | reverse complement strand
GGGATCCGTCCGCAATGCACCAACACGGTGGGCATGCGTCCTCGGCGACCTGGCGCTAAGGTGGGCACCTCGTGACCCAACGACGTGACATTGCTCTTACTTTTGCCGGCGGCGGAAATCGTGCGTTTTATCAAGCCGGCCTGATGCAAGAGTGGGGCGACGCGCTCTGGCCTCGGGTCGGTGCGGTCGCGGCGTGCAGCGCCGGGGCAGCGGTGGTCACCTTGATCTTGAGTGGTCGCATCGACGAGGCTCGAGAACACTTCGCATCACGGCGGGTCGGCGTCCGCGGGCTCTTCAGCGTCGGGCGTCTGCGACGCGGAGAGCGGCCCTTTCCCCACGATGAGATCTACCGGGCGACCCTCGAGTACGCGTTTGCCGATGGCGGTTTCGAGCGCATTCGCAAAGCGCCGTTTCCGGTACGAATCCTTTGCGCGAGTTTTCCGCGCCGGATCCCGAAGATGTTGGGCATCGCCGTGGGCCTCGCCCTCTACGAGGCCGAGAAGCGCGCGGTCCCGGGGCTTCTGCACCCGACGCTTCCGCGGAAGCTGGGTTTCGAAGAGCGGTGGTGGGATGCCCGCGAGTGCGAGAGCCCCAGCGACCTCGTCGAGCTCGTCCTGAGCTCTTCGTCGACGCCGCCGTTCACCAACCTCGGCTCCTTCGACGGCCCCCTCCTCGACGGCTCGATGATCGACAACGCTCCGGCGTTTCTGGCCGAGGGTGTGCCTGGCGTCGACAAGAACATCGTGCTCCTGACCCGTCCCTACGACCCGGCCCACGTCGGCCGCCGGGGGCACCGCTATTACGTGGCGCCCCGGGAGCCACTGCCCATCGAACGCTGGGACTACCGCGAGCACGCGCCGGTCGACGAGACCTTCGACGTCGGTCGCCGCGAGGCGCCGCATCATCGCGACGGGATCGACGCGCTGCTGTCTTCCTGAAGTGACTGCTGGACGGTTTCGCGATCAGTCCGGTGCCGGGGGGGTGCCGTAGACTGGGACCGGAGGGCTTTCTTCGGGGCGTGCCTCGGCGTCCGGGTCAACTCCCGGGTCGGCGTCGCCCTCGGCTTCCGAATCGTCCGGGAGTTGTTCGTCGGCGGACATTTCCTCTTCACCGCCTGCTGACTCGTATTCGTCCGCCGGCGGGCCGCCATACAATGCAGCTTCGCCGCCTCCGCACGCCGCCGCCATCGAGAAGGCCGCGCCCCAGGCCATGAGAGCCCCACGACTCAATCCTCGGGGCGGACGTTCCGAGCGCTTCGCGGGTGATGCGGTCACCTCGGCACGACAGAACGGACAAGCGGTTTCGCTCGTGCGGACGTGACGTCCACAGGCGGTACACGGTGATAGCGGATGCATGCGGTCTCCCCGGTGTGAGAGTCTACACGCTGGCCCGTGCAGATTGCGCCCAACCCTCACCACCGAATGCCTTTTCCCCTTCGAGGCCGCTCGAGTTCGGCGCTCGCCCTGGCGGCCCTCATCTCCTTAGCCGCTGCCTCGAGCGCTTGCGGACGCATCGGGTTCGACCGGTCGATGGACGCAGAGGTCCCGGACACTGGCGCTCGAGATAGCGCCGTCCCCGACACCGCGGTCCCCGACTCCGGAGTCCGCGACGCGACGATGACGGACGCCGTGGTCTCGGATACCGGGCCCACGGACAGCGGCACCTGCTCCGTCGCCCCGTGCCGCCTCGTCAGCCCCCAATGTGGCTGCGCGCCGGGCACCATGTGTGCGTGGCCCGACCAGGTTGGGCCGAGGGTCTGCCTGCCCACCGGAGCCTCGCCGGTCGGGGACATCTGCACCAACGAGAGGAATTGTGACCCCGAAGGCGGGTGCCTCGTCGCGGGTCCCGGGGGGGATGGTCAGTGCGTGAAGTACTGCACTGAAACCGCTCAGTGTCCGGCGACGTCCGAGTGCGCGGACTTCGGCTGGGCCGAGCCGGTTGGGTTCTGTTCGCAGCTCTGCGACCCAACGACCGGCGCCGGGTGCCCAAGCGCCCTCGTCTGCGGCGTCTCGACGGCCTTTCGCACCGAGGACGACGCCGAGACCATCGTCTCCTTCTGTTCCCCCGCCGGGGCCGGTGGCCAGGGAGATACCTGCGCCGGCTATTGGGAGTGCCAGGGGGGCTTTGCCTGCGTCGGCTTCTGTGGCCGGGTCTGCGTCATGGCTTCGCCGTCGTGCCCCGGCGAGTGTTTGCCCTTCCTTCCGGTCGGCATCATCGGCGGCGTCGAATACGGCTTCTGCCGAGTCTAGGAACGATCCCTAGGCCGCACTATTCGGAGGCGAAGAAGGCCCACCCGAGGGTGGTCCCGACGGGGGTGACCCCGCCCTCCCTCGCCGTACCTGCGGTGATCGTGACCCACTCTCCGGCGGACACGGGCCAGACGCAGGTCGCCGTGAGGCCGGTCGGCGACCCTTCGCTGCGGACCCGGCCGCAATCTACCCCGTCGATCGCGATTGCGATGTCTCCCCATCCCGGACCGGTCTCCGTGAATCGCGCGGCGGCGGAGGCGACGAGGAGCCCGGCCGAAGGCAGGCGGACGGACGTCGAGGGGTCCGAGGTAGCGCCGAAGATCGGGACCTCCGTTCGGGGAACCAAGATGTGGCTCACGGTGGTCTCGCTGAATGAAAGATCGACCCCGCCGAGGGTCGCGTCGAAGTCGTGGTTACCCGGACCGAGCGCGACGAGGCAGAAGAAGCTCGCCCCTGCGGTCCGGGGGTTGGCTTCGTCCACGCCGAGGTGGGTCGCGCTCCCGCAGGTCGCCCCGTCGACCTCCACGGTCAACGAGAGAGTCGCGCTTCCGCCGACGGTCGTCGCGGCGCCCGACCCGTAGACGATGGCGATGACGTCGGTGGTCGTCTCGGCGGATGTGCTGGCTGCGTTGCCGCTCTGGCGGTCCTCAGAGGCCCAGACCGAGTCCGCCGCGAGGGCGCCCCAAGCCCAGCGCTCGGAGGTGAGGTCGTATCCATCGGCGACGGAAACGTGTTCGACGAGGGCACCGAGGCCGAGGTCTACGGCGACCAGCGCGCTGTTGGCATAGAGGTCGTTTCCGGCGGCGGCGACGCGCTCGACGACGGTTCCGGCCCGGCGAGTTCCCGCCATCTCGAAGGTCGAGGCGACGAATCCCCCGGTCCCGTCGGCCTGCCGGTACATGCCCATGCCCGCGGCGATGAGGATCGCGGTCGTGGGGGCGTCGATCTCCACCGCGCCGCTCCCCCCGGTGCCCTGGGCGACGACGATGGCGCGCAGCGGGGCGCTCCCGTCTCCGCCGTCCGAGCTCCCGTCACTCGCGGCGTCGGATGCCGGGGCGTCGATGCTCGCGTCCGTCGGGAGGCCTCCGCAAAATCCCGCCACGCACTCATCGATCCGGCACCCGGGCCGGGCCATCGAGTCCGAGGCCAGGACGAGGACCACTTCGCTGCCCGCGGGGAGGGGCAGGGTGACCTCGCTGCACACCGAGGCGTAGGGCACGCAGAGCTCGTCGACGGCGGTCGCCGCGAAACCATAGGTGCCGGGTGTGAGGGGGCCCGGCGCCGCCCCCGCCTGCGCCTCCGGGGTGACGTTCGTGACGTAGAGGTCGGTCGTTCCGTCACAACCGTCGCGGATGATTCGCGTCTGCACCCGGACCGCCTCGGAGGCCTCGGCCCCCGGCCCGAAGGTCACGGTCCAGGAAAGCTCCCTCGCATCCTTCCCGCAGGAGGGCAGCAGCGAGGCCGCCATGCCCGTGAGCAGGGCGATGCGAAGAAGGAAAGGAAGGCTCCCCACACCCCCACCATAGACTCATTTAGGTCGCCGATCGGCATGCCAATCGGGGTGAACCGAGGGCTACCGAGGGGTTCCGCGGCCATTCGGCGGTACCCCCGGAACCGTCCCCGAAGACGGAGACACTACACGTAGTGTCATTTCATTCCTTGCATCGCCACCGTGGCCCCGCTAAATATGCTCGTCCATGCGCGCCCCACGCAGAGTTCGCCCTGTCGACCGTGTGCTCGACCGCGTTGCCCAGCGGGCGCGGTGGGCGCGGGCGTCGGTGCCTCCCCGCGGTCCCGCGGAGGCCATGGGATCGCGCTTCGACATCAACGGAAGCATCTGGTTGAGCGACCTCCTCGACTCCCGAGCCGAGTCCCGGGAGGACTCCCGCGATCTGCCGTCCCCCTCTGCCGCCGACGTCGACCGCATGCTCGATGTGGCCTTGCCGTTCCGGGATCGGGTGACAGCGAGGATTCGCGCCGTCCGAAGGCTTACCCAGCGTCGCTACGCCAACCCTTTTGGGGGCGCGTCGCCTCTGCCGGGCGCTCCGTCGACCCTCGCAGCCCTCACCCGCTCGGGCGCCCGCCCCAAGGCGACCAAGAAGAGCGCGGCGCTGGCGGCTCGCGCCCTCTCCGGGGCTCACACCGCTCGTTTCGAGCGTGCCCTCAAGAGCGCCCGGGCGGAGCTGGTCTTCCTCCGGGACGACGTCGGCCCGGAGCTGCATCACCTCGGCCCCGAGGCCACCGAGCTCGAGGCCATCGACGGCGCCCTGTCCAGGGCTCTCCTGGTCCGTTCCCGGGAGCTGACCGATTCTCTCTTCGACAAGATGGAGTCGGCTTTCGAGGCGACCTTCGTCGACCGGGTCTTCGCCCTGCCCCCCGGGCCGGCCGATGACCCGGACGTGATCGCCGCCGTCGAGGCCTGGTACGGCCCCGACGGTTGGGTGCCGGCCCACGTGGGCGACACCGAAGCCCTCGCCCTCGCGCTCTACGACCGAGACGCCGAGCTCATCACCCAACTCGTTGACGCGGCCTGCGAGCTTGCAGCCGCCACAGGAAACGCATGAACCGCTTCGCAATCATCGGTGCCGCCCTTGGCGGATTCGTGGTCACGGCCCTCGTGGTCGGACAGATCTGGGGCGCGCCCGTCGCTGTGCCGGCGGTCCTCGTCGGTCTCGCCGTAGCCCTCGTCGTCGGCGTCGCCGAGCTGCTCTCGGAGGGTGCCTCACGGCGTCAGCTGACGGCCCTCGAGGCATTGGCCGAGCAGGGGCGTTCCCTGCCCCAGGCCGCCGAGGCTCTGGCCAAGGCGGCGAAGCAGCTCACGGAGCTCGAAGGCACCCTTCGCGACAACCAGGCCGAGACCCTCGCGGAGACTCAGCGCCTCGTCGCTCGGGAGGCCGCCGAGACACGGGCGTCCCTCGAAGGCGCCGTCGCCGACGCGCGGACCGGCCTCGCGGACGCCGCCGAGAAGGTACAGAAGACCCTGTCCAGTGAGGGTGCCCGCACCCACGAAACGCTGCGGGACCTGCTGAGTCGGACGCAGAAAGACCTGCGCACGGCAACGACCGAGACCAAGACGATGCTCGGAGCGAACGCCGACCGCATCGAGGGCCTGCTCACGACGGCGACGGAGCGCACCCACCAGGCCCTCACGGCCGCCTCGACCGAGACCCGGGACGCTCTGGTTCAGGTCCACGAGCGATCTCTCGAGACCTTCGTCCAGGCCAACCACGAGACCGCGGAAGCGCTCACCGCGGCGAGCGAGCGCACCGAGCAAGCCCTCACGGGGGCCAGCGAGCGCACCCACCAGGCGCTCACCGCGGCGAGCAAGCGCACCGAACAAACCCTCACGGGGACCAGCGAGCGCACCCACCAGGCGCTCACCATGGTGACCGAGCGCGCCGAAGCGGCGCTCAGCGGCAACAGCGAACGCCTCCTCGGCGCCCTCGAGGCCACTCAGCTCGCGACTGCCGAAGCCGTGACGACGGCGACGGATCGTACGAGCGACGTGCTCAGCGCGTCGGTGAAGCGCACCGAAACCGCGCTGACGACGAACACTCAGGCCCTCGAGCGCCTGGTTACCGAGAGCGTCACGGCGCAGCGGGAGCTCCTCGAGACTGACCGCACGGCCCTCTCGGAGGTAATCCAGGCCCAGGCGGGGCTGACCCACGAAGCCCTCACCGCATCGGTCACTCGCACCGAGAAGGCCCTCAGCGCGTCGGCGGCCCAGAGTCACGAGCTCCTGAACACGTCGGCCGGGCGCATCGAAGCGGCCCTCGAGGGGTCGGCGGAGCGTGCGGAGACGGCGCTCACCGCATCGGCTACTCGCACCGAGACGGCGTTCACCGCATCGGCTATTCGTACCGAGGCGGCGTTGGCGACGAGTGCCGAGGCGCTTCAGCGCTTGGTCACCGAGAGTGTCACGGCGCAGCGAGAGCTGCTGGAGCACGACCGAGCCGCGCTCTCGGAGGTCGTCCAGGGTCAGGCGGGTCGTGCCGTCGACGCACTCACCGGGTCCGTGACGCGCACCGAGAAGGCCCTCGGCGCCTCGGCAGAGCGCACCCAAGAGATGCTGCATGCGTCGGTGGCGCGAACCGAAGCTGCGCTTTCGACGAGCGCCGAAGCGCTCCAGCGGGTGGTGACGGAGAGCGTTACGGCGCAGCAGGAGCTCCTCGAGAGTGACCGCGCGGCATTCTCCGAGCAGGTCCTCGGTCAGGTCGAAGCCGCGGGCGTTCAGGGCCGCGAAGACCGCGAGGCCACGGCGGCCATCTTCAGGGAGACCGCGGCGCAGATCCGCGAGGACCTCTCCCGCGGCGTCGCCGAGGCTGCCAAGGCCAGCCACGCGGCGGCGTTGCCCGTTGCCACCGAGGCGATGCAGCAGGCGAACGCGGCGGCAACCGAGCACCTCTCTTCGATCCAGGCCGTGGTCGAGGCCGACGCCTCGATGCGCCGCGACATTCAGCGGGGCGCGTCCGAGACCCTCAGCGCACACCTCGAGGCGGTCACCGAGCGCCTCGATGCACAGCTCGAGCACCGGGCTGCGGCGGACGCCGCAGTCCTCCAGGCCATCGAAGCGCATGCGACGAACCTCCGCGACACCGATGTCGAACGCGCCGACGCCCTCGGGGCTCGATGGGACGTGGTCTCCGAGACGATGGAGAAAGCCCTCGCCAACGCGGCGGTCCAGGACGTCACCCGCGCTCAGCAAATCGCGGATGTGGCCGCACAGATGCAGCAAGACCTCAACACCGCGACCCAGGTCGTCCGGGAGCGCCTCGAGGCGAGCTCGACGGCGGAGGCTGCCCAGCAGGAGCGCGCGGGTGAGCTCATCGCGACCCTCAGCGACGCCTCGTCGGCGATGGTCGCCTCGACCAACGAGCAGTGCGCCGCCCTCGAGGGCTTCGTCCAGGCTGCTGACCTCCGGGTCGTCGACGCGGAAGACCGCGGTGCGGAGCGCCTCGCCGACCTCGCGGTGCGCTTCGAGTCTGCTGCCGAGGCGCAGCAGAAGCGCCTCGCGGTGTTCGAAGAAGAGATCGTCAACCGGCACCGGGCCGGCGCCGAGTCCCTCGCGGCGGGCCTCTCCGCCCACGCCCAGGGCCTCGATTCGACGATGCGCGAGACCGCGACCCTGGTCAGCGAGGCGGCGACCCTCGTCCACGCCGGCGGCGCTGAGATGACCGCCGTCGCCGAGATGTTCGCGAGTGCCGTCGACAAGCAGCGGGATGCCGCGGGCACCTGGATCGAGAATCTCGGCAAGATCGACCGCGCCGTCGTCGATGCGGGTGAACACGCCGCGGTGGACGTGCTCGGCGACTACCTCACCCGGACCCACGAGCTCTTCGACCAGCAGCTCGGTTTCCAGCAGGAGCTCTTCGAGCAGCTGTCCATCGCCAACACCATGACCGGTGTGGCGGCCCCGACGACGACCGCCTGAGAGCCCGGAGAGCTGCCCCGTGTCGACTCAAGCGCACCTCGAAGAACGCATCCTCCATCTCGAAGGGGAGGGCGCTCGTCGTTTCGACGCTCCGGCCTTCGCGATGGTCGAGCGCCTGCTGGCCCGGGCAGAGGACGTGCCCTCGGGAGCCGCCGAGCGCTTGTGGAGTCGAGCCGAGCATCGTCTCACGGAGCTCGAGCATAGTTTTCGTTCGGCTCGTGATCGCGCGTCCGTCCAGCTCGACCGCCTCAAAGAACTCGGCGGGGACGCCGATGGGCGCCTGACCCAGGCGTTTGAGGCGGGCGATACCCTCGCGGTGGCCATCGCGGCGGCCCGTCACCGTGGCACGGCTCAGCATCCGGGTCGGAGCCGGGCCCGCGCGGTACGAGTGCGCCTCGTCGAAGCCGCAGCCCAGAGGCGGCTCACCACCGCCCGCCCTCGGAAACGCGGCGATGGCAGCGGGGCGGCCCTCGCCAAGGAGAGCGACGTCGAGCTCCTCGAGCTCTCCGAGCTCCTCTATCGACGCCGCTTCGACGCGGTCTCCGCACGGCAAACCGTCAAGCGTGAGCTGGAGACGCTGCCCGACATCGCCGGCGTCTACCACGCGCCCAGCATCGCGACCCGGGCCTTGTCGCGCCTCGAGCAACTGAGCCCTTCGTACCTGCGTTCACGCCTCGCCCAGGTCGCGGCCTTCGACTCGGTGCTTTCGTTCGTGATGGCCGAAGCGATGAAGCCCGAGCCTACGCCCGTCGTCGTTTCAGACCCGAGCCCCGATGTTGGCCCAGCGGCCGCGGCCGAAGATGACCCAGCCGCAAGCGGCCTTCAGGACGAAGCTCAGGGGGAAGGCGAGCCAGATCCCGAACGCGCCCAGGCCCAGGGGGAAACCCAAGAGCCAGCTCATGGGCACCTGGAAGGCGAGGGTGGCGAAGACGTTGATGAGCAGGCTGGTATTGGTATTGCCGGAGCCTCGGAACATGCCCATGAAGGCGACGTGAGCGCCGACGATGGGCATGCCCCAGCCGAGTAGGTGAATCCACTCGAGGGCTAGGCGGGAGAGCGTGGTCCCGTCGGCGATGTCGAAGATGTGAACGATCGGCTCACTTGCCGCGATGATGGTGAGCCCGAGGGTCGTCATGATCGCCATGCACAGGGCGACCGAGGCTCGCACGATGGCTTTTGCTTCGCGTCGGTTGCCGGCGCCGAGGGCATTGCCGATCATCGCGGCGGTGGCCTGGGAAACGCTCAGCCCGGGGACGAAAGCGAGGGCTTGGATTCGCAGGCCCACGCCGTGGGCCGCGACCGCCGCTTCGTCGATGCGTCCCAGCATGCCGACGATCGACAGAAATCCAATGTTGAGCACCACCATGTCGGCGCCGGCGGGGGCGCCGACCTTCAAGAGCTCACCGGTGAGCTGGCGGTCGATGGGTCGGGGGGAGAGGGGCAGGAACAGGCCCTCGATGGTGTCGTGGCGGAGAAGCCAGACGAGCGCAAAGGTGCCGGCGGCGTAAGAGCAGAGGGTGCCGATGGCTGCGCCGAAGACGCCGAGGGACGGCGCGCCGAAGTTGCCCAGGATGAGCATGTAGTTGAGCGCGAAGTTCAAGAGGTTCGAGCCGAGGGCGACGAGGAAGGGCAAGCGCGTATTGCCTACGCCTCGGAGGACCGCCGCGTAGAGCAGCGTCAAGTACTGGAAGACCGTGCCCGTGAGCAGCGGCCGGAGGTACGTGAGCCCTTGGTCCATGCCCGCAGGTGACGCGCCGAGCATGAGCAATATGGGTTCGGCAAGGAGGTTGCCGGCGATGGCGACGCCGATGCTCAGCACGATCGTGAGCTGGGTCGACTGAAGGAGGATGTGGTTGACGCGCTCTCGGTCACCCGCGCCGTGGGCTCGGGCCACCGTCGCGACGGCTCCGATGGTCAGCCCCATCATCGCCACCATCAAGAGGAAGACCACCTGCGTCGCGTAGCTCAGGCCAGCGAGGGCATCTTCGGCCTCTGGAAGACGCCCCACCATCGCCGTATCGACGGCGAGGGCGAGCACGTTGAGCACGTTGAGGCCGATGATGGGCCACGCGAGCTCGAAGAGCCGCTGGGGGATCGACCTCTCGCTCACAGTCACGCCACGGGCCTCGAATCGAAAAGAGCGGTCCCGAGCCGCCAGCCACCCTAGCGCGTAATCGCCCCCTCGGGCCGGGTTCGTCGATGTGATCCCCGGCGTTTGTGCAATCGCCTATCGAGACTGGTACGGCCCGCGGCCCCCGTCGACGACGCGCCAAGGCCGATCAGTCCGGAATTAGCCCTCTCAGGATTGATGCATCCCCAAACGCGGATATGACAGCCGTTGTCGAAGTATATTTGTTGTCACAAATATTGGTGAGACGAATTGCGTAATTTCAATAGGTTAGGCCACCCTGACACCAATGTCGTCGTTGACGCTTGTTTGAACAGATTTACCTTCAACGTGCAATCGGCGGACGAGGGTTCCGCCCCGAGGGAAAGGCCAAATACGCTTCATGGAAAACCGTTCGACCGAATCTGAGATGACCATCCCGTTCCTGCCTCTGCGCAGCGGCATCATTTTGCCGGGTCGGGTCACGACCATCCCGGTTGGCCGAGCGCGCTCCCGGGCCCTCGTCGACTCCCTCGAGCCGGGGCGCTTCGTCGTCATCGGAGTGCAGAAGGACTCCGAGGTCGAAAACCCCGGTGTCGCCGATGTTCACCCCATCGCCGTCCTCGCCAGCGTCAAGGACAAGACCGACCGCGGCAAGCGTGGCGTCCTGCTCCTGGTCGAAGCCATCGAGCGCGTCGACGTCCGGAGCTTCGCCTCCGACAGCCCGTTCTGGACCGCCCGCATCGTGCCCACCCAAGAGAGCGGCGACGATTCGTCGGACGCCCGGACCCTTCGGGAAGCTCTCCGTGACCACATGGTCGAGCTCTCCCCCGAGGACAGCGGCATTCGTGACGTGCTCGCATCCGACGACAGCCCTGGCCTCTTCGCCGACCGGGTGACCTCCTGGATCGACGCGCCCACCGAGGACAAGATCGCCGTGCTCCTAGCCCGCGATATCCCCACGCGCCTTCGGCTGACGGTGGGTCTGCTCAAGAACGCCAAGTCCCGGGCAGAGCTCAGGTCCCGCATCGACTCCGAGGTGCGCGGCGAGCTCACCCGCGAGCAGCGCGAAGCGCTCCTGCGTAAGCAGCTGAAGGCGATTCAGCGGGAGCTCGGCGAAGGCGACGACGATGCCGCCGGAGGCCTGCGCAAGCGCCTCGACGCTGTCACCCTCGACCCGGAGGCGAGAAAGATCGTCGAACGCGAGCTCACTCGTCTCGACAGCATGCCGAGTCAGTCGTCCGAAGCGAACCTCATCCGCACGCACCTCGAGGTCGTCGCCGACCTGCCCTGGGACGAGCGCGCCGAGGTACATCAAGACATCGACGCCGTGAGCCAGACCCTCGACGAGGACCACCACGGCCTCGACGAGGTCAAGCGCCGCATCCTCGAGCACATGGCGGTCCTGAAGCTCTCCCCCGAGGCCCGGGGAACCATTCTCTGCCTCGTCGGACCTCCTGGAGTAGGCAAGACCTCCCTGGCGCAGTCCGTGGCCCGAGCGACGGGGCGCCCGATGCAGCGCATGAGCCTCGGTGGGGTCCGTGACGAGGCGGAGATCCGCGGCCACCGCCGGACCTACGTCGGTGCGATGCCCGGCCGCCTCGTTGCCGCTCTGCGCAAAGCTGGCGTGAAGAACCCGGTCATCGTCCTCGATGAAATCGACAAGCTCTCGAAGGGCTACAGCGGCGACCCCGAGGCCGCCCTCCTCGAGGTCCTCGACCCGGAGCAGAACGACAAGTTCACCGACCACTACCTCGAGCTCCCCCTCGATCTGTCCGAGGTGCTTTTCATCGCCACGGCCAACGACCTCGGCTCCATCGCGGCGCCGCTCCGCGATCGAATGGAGATCATCGAGGTCACCGGGTACACGACCGACGAGAAGCTGCGGATTGCTCGAGACCACCTGCTTCCCAAGGAGATGCACCGCCACGGCCTCTCGGATTCGCAGCTGCAGATGACCGACGAGGCTCTGCTGATGACCATCCGCGAGTACACCCGGGAAGCCGGTGTGCGTAAGCTGACCCAGCAGCTCGCCAAGATCTGCCGCCACGCCGCCCTCGACGTCGCCCGCAACGGCTCGGCCGAGACCGAGGTGCGAGTGATCATCATGGAGGAGGACCTCCGCGTTGTCCTCGGCCGAGCGCGCTTCTCCCACGCCGTCGCGGAGCGGGTCAACGCACCGGGCATCGCCGCGGGCCTCGCCTGGACCCCCGTCGGAGGAGACATCCTCTACATCGAGACCACCCGCATGCCCGGCAAGGGGCGCCTCGAGATCACCGGCCAGCTCGGAGACGTCATGAACGAATCCGTGCGCGCCGCCTTGGCCTATGTGCGCAGCAACGCCCCTCGCCTCGGAGTGGACTCGGCATTCCTCGACACCAACGACATCCACCTGCATGTCCCGGCAGGCGCGGTGCCGAAGGACGGACCGAGCGCTGGTGTGACCATCTTCACCGCCCTGACTTCACTTCTCTCCGGCCGGCGGGTTCGACCCGACACCGCGCTGACCGGTGAGGCGTCCCTCCGCGGCCGCGTGCTCCCGGTGGGCGGCATCAAGTCGAAGATCCTCGCCGCTCACCGCGCTGGTTTCACTCGGGTGGTCCTGCCGAAGGAAAACGAGGCGGACCTCGATGACGTGCCGGAGTCGGTCCGGGCCGAGCTCGAGTTCTTCCTCGTCACCGACATGGAAGAGGCTCTGACGGCGGCCCTCGAGCCCAGCCAGATGCCCGCGTCGGCCTTCGACGAGGGTGACGATTCTCCCGACCTCCAGGCTGCGTAGTCCTGATTCATTTCCATGTCTTCCCCCCTTCACCCCCCATCCCATCCCCCTGGCGGCCGTCGTTCACGGTCCCTCCTCCTCCCCCCGCGGGCGGCGGCCGCCATTTCCTTCCCGGTTTTTGAAAGTGCGGCGGCCGTCACCTCCCCCATCCCCTCCCCGACGGTCGCTCGCACTCCTTTCCCCCGGCGGCCGCCGTCCACGGTCCCTCCCCATCCCCCGTGGGCGGCGGTCGCCATTTTCTTCCCGATTTTTGATAGTGCGGCGGCCGTCACCCCCTCCCATCCCCTCCCCGACGGTCGTTCGCACTCCTTTCCCCCGGCGGCCGTCGTCCACGGCCCCTCCCCATCCCCCGTGGGCGGCGGTCGCCATTTTTTTTCGATTTCGTAGAGAGAGCTGGGGCCGTCATTCCCTCCCCTCCCCCCTGACGGTTCTCGGCATCCCTTCCCCCCTGCGGTCGTCGTGCACGAAGTCCTTTTCCCCTCCCCACAACGTGCACGGCGGCCGCATTTTTTATCTTCTTCTTCCCTCTCTCTTGCCCGACGGGTGACCCATGTTCGTCTTCCTGGCCCTCATCGTCGGCCTCGCCCGCTCTGTGCGTCGCGAACGGCGCTACGGAAGGCTGTCGCGACGACGGACCGAGCATTGAGGTGATCCCGCACCGGGTCGGTGCATAATGCGCGGGTGATCGAGGATCGCCCCGAGGATTCCCTGGATGTGCCCCCGCGCGAAAGCGTCGGGGGCTACGCCCTTGGCGAGGTCCTCGGCCGCGGGGGCATGGGCGTCGTCTACCGGGCCGTAGGGCCCGATGGGCGCGTGGTCGCCCTCAAGACTCTGCTCGGCAATACGATTCGAAGCGGTGCGGAGCGTGCCCGTTTCCAGCGCGAAGCCCAGATCCGGATCGACCATCCGAACGTCATCGAGATCGTCGATGCTGGGGTGGATGGGGAGCTCCCGTGGATCGCCCTCGAGCTACTCGAGGGCGACGTGCTCTCTGACGTGCTCACCCGCGGACGCCTGGCTCCGGCCGAGGTGCTGACCCTTGGTATCGCGGCCGCCGAGGGCCTCGCGGCGGCGCACCGCGTGCACGTCATACACCGCGATCTCAAACCCTCGAACCTCTTCATCTGCAGCGATGGCGCACTGAAGATCATCGACTTCGGCATTGCCCACCTCGGCGGTGATCACACGCGCCTCACGGCGACCGGCAGCGTACTGGGGACCCCGACCTACCTCTCGCCGGAGCAAGCCAATGGGGTCAGCTCCCTCGACGCACGGACCGATGTCTGGTCCCTCGGGGGGGTGCTCTACCAGGCCCTCGCCGGTCGCCCCGCCTTCGAGCGTTCGACGCCTCTCGCAACGATCCTCGCCGTGATGATCGAGCAGGCGCCCCCCTTGACGCTGGTCGCGCCTCGCACGCCCCCGTCCCTCGCCGCGGTCGTGAGCCGCTGCCTCGAGAAGAATCCCGAAGACCGTTATTCGACCGCCGCCGAACTCCTCGCCGCTCTCCAGGAGATCGACCCCGATGAGGTAGGCCGAGTGGGCGGCGAGGGCGAGGAGGTCGCCGCGAGCGCTGTGACGTCGCCGTCGGAGCATTCCCCTTCGATTACCCCGGGCGAGCAGCGCGTCGTCGCGGTGCTCTTCGCCGACGGCATGCTGAACCGAACGGCCCTCGCTGTGGCGATCGAGCAGGCCGGGGGCACGTTCATTCCGGTGATGGGTGACCGGGCCATAGGGCTCTTTGGCGGTAAGGCCTGGGAAGGCGATGAGGTCGAACGCGCCGCCCGGGCGGCCCTCGATGCCCGGGCCGCCGCCCGCTACATGGCGGTCGCGTCGGGCCGGGCGACCCACAGCGGCTCAACGGGCATCGCGGGGTCGGCCTTGGTCACCGCCGAGCGGGCGTGCGCCGCGCGGGTCCAGGGCATCGCGATCGACGCTGCCAGCGCTCGGGCGCTCTCCAGCCTCTACGCCATCAAGAAGCTCGAGGGCGGTGAGTACGAAATCACCGACCGAGTCTCCGAGGCTCCGCCCAGCACCCTGCCGCCTCCGCAGCGCTTGCGGACCGTCGGTCGGGCGGCGGAGCTCGCTCAGCTCGCTACCGCGTGCCGGGCCGTTCGTGACGAGTCCCGGGCGGTTACGGTCCTCGTGACGGGCCCCCCCGGCATCGGCAAGAGTCACTTGCGCTGGGAGCTCGAGCAGCTCATCGAGGACGAGGCGAACGATCACGACGAGGAGCCGTATTTCGTGCTCTCGGCCCGCGCCAATCTCGGACGCCGGGGGGTCGGTCTCGACCTCTGGGGAGCGATCCTCGCGGGTTTCGCGGCGTGGGGGACGGAGCGCCACGGTTGGCCTCGACTCTATGGGTCCGGCGACCTCGAAGTGCGCCGGCAGGCCGTCCGCCGCATCACCGAAGCCGCGATGGGCCCCGGGCCGACGGCAGACGAAACGGCCATCTTCTTCGGGGCTTTGCTCGGCGTCGACATGCCCCCCTCGGCGGCCCTCGAGGCGGCCCGGCAGGACCCCCGACTGATGCAGGATCGCCTGCGCCTCGGCATCATGGATTGGCTTGCGGCCCTCGCCGAAGGAGCCCCCGTCGCGGTGATCCTCGAAGACATCCACTGGGCCGACGAAGGCAGCCGCTCCCTCGTCGAAGACATCGGTGAACAGCTCGCCGACTCTCCCATACTCTTTTTCCTCACCGCTCGACCTCAACTCATCGAAGATCACCCGGAGTTCCTGGCCGGCGCCGCGTCCCAGAAGCTCACCCTCGGGGGCCTTCGCGGGCCGGACATCGAAAAGCTGATCCCAGTCTTCCTCGGCGGCAAGAGCTTGCCCCCCGAGACCACGCGGCTCCTCGCCGAGCGCTCCGCTGGCAACCCGCTCTTCGTCGAGCAGATCGCCCTCGCCCTCCTCGAGGAGGGGCGCCTCGGCCGGCCCATCGACGAGCTGCCCCTCCCCCTCACCGTGGAAGCCGCCGTTCAGAGCCGCCTCGATCACCTGTCCACCGAGGAGAAGGCGCTCTCCAAGAGGGCGGCGCTCTTC
Source organism: Deltaproteobacteria bacterium (assembly GCA_003647065.1). Taxonomy (GTDB): domain Bacteria; phylum Myxococcota_A; class Polyangia; order Polyangiales; family B10-G4; genus B10-G4. The sequence continues at coordinate 4,634 of QMMC01000070.1, read as the reverse complement.
TCCCGTCCCTTCGCCGCCGACGACCTCGCAGCCCTCGGTCTCCTCGACACGAAGGCGCAGCTCGTGTCACTCACCCGACGTGACATCTTCGCGTCCCGGTCCCGTCCGGGTCCTCCGCGGCGTCGCGAGTACCGCTTCCGCAGTGGCATCGTCCGTGACGTCGCGTACCGGATGATGGCGCGAGCGCTCCGGGATGACCTTCACCTTCGCCTGGCTGAGCACCTCGCGACGACGGACGAAGCGGCGCCCGAGGAGGTGGCTCAGCACTACGAATACGCCGGACGCACCAACGACGCGGCAAGTTGGTACCGCCGCGCGGCAAATGCTGCAGCGGACCTCGGCGACGCGCCCCGCGTTCTGGCGAGCGCCGACCAGGCCCTCGCCCTGGGCGTTCCGTCGTCCCAGTGGTTCGAGCTTCAGATGGCGCGGGGCGACGCCCTCGAGTTCCTCGGTCGCCTGGAGCAGCAGGGGGAGGCCTTGGGCCGCGCCCTCGACGCCGCCGTGGACGACACCGAGAGGGCCCGGGCGTTGACCAATCGAGGCGTGTGCCTCTTTCGCCTCGGCCAGCAAGAAGAGGCGCTGCGCGTTGCCGCCGAGGCCGTCGCCAAGGCGCGCGCCGCCGACGTCGATGATGTCTTCGTGACCGCTCGGGGACGCCAAGCGGTCCTCCTCGCGTATTCCCAGGACCAGGAGGCCGCGCGGTCGGCTCTCGCCGAAGCCCGGGGGGCGGCTCCCGAAGGTCGCCAGGATCTGCGCACCTCGCTCAGCTTGTGGTCCGCCCAGGTCGCCTCGGTCGCCGGAGACCTGGCCGAGCGCCGCGCCGCGTACCAGGCGACCGTCGATGGCTACACCGCCGCCGGGGACCTACGGCGGGTCGCCGGCGCCGAGATGAACCTGGCGGACCTCGACAATCGCATCGGCGAGTACGAGGCCGCCGAGGTGGCGCTCGGGGCCGCGGCTGCCAAGTGTCGGCGCATCGGCAGTCACCTCATGGAGGGCTACGCCCTCGCGAACCAGGGCTATTCTCTGATCGCCCTCGGCCGCCAGGGCGACGCGAGGGCCGTCCTCGAGGCCGCCCTCGCCATCGGCGAAGACTCGGGAGAGACCCGCCTCGCCGTCGCGGCCGGCATCTACCTCGCTCGAACGCAGCTCGATCTTCCCGGGGAGTCTGAAGGGGGGCCGGAGACGGGAGACGCCCTCGCTGGGGCTCGACGTGCGGCGGCGGCGGCGGCCGAGGCCGGCCTCGAAGGGCTGCACGCCATGGGCCTCACGGGCATTGCGGAGATCGCCCTCGCCGCGGGGCAAGTCGACGTAGCTCTCGAGAGCTCTCTCGCGGCGCTGTCGCTCCGGGACCGCCTCGGGGGGCTCGAGGAAGGGGAGGCCGAGCTCTTCTTGGCGCGGGCCTCTGCCCTCGAGGCCGCGGGCCGAAACGACGAAGCCCGAGAGGTGCGACTCCGTGGCCGCGCGCGGATCCTCGAGATCGCCGACGGGGTCGGTGAAGAAATGCTTCGCCGCTCGTTCCTGACGAACGTCTTCGCCAACTGCGAGCTGGTCGGCTCACATGGCGCTGGGCGGGAGGAACATCGGGCCGACGATCCCGAGCACTGAGAGCTTGTCGGCGATCGCTTCGTCGTTGATCGCGGTGCTGCCGAGGCGGGTCACCGTCGTATCCCACGCGCCGGTGTCGATGAGACCGTCGGGCCCCTGGGCTATCGCTCCGAGCTGGTCGCCGGTGCCCTCGACGCTCACGTTCATCAATACGCCGTCGAGGTTTCCCGACTCGACGTCGAGGAGCACGCCCACCCGCGCGTTTCCTTCCATGACCACCTGGTCGACGGTGAGGCTCGCCCCATCGTCGATGACCGCGTGAATGCCATCGCCTACGTCGATCCGGCCGATGGTGCCGCTGACCCGCGTTCCGAGGGTGTTGTTTCGAAAGGTGGCTCCGCGAACGAGCACGTCGGTCGACTCGACGATGACCAGGCCCGAGAGCACGTTGCCGCTCACCTCCGTAGCCTCACCGATCAGCGAAAAGCTCGGGCTCTGTTGCACCCAGAGGGCGGCGTCGCTGTTGTTGGTCGCGATGAGGTTCTCGTGGGTCGTCGTGACCCGGTCATGGAGTATTCCGTAGCCCTGATTGCCGTCGACCATGAGGTCCTGGCTGGTCACCACGCAGCCGTTGGCGAAGATGCCGCCGAAGGCCGGGAGGACCTGCACTCCCTGCTTCATCGGCCCGAGCTCGACCGCCTCGAGGTCGATGCTGCCACCATCGGCCATCAGGCCGGTGGTGAGTCCGTCAGCGACCCGGCCGCCGTGCCATGTGACGTGGCTCTCCAAGAAGAGCGCCCCGAAGCGCGCGAACTTCGTCGCCGAAACGTCGTCGAGGACGACCGGGGCGTCCTGAGTCCCCGCGTTGGCGAGGATTAGGCCGTGGGTGCCGTAGTCATCCGTCGACGGGTCCGCGGGCACCGTGTCCGGGTCATCGACGTTCCCGGTCAGGGAGACCCGGGTCAGGGCCGCGCCCCGGCCTTCGATGTGCATCGCCACGCCTCGACCGACGGTGACGTGAACATCCGTGATGGTGACCGCGGCTCCGGCCCCAACCGCGGAGACCGCCGCGGGACCGACGCCTTCGACGTGCACGCCGAGGAGGCTGCTCCCGGGCCCGAGGGTGACATTGCCGAGGATGCGGCTCTCGCCGCCGCCGTCGAGGGTGACCCCCTCCGGCACGTCGATGTCGCCCGTCACGGTGCAGGTCGAGACCGAAACGACCTCCCCCGGGGCGGCGCCGGCGAGGGCCCCGGCGAGGTCAGCGCACTCGTCTCCGCCGCATCCGATGAGGGACGAGACGCACGCCACACCGAGAATTCCGATAAGTCGAGACATGCCTGGCATACCTGGGAGTCTTACGCTGGGGGCACGGTGAATCTTTCCTCGCAGGGTCGCCATTTGGTAATTCATCGCACGAGATCTGGGTCCTGGCCAATCGCCGGGACCACCGCCGACGTGAGTTCGTCGAGGTAAGCGCCGAGAAGATCCCCGGTAGGCGGGAGACCAAAGGGCCAGGTGCGGACCGTCGTATCCGCGCTTCCGCTCACGAGCCAACGGCTGTCTCGGGTCAGGGCCAGGTCGAAGACGGCGGCGCCATGACCCCGGTAGACGCGGCTTTCCCCGCTTTGCACATCCCACAGGCGGACCGTGCCGTCGGCGCTCGCGGTCCCGAGGGCTCGGCTATCTGCCGAAAAGACCAGCTGGGTGATGGTCGTCGAGTGTCCTCGGAGTTCGGCACATTCACGGTCGTCGACGTCGCAGATCCAGAGGCGTCGGCTCGAACTCGAGACCGCCAACTTTGCCCCGTCGGGGGAAAAGACGACGAGGCGCGCTCCGCTGAGGTCATCGGCGAACTCCTGATGCTCGCCGGTGGCGACGTCCCAGAGGAGGACCCGGTCGTCGAGGCTCGCCGAGACGAGGGTCTGGCCGTCGGGAGAGAAGTCGATGCCCCAGACCCCGAGGGCGTGGCCGGCGAAGACCCGGCTGCCGCCGGTGGCGACATCCCAGACCCGCACCGTTCGGTCCCGGCTCGCTGACGCGAGCTCTTGCCCGTCCGGGGAGAAGGTGACGGCGGTCACGGGCCCGCTGTGGCCTTCGAGGGCCCGGCCCTCGCGCGACTCGACGTCCCACAGGAAGACCCGGTGGTCTTCGCCCGCGGACGCGAGGTAGCGGCCGTCGTCGGCGAAAGCGATCTCCTCCACGTCGGCGCGGTGACCCCGGAGCACGTGGGAAGCGCCGCCGTCGGCCCGGAAGAGGCGAACCGTCTGATCATCGCTCGACGAAGCGACCCACCGTCCATCGGGAGAGAAGCGTACCCGGAAGACGTGGTCGTCGTGGCGACCCAGGACCCGGCCGTCGGTGCCATCGATGTTCCAGATCCGAACCGTATCGTCGTGGCCGCCGGACGCGATTCGAGACCCGTCGGGGGAGACGTCGATGGTGTGAACGCCAATCGTATGACCGCGAAGAATCGCTCCCTCCTTCGGGACTACGGGCCAGCTTCGCACTCCGCCGTCCCAGCTCGCGCTCACCAAGGTTTCGCCGTCGGGGGAGAACGCGACGTAGGAGATCACGTCTTCGTGACCGCGGAACGTCTGCACCTCGTGGGTCGTCAGGTCCCAGAGCCGGACCGTGCGGTCCCAGCTCCCGGAGGCCAGGCGTTGTCCATTCGGGGAGAACGCGAGCTGCCCGACGCGCTCGCCGTGGCCCTCGAGGGTCACCACCGCGTCGCGGTCTAGGTCCCACACCATGATGCGCCGGTCGAGGCCGGCGGAGGCGAGGCGGCGGCCGGAGGGGTCGAAGGCCACCGCGGCGACGGCTGCGGAATGCCGGCCGAGGACCCGGCCGGTCCCCGTCGCGAGGTCCCACAGGTGTACGGTGCCATCTTCCCCGGCCGTCGCGACGGCGCCTCCCTCGGCGTCGACGTCGAAGTGGGTGACGGCTCCCTGGTCTCCGTTCAAGACGAGGGGCTCGCCGCCGTCGACCGGCCAAACATGGACCGAGCCCTGGTGACTTCCCGATACGACGTACCGGTCGTCGGCGGTGAAGCGCACTTGGCCGTGGCGGTCGACCGGCGCCCGCCG
>QMMC01000069.1 GCA_003647065.1 Deltaproteobacteria bacterium | reverse complement strand
CGGGGACCGGTGAGCATGCGCGCCGCGTCCATGACCGGCGCGAGGTTCGCGCGGAACTCGTCGTAGTCAGCATAGGAGGTACCGACGACGCCGAGGACCTGCGTCCAGACAGCCTCGACAGCTTGGCGCCGCGGGTCGGTCTCGGGGACCTGGTCCATGGCCATCGACTCGAGCAGTCCCGGCTTCATCTGCGTGAGCACGGCGGCCTGAATCGGCGCTACGCCCTCGCCCATGACGTCACGGGGGATGTGGGTGGCCATAAAGCTCTCGACGATGTCCGCCATGGTCATCGGCTGGAAGGCGATCTGACGGGCAGCGGGGTTGCCCACGGGGGCGTAGTCCGCGACGGGCATGAGGTCTGCGGGGGCCAGGGTGCCTTCGACCATCATCGCCTGGTCATTGCTGTTCAGGTCGGTGAAGGCGCTGGCCTCGCCGGCCTGGTGCTTTTCGAGCTCGGCCACGAACGCGTCCCAGGTCGGCTGGCCGACGAGGGGCACGAAGGTGTCGGCGTTGAGCGGCATGATGAGGCCGGCACTGAACGAAACGTGGGCGAGTTCGGCGCAGTAGACCTGGTGGGCGGGGTCCCGGAACCAGGCCCGGGCATCCTCGTCGCCGGAGATGGCGCGGACCATCTGGGCCGAGTGCTCCCGGACCTTCTCCGGGCTGTTGGCGGCGAGGGGGTCACCGCCGTTGTAGTCGCCGGGGAAGTTACTGACCGCGTTGAAGCCGAGGAGCATGGTGCGCACGTTGTCGCGGAAGGAGACCTGCTGCTCGGCGTTCAAGAACGCCGGGTAGGCCGGACGCAGGAACATCATCGAGTAGTTGGCGTTGCCGAAGCGACCCTGCTGATAGTCCTGGGGGTTGTTCATCGTGACGGCGCCGGGCTGGCCGTTGCGCATCACACCCACCACGATCTCGATGTGAGTATCCTGGAGCTTGAAGTCCTCCTTCATGTCGTCGGCGCTGCTGCCTTCGAGGGAGAGGCTCCGATGCTCGGGGCGGTGGTGCTTGACGGCGATGCCGACCTCGCCGGGGGGGAAGTACCGCGCGATCACCGCGTCTCCGGCGCCGATCATGTTTCCGTCCACGTCTACCGCTGAGTCGCCGTCGTCGTAGGGGATCACGTTGACGTCGCTGCCGAAGAGGTGGGTGTCGGCGACGAGCACCTGGTCTCCGAGTTGCACCCGGACGCGGTAGGCGTCTTCGACAGTCTCCATCGGAACGACGCCGGACCAGTTCCGGTTCAAGGCCGCCATGTCCGCCTCGTAGCGCGGGATGGCCTCACCATCGTCGCAAGGGCCGTTGCACTTGACGGTGGCCGGGCCGTCGGCCGGGGCGGCCTCGGTGCACGAGGCGGAGAGGGTGAGTGCGGGCGCCAGGGCGAGCAGTACGGCCAAGCGGGCGGTGAGCGGTAAAGCAGTATTCATGGTGTGATGGTATGGACTACGAGGGCATTCGTCCAACCTCCCCCAGAGCGTTCAAGATTTGTGGGGGATCGCACGGAACACCGGGAATTCCGCTAGAGTCGTCCGCCTTGGACTATCGAGACCGGATCAAGACCCTCGGGGCGGCCCTCGAACGACCGCTTTCCGCTGGGGCCGCTGAGTCCCTCGCGCGTTTTGCCGAAGAGGTCGCGCTCTGGAACCGCAAGATGAACCTCACGGCGGCGCGTAAGCCCACCGCCCTGGTCGAGGTGCTCTTCGCAGATGCCGTGGTGCTCGCGGACGAAGAGGTGGTGCCCCGAGATGCCCAGGTCCTCGACGTCGGCAGCGGGGCTGGGGCCCCGGCCATCCCCCTCGCTCTCTTACGAGAGGACGTCTCCCTCACCCTGGTCGAGCCCCTCCACAAGCGTGTGGCCTTCATGCGCCACGCGATCGGGAAGCTCGGTCTCGGGGGGCGGGTTCGAGTTCTCGAGCGAAAGCTCGCCCCGGGCGACGCCGCCCTCGAAGGGGCGCCGTTTTCCCTCGCGATGTCCCGGGCGACCCTGGCGCCGGCTGACTGGCTGGCCTTGGGTCTCGAGCACGCGCCCCGGGTGCTGGTCCTGACGGCTGCCCAAGAGGCGCCGGAGGCGGTGAACGCCACCGCGTCCCACGCGGTGAGCTACGCGCTCCCGTCGACGTCCGCGACGCGGACCATCACGGCCTACGAGCGCGGCTAACGCGCGGCCGGTCGGCTCGTCGGCGCGCGCTCAGCTCGACTTTTTCTTGCTGAACTTCTCGCTGATGTTCATGACGATCATGAAGAGTACCGGCGCGGTGATGACGCCGACGAGGGTGACGAAGAGCATGCCCCCGAAGACCGTCGTGCCGACGGCCTGGCGGCTCACGGCGCCGGCGCCGGTGCCGATGACCAAGGGGACGACGCCGAGGATGAACGCGAGGGAGGTCATCACGATGGGCCGGAAACGAAGCTTCGCCGACTCGAGGGCCGCTTCCTTCGGAGTCATGCCTTCGTCCATTTTGGCCCGGGCAAACTCGACGATCAGGATCGCGTTCTTTGCGGCGAGGCCCACTAAGAGCACCAGCCCCGCTTGCACGAAGATGTTGTTGTCCATGCCGCGCAGGTTGACTGCGACCATGGCGCCCAAGAGCGCCATCGGGATGGTCAGAATTACGGCGATGGGCAATGACCAACTCTCGTACTGGGCCGCGAGGACCAGGAAGACCATCAGGATGGCGAGGCCGAAGATCGCCCCGGCGCCGCCGCCGGTGGCCTTCTCGAAGTACGAAACCGCGGCCCAGCCGTAGCGCATGCCTTCGGGAAGCTCCTGGTCGGTGAGTTCCTCCATCAAGTTGATGGCGTCCCCGGTGCTCACCCCGGGGGCGCCCTGGCCCGTCAGCTGGGCATTCGGGTACATGTTGAAGCGCTGCACGCGGTTGGGGAATACGGTGTCCTCGGTCCGCGTGAAGGCCCCGAGGGGAACCATCTCGCCGTCGATGTTGCGGACCGAGAAGTTCATCAGGTCGTGGGTGTTCACCCGAGCTTCGGGGCGCGCCTGGACTCGAACCTGAAACGACCTGCCGAAGAGAGTGAAGTCGTTGACGTAGGTCGAACCGAGGGTCGCCGAGAGCGTGCGGAAGACGTCGCCCATCGCGACGCCGCGGCGGATCGCCTGATCTCGGTCGATGTCGAGGCGTAGCTGCGGCGACGCGGCCCGGAAGGTCGAGTTCACCCCGGCGATTCGAGACTGACCGTTCGCCGCTTCGACCACGCCCTCCGCAACCTGCTCGAGGACATCGGGGCCGTAGCCCCGGGCGTCCTGGATGCGCAGGTCGAAGCCGGCGCCGGTTCCCAGGCCCGGAATCGGAGGTAGTTCGAACGAGTACGCGGCGGCTTCCTGCTTTGATCTGAGGAGCGCGTTGACCTCGTCCTGGATCGTGTGGATGTCCCGGCCCGAATCGACGCGATCATCCCAGGGCTCGAGGCTGAGGACCAGGAGCCCGTTGTTCGAACCGTTGGATGTCACCATTCCGTAGCCGGCGATCGCCGTGATGTGCGCGATGCCCTCGACGTCCTCGAGGGCTTCGGCGAGACCTTGGGTGACCTCTTCGGTGCGCTGGAGCGATGCCCCGGCGGGCAGGACGGTCTCCGCGAGGAGGATGCCCTGGTCCTCGTTCGGCACGAACCCCGTCGGGGTGTGAGCCAGTCGCTCCCCCGCCAAGCCGAGCAACGCGACGACGAGGACAACGGTGATCATGACCTTGCGCAAGGTGACTGAGACCAGGGCACCAAAACGCTCGGTGATGGCGTCGAAGGTCTTGTTGAAGACCGCGTTGAACTTGCTCGGCTTCTTGTTCGGGTCGTGGGGTTTCAGCAAGACGCCACAGAGCGCCGGGCTCAGGGTGAGGGCGTTGATCGAACTGAAGAGTGTGCTGACGGCGATGGTCAGGGCGAACTGCTGGTAAATCGACCCCGAGATGCCGGGCATCGCGGAGACCGGGATGAAGACCGCCATCAAGACGAAGGTCGTCGCGACGATGGGCCCGGTGACCTCCTTCATCGCCTCGATGGTCGCGTCTTTGGGCGAGAGGTGTCGGGTCGCCATCAAGCGCTCGACGTTCTCTACGACGACGATGGCATCATCGACGACGATGCCGATCGCTAAGACCAAGCCCAATAGCGTGACCAGGTTCAGGCTGAAGCCGAGCAGCGCCATCACGAAGAACGTCCCGATGAGCGAGACCGGGATGGCGATGATGGGGATGATCGTCGTCCGCCAGCTTCCCAGGAAGATGAAGACGACGAGGCCGACGAGGAGAAAAGCCTCGCCGAGGGTGTGGTAGACCTCGCCGATCGCGGCATTGATGAAGCCCGAGACGTCGAAGTCGATCTGAACGTCGACGCCCTCAGGGAAGTTCGGTCGTTCGCGTTCGATGATCTCGCGGATGGCCTCGGCGACCTCGATGGCGTTCGAGCCCGGGGCTTGGTAGATGAAGGCCGTCGCGTTGGTGACGCCGTCTCGGACTGATGAGGCGGTGTAGTTCTTGCCGCCGAGCTCGATCCGGGCGACGTCCCGGACGCGGACCACGCCGCCGTCGCGTTGGGCGACGATGATGTTTGCGAACTCTTCTTCGTCGGCGAGGCGGCCCTGGACGGTCACGCCGAGGTCGAAGGCCGTCCCCCGGGGTGCCGGCTCTTCCCCGATGCGCCCAGCCGCGACCTGGACATTCTGCGCGCGGATGGCGTCGACGACGTCAATGGCGGTGATGTCCCGGACCCGGAGTGCTTCCGGGTCGAGCCAGACGCGCATCCCGTAGTCCTTCTCGGGGAAGACGTTGACCGAGCCGACCCCGTGAACGCGGAGGATCTCGTCCTTGAGGTTGAGGGTGAAGTAGTTCGATAGGAACGTATCGTCGTGGGTCTCGGAGAAGGTGCTGATGATCGCGATGAGCGCGCTGGTGCGCTTCTCGGTCTTGACGCCGTTTCGGGTCACCTCTTCGGGGAGCGAAGACATCGCCGTGCCCACTCGGTTCTGGACGAGCACCGTCGACATGTCGACGTCGGACCCGGGTTCGAAGGTCACGTCGAGGGTGTAGGTCCCGTCGGAGGTCGACGAACTCTCCATGTAGACCATGTTGTCGACACCGTTGACCTCGACCTCGATGGGTTGGGCCACGGTGTCGGCGATGTCCTGGGGCGTCGCGCCGGGGAACGACGCCGAAACCCGGACGACCGGAGGCGTGATGTCCGGGTACTGGGTGACCGGCAGGACGAAAAAGGACACCAACCCGAGCAGGGTAATGATGATGGCGACGACGCCCGCGAAGATGGGGCGCTCGATGAAAAACCGACTCATAGTCAGTCGCCGTCCGCTGTGGGGGCTTCGCTGGGCTCTTCGCCAGGAGGCTCTGGCTCGGCCCCATCGTCGGTTACGACGCTAGGGGATGGATTGTCCTCGCCGCGCCTCGTCGGGCCGGGCGCCCCGTCCGCGAACGGGCGATCCGGGGGCTCGAGGGTCTCTTCGGTCGCCGTGACGTGGGACCCCACGCGGATGCGCACCATGCCGTTGATCACGACCTTCTCGTCGCCGGCGAGGCCCTCCTCGATGCGCACGTAGGTGCCTTCGTGCTGGGCGCCAACGGTTACGTTCTGGCGCTCGACCTCGTTCTCCTCGTTGACGGTGAACACGAAGCGACCGACCTGGTCGAGGCCAACGGCGACCTCCGGGACCAGGATGCCCTGGCTGCGGCCGAGGGGGACTTGGACGCGTGCGAAGAGGCCCGGGATGAGCGTCGCATCGGCGTTGGGCATCAGTGCCCGCATCGAGAGGGTGCCGGTCGACGAGTTCATCGTATTTTCCACGGAATCGAGGTGACCGTGGTGGGGGTAGCCCTCCTCGTTGGCTAGGGCGACGAGGACTGGGATCTCGATCTCGGAGACCTCGAGGCCGTTTTCTTCGACAGACTCGCGGACCTTGGTGCGCACCGTCAGCACTTCGTTTTGGCTCAGGGTGAAGTCCGCGTAGACCCGCGTGCTGTTCACCACCGTTGCCATGCGCGTGGCGTCCCCGGCGGCGCCGACCAACGCTCCGCGGTCGACGAAGCGTCGGCTCATGCGCCCGGGGATGGGCGCGACGACGTTCGTATAGTCGAGGTTGATTTCGGCGTTTTGCACGGCGGCCTGGGTCTGAGCGACTCTGGCAATGGCGCCGACGTTGGTCTGCCTTGCCTGGTCGAACTGCTGGTCCGACATGGCTCCGGTCCGGTGCAGGTCTTCCGCTCGGGAGAGCGTGGTCCGGGCGAAATCCGCGGCCGCTCGCACCGTGCGCAGCTCGGCGCGGGCTTGTTGCAAGGCGGCGGAGTAGGGCCGCGGGTCGATGGTGAAGAGCGCGTCGCCCTCTTCGACGATCTGGCCGTTCTCGAAGTGAATCTCGGTGATCGTGCCCTGGACCTGGGCGCGGATCTCGACTTCTTCGAGGCCGGCGATCACGCCGTCGGTTTCGATTACATCCATGACCTCGCCGGTGATCGGCGTGGCCACGGTGACTTCGACGGGGGGGGGCGGCTGATAGGTGTTTGCTTCTTCACAGGCCGTTGCCGGCCAGAGGAGAAAGACAAAGAAGGGGGCCCAGAGGCGGGGGGTAGCGCGCATCGCGCGCGAACCTTACACCATGGCGGGGTCCGTGACGACCTCCGCCCCACCAACACCGCGGATCCCGTAGCCAAGAACGCTCAGTCGCGGCGGCGCCGACGACGCCGGCCACCACCACCGCCATCGCGGCCACCATCATCGCGGCCCCGACTCCTGCCGGCGCTCACGCCGGCAGGGATGATGCGAATGCGCCGGGAGAGCCCGTCGCCGTCGCTCTTGGTGGAGATGCCCGAGACCTTCGCCAGGGACATGTGGACGACGCGGCGGTCGCGGGCGCTCATCGGCTCGAGGGTGACGACCTTGCCCTGGTCCACGGCGCGCTCGGCCTGGCGCTCGGCCATGGAGATGAGGCCGTCGTCGTGGCGCTCGCGGTAGTCGCCGCTGTCCACGATGACGTGGCGCCGGCCCCCGGGGAAGCGGTTGACGATCTTGTTCACCAGGAACTGGAGCGCGTCGAGGGTCTGGCCCTTGCGGCCGATGGCTCGCCCTGCGTCTTCTCCGGTGACGTCGAGGACGATGCGCTCGTCGTCTTCGCGAATGTCGACGTCGGTGTCGAGGTCCATGCGGTCGAGGAGGCCCTCGAGCATGTCCTGGGCTTCCTCGGCCTTCCCGTCTCCGGGTTCTCCGCGGTCCTCTCGGTCATCCCGATCGTCGCGATCGCGGCTCTGGCCGCTGTCACGATCATCTCGGTCCCGGTCCCGGTCGTCCCGGTCACGGTCATTACGGTTACGGTCGGCGACCATCAAGGCGCCATCCATCAAGGGTTTGTCATCACGATCGGTCACGTCGGGTCCTCCGCTTTGCGGACTTCTTCTTTTTGTCTTTGGGGCGGGTACGGCTCAAGACGCTGCTCGGCCCCGCGTCGGTTGCCGCAGCTTCGGCGCTGGCACGCGCTTCGGCTTCGACTTCGGCCTCTTCGGCGGCGCTCTCGTCGGAGGCAGCTTTCGCCACCTCTTCCTTGGTGGTGAGCCGCCGTTGAATGTAGAGCTGCTGGCTCATGCCAAGCACGCTGTTCGTCACCATGTAGAGGCAGAGCCCCGCAGGCAAGAAGAGCAGGAACGAGGTGATCATGATGGGCATCACCCACATCATGATCTTCGCCTGGGTGGCGTCGGTCGCTGCGGGGCTCAGGCGCTGCTGGAAGTGCATCAGCACGCCTACGCCGAGGGGCAGGATGAAATACGGGTCCGGTGCCGAGAGGTCCGTGTACCAGCCCACGAAGCTCGCGTGGTACAGCTCGACGTTGGTCGAGAGCGACGCGTAGAACGCGAACCAGACCGGCATCTGGAGCAGCGACGGAAGGCATCCACCGAAGGGGCTCACGCCCCGTTGTCGGTAGAGCTCCATCATCGCAGCGCCCTTTTGCTGCTGGTCGTCCTTGTACATCTCCGAGAGCTTGTCGATCTCGGGCTTGAGCATCCGCATCTGCGCCATCGACTGGAAGCTCTTCCAGGTCAGCGGCAGCATCAGCAGGCGGACCATGAAGGTCATCAAGATGATGGCGAGGCCCCAGTTGCCGGCGAGGCCATTGATGTAGCGGAGCAGAGCGACGAAGTAGCGTGCGACGATCGAGAACCAGCCGAGGTCGACGACCTCGGTGAGGTTGTGCCCCGCCGCGACGAGGGCGTCGTTGTCCTTCGGGCCCACGTAGGCGAGGACGGCCACCGTCGTGGTCTCTCCGGCGCCGAGGGTGACCCGGGGGTAGATCAGATTGGCTTCGAAGAGGCTGCCGTGGGGCTCATCCAGGGAGCCGCCGCGGTCGGTCGCGCGGATGCGGCACCGGGCGGCGGGCTCGCCGCTGGCGGCGAGGACCGACGCGAAGTAGCTGTTTTCGGTGCCCGCAAAGAGCACGTTGCCGCCGAATCCGTGGCCTCCCGGTTGGCCGGCCGGGGGCATGCCCTTTTCGCGGTCGAGGCGTGTGACTTCTTCTTCGCCCCAGGCGCAGATGCCGTGGCTGATGTTCGGGGACCGGGACGCGAAAGAGAGCAGCCCGGTGGCGCTCTCGTCGTCGCGGCTCACGTAGTGGTAGCTGCCGAGTTCGACGCGGACCGGCCGCTCTTCTTGGCCGAGGTTCTCGATAGAGATGGTCGAGATGATTTGATACGGGCCGTCGCCGGCGACGAGGTTCCGGAGGACCCGAAAGCCGTTGCCCTCCCAGGTGAGGTTCAGCTCTCGCGGCGAGACCTGCTCGACCTCGTAGACCGCGTCCGGCGGGATGGATACGCCGTGGAGGGTCGCGCTGAGCGGGTAGAACTGCTCGTTATCCGTCGTCACCATCTGGTGCGGTACGCCGCCCTCGTCGAGGTAGCGCTCCCGAACCAGGCGCATGCTCGTCAGGCCGCCGTTGAGGTTGGAGACCTTCGCTGCGAAGTCGTCGGTGACGAGATCGTAAGTGCGCTCCTGGGCGCTACGCTCCGCCGGATCGACGTGCTGAGCTGGGCCCGTGCCGCCTTCGGCACTTTGTCCGTCGGCGTCCGCATCGGTCCCGGCGCGCGCCGCTTGTGCGGCTCGTGCGGCTTGGGCTTCTTGTGCGGCGAGCTCCTCCTGCGAGGGGCCCATGTAGTACGTGTACCCGAGGTACGCGCCTGCAAAGAGGAAGGAGACGACCATGAGGGTCGTCATCGACCGGCGATCGTCATCCATCGCCGTTCTCCAAAGCCGGGGGCGGGTCGAAGCCGCCGGGGTGGAAGGGCTGGCACCGGCCGACTCGCTTGACGCCCAGCCAGCCGCCCTTGAAGGGCCCGAAGCGCTCGATGCAGGCCGCCGTGTAGCGGGAGCACGAGGGCTCGAAGCGGCAAACGTTGCCGATCAGGGGCGAGAGGGTCCACCAGTAGAGGCGGATCGCCATCAGCATCAGCCAGCGGATCACTTGGCCCCTCCGAGGCGTCCCGCCTTGGAAGAGGCGCCCCGTGCCATGGCGCGCTGGGCGTTGCGCATTTCTCCGAGGACCTCGCCGTAGCCTAGGCTGGGCGCTCCGCGCCGCGCGATCACGACCACGTCACAGCTCTCCGGGAAGATCTCCCGGTTCTTCCGGAAAACCTCCCGGACCACTCGTTTGACGCGGTTCCGCTGCACGGCCGAAGGACTCACCTTTTTGGTCACCGTGACGCCGAGACGGGAGCGTTTCCCGGGGGCGGTGGTGGAAGTAGAAGAAGAAGCGTCCTCCAGCGCTAGCGTTGCGCGCGGGAGGACGAGGATGAGAAAGTGTGCAGTGAAGGCCTTCTGCCCGTGTCCCTGTACCTTGCGGAACTCCCAGGTTTTCCGAAGTCGGTCCTCTGGGCAGAAGCGGAGCTGAAGCGCCTTCGGCGCCATGGAGAGCTACTTCTTGTAGCAGGAAACCGCGAGGCGCTTGCGCCCCTTGCGGCGGCGCCGATTGATCACCTGCCGACCGTTTTTGGTCGACATGCGGGCGCGGAACCCATGGGTACGAAGCCGCCGGGTTCGGTGGGGCTGATAAGTGCGCTTCACGACTGATCCTCCTGAGAAGGGCGGGGAATCAAGCATGCGCCCCCAGGTGTGTCAAGGGACGGGCCGGTGGGCGCTGGAAGGGTCGAATTCCATGGCCTCGCCCGGCCGACCGAGGCTCCGGACCCCGAGGGCCTCATGCGGCCCGGCGCTCGGGGATGAGTCCGGCATCGAGGAAGCTGAAATATTCGGGCTCTCCGATGATGACGTGGTCGATGACCCGGACCCCGAGGAGCTCTCCCGCTGCACTCAAGCGCTCGGTGAGGGCAACGTCGTCGGGGCTCGGGGTGGGTTCGCCGCTCGGGTGGTTGTGCACGAAGATCACTCCGGCGGCCGCCTGGCGCAGGAGGGGCCGGAAGACATCTGCTGGGGCGACGGGGCATGCCGACAAGCCGCCGACGGCGATGGTGAGCTCGGCGAGGGGGCGATTCTTCGCGTCGAGGGGCAGGGCGACGAAGTGTTCGCGCTCGGCCGGGGCGAGGCGTGGCCGGAGGGCGGCGTCGACGTCGCGGCTCGTGGTGATCCGTGACCCACGACGGAGGGGGACCGTCGCCATGCGCCGGCCGAGCTCCCCGGCGGCGACGAGGCGCGAGGCTTTGGTCGCACCGATCCCGCGGATCGTCGCGAGCTCTCCCACCCCGGCCCGGCCCAGGGCCGCGAGACTGCCGGTATGGCGAAGGATTCGGGCTGCGAAGACGGCGAGCCCCTCACCGCCGGGGCCCGTGCCGAGGAGCAGGGCGAGGAGCTCTTCATCACTCAACGAGGCCGCCCCCACTTGGGTGAGACGCTCTCGTGGTCCGTGTTCGATCGTCATGTCTTCCGCCGGAGCAACCGGCGGGCCAGGGGGGGGCGCCCTGGAATTGCTGGTGATTCGGCGGCTGGCGGTGGCGGACCGCCGGCGGACCGCCGGCGGCCGCCGCTCGCCCGGAAGCCTTGACCGCCCTAGGCGGTTTGGGCCAAGACGGCCCCCGAGAGATGCGCGGTAGGCAAAAGGTTCTTTTCGTCGCGATGTGGGGCGGCGCCATCGCGGCGGCGCTGCTCATCTGGTTCGCCCAGCCCGAGGGCGACGAGGTCGTACGTCTACCCGCGGGAGACGACGTCCGTCGCCCCGACGACGAGGTCTCCCAGGCCCCCCCCGAGGAGCGAGTCGGGCTGCCCGTCGCTGCCCTCGAGCCCGGGCCCCCGCGCATGTTCCGGAACGATAGGCGCCACACGGGGCGCAGCCCCTACCGAGGCCCGGCGGCGGCGGAGCGCGCGTGGGTCTTCGAGACCGGGGGCCGCATCAACGGCCAGGCGGTGGTCGCCGAGGACGGGACGATCTACATCGGCTCCCACGACCATTTCCTCTACGCCGTGTCGCCCCACGGGGTCCTACGGTGGAAGAAAGACCTCGGCGACGCCATCTACGCGTCGCCCCTCGTCGACTCCGCGGGCAACGTCTACGTGGGCTCCGACGCCAACAGCTTCTTCTCGTATTCACCCGAGGGTGAGCTTCGGTTCCGCCTCGCCACCGAGGGCGACGCCGACACGGGCGCGGTCCAGGCCGCCGACGGGACGATTCATTTTGCCGCCGGGCCTCACCTTTACGCCCTCGACACCGACGGGACCGTGAAGTGGCGCTTCGAGGCGCGCGAGAAGATCTTCTGCACTCCGGCCATCGACGACGACGGGACCGTCTACGTCGGATCGCAGGACGACTACTTCTACGCCCTCGACACCGAGGGGCGCGTGCGCTGGTCCTATCAGACGCGCGGAGACAACGACGCGAGCCCGATCATCGGCGATGATGGGAACATCTACTTCGGCTCCGATGACCACCACGTCTACGCCCTCAACCGCGATGGCCAACTCCTTTGGTCCACAGATCTCGAGGGATACGTTCGCGGTCCCCTCGCCCTCGGGGCCGGTGGGGTGATCCTCGCGGGCACCTACGGTCCTCGCCCGCGCCTCGTCAACCTCGACAGCGGCGACGGGCGCATCTCGTGGTTCTTCCCCGTGACCGTCACGGACTCGTCGGAGATCGGGGTGCACTCCGGGCCCCTCGTCGACAGCGCGGGCGATATCTACTTCGGGGCCCACGACGACTACCTCTATGCGCTCACGGCGAGCGGAGAGATTCGCTGGATCTACGGGACCCAGGGCGATGTCGACGGGTCTCCCGTCCTCGCCCCCGACGGGACCCTGCTCTTTGGCTCGGACGACGGCAATCTCTACGCCCTGCGCTCCGCGGCCCGGTGAGCCCTCAGCGCTTTTTGCCTTTGCCTTTGCCCTTGGTATCGCTGCCGAAGAGCTTCGACAGGAAGCCTCCATCGTTCTGCTTTTTGCTCTCGCCGCCGCGCATCTTGGCGACCCGCACCTGACGCATCGCCTCGGTGTGCCGGGGGTTGATGGCGATCACTCGCTCGAACTCCTCCATGGCGCGTTGGTCGTCGCCTTTTCGTTGGAGGACCATGCCGCGGTAGAAGTGAGCCTTCTGGCTGTTCTTGTTGAGCTCGATGGACCGTTTGAGCAGATCGAGGATGGCGTCGTAGGGGGCCTTGCCGTGTTGCAGCTGAAAGTGACACCAAGCTTCGATGGCGAGGGACTCTCCGTTGTCGGGGCTCAGGTCTTGGGCCTCTTCTGCTAGGGCGAGGGCGCCCGGCCAGTCGCTCTGCTTCAGTAGGACCTCGGCCCGCTGAACCGCCATCGCGGACTCGATGATCGCAGATACCTGTCTCTCGGATTCGGGAGTCCCTCCGCCTTCGGCCACGTTGCGCTGGTAGACGCCCCGATCATCTTCGTCGGTCAGAGTGTCTTTGGCTTTGGTGAGGTGGTGGAAGATCAAATCCGCGAACGGCTTGAGGGCCGCGAGCTCCTTGGGGAGCCGGTCCGGATGCCACTTCTTGACCATCGTGAAGTAGGCGTCCGTGACGGCCGACGCCTTGATCGTGGTTTTCACTTCGAGCATCTCGAAGTAGTTCATCGTGTCGAGGTTGTCGGCGAAGGCGCCGACTTCCTTCCACCGCGCCGTGAGCTCGGGGGAGAGGCCCTTCGGCGGCGGAGGAGCCTTGTCCGGCGCTGCGGGCCTCTTGGAGGCGCGAGGTGGCTGCGAGGAGTTGGGCCTCACCGAACCACCACCGCTGGGGGGCAGGGACCCGGAATCTCCACCCGGGCGATTGCTCAGGCGCACATTGGGGGGAGGGTTCGTGAGCCCCCGGCCCCCCCCGGGGGCGGGGATCGAAGCGAAGGGCGGCGGGTCCGACGCGCCCATGGCGCCGGGCGGCACCGAGACCGGGCCGAACTTGCTCTTCCCGTCTGCTCCCCCGTCGTCCTTCTTGAAGGACTCGATGCATCGGGTGATCGTCAGGAGGTAGATCAAGCGGCGGGCGCTGCGCTCGTCGCCGGAGATCTGCACCAGCTGGGTTGCGGTGGTCGCGTCGGCGCGGATCAACTCGACGAAGTTCTTTTCCCGGGCATTCAGGCCGAGGGACTCGAGGTCGGCGTCCTTACGGATGCGCACGAACATCTGTCCGAGACGCCGCAGCACCGCGTCGATGGCGTCTTCCCGGGCGGCGCCTCGGAGTGAGGCCGCGATCAGAGCGCCGGGTTCGATGTTGGAGGTGAGCACTGAGGCGCCGGTCCCGACGAGGTCCCGGTCGTAAAACGCGTAGGGCGCGTGCACGCGAGTGAAGAGGGGCAGCATCGAGCGCTCGAAGGTCGAGCCGCCGTGTACGAAGCGACCGGCGACGGCCTTGCCGTTTTCGAAGCGTAGGCGGTCCTGCCCCTTCTTGTCGGGGTGGGAGCCCTGCTCGGCCCAGATTACCAGCGTACCGTTCAGCTCTCGCTGCTGAACGTAGAGGAGTAGATGGGCAAAGGGCCGTGAGGCCAAACTGCCCTCGGCGATGGGCTCTGGAAGCTCTGCGCCCGGCATGGGCCAGAAAGAGTCGCACAGGTAGGATCGTGATCAAATGTGAACTTTGAGCCCGGCGTCCGAAGGGGGACTAGGCCCCTCGGTTGGCCAGGGCGGAAAATTCGGAGTACGAAGGACTTCGTGGCTCGGTCTGGCATCGGCGTGATCGTCAATCCGCTCTCTCGGAAACACCGTGAGGCGCCGGCCCTCGGAGGCCGTCTCCGAGAGGTGCTGAACGGTGCCGGGGTGGTCGCCGAAGCCGGTACCCCCGGGGCCCTCGAGGCTGCGGCCCGGGATTTCCAGCGGGCAGGCATCGACGTCCTGGCCGTCAGCGGGGGGGATGGGACTGCCAGCTTCGTGCTGACGGCCTTCGAGAGGGCCTACGGGGACGAGCCCTTGCCCAAGGTTGCGCTCCTCCGTGGTGGCACCATGAACACCGTGGCCAATGGCCTCGGCGTGCCCCGCGGTGCACCGGAGAAGCTGCTCACGCGTCTGGTTCAGCGTCACAGTCGCGGTGAGGGCCTCGACTCCTCCGCCCGGGTCACCCTCCGGGTCCGGGCATCGACGCCGGTGCCGGTCGACCCACCGGCGACACCTTCGCCGAACGGGTCTCGCGACGAATCGCGCCTCGGGTTCCTCTTTGGTCTCGGCCTCGGCTACGGATTTCTCGAGGAGTACTACCGCCGCGGCGACCCCCACCCGACCCCGGCGGATGCGGCCAAGACCCTCGCCCACCTGTCGGCGAGCATCGTGACCCGCGGTCGAACGGCCAAACGCGTGGCGGCGAAGGTCCCGATCTCGATCGTCGCCGACGGTCGGCCGTGGACTACCCGCGACTACATGACCATCCTCGCCGGCACGGTGCCGGAGGTAGGCTTGGGCTTCCGGCCTTTCTTTCGCATGGAAGAGGGCGTCGACGCTTTTCACCTCGTCGGAGTTCACGGGCCGGCACCCAAGATCGTGGCCCGGTTGCCGAACGTGCGTGCCGGCAAGCCCCTCGGAGCGGACTGCGCCGAGGAGGCGCTCCTCGAACGAGCCACCTTGTCGTGCCCGAAGGGCGGCGTCGTTCGGTACTTCCTCGACGGCGACCTCTTTCAGGCCGAGGGTGACCTCGAGGTCGAGGTGGGCCCCCGCATCCGCTTCGTCGCTGGCTAGTGCGCGATTCACGGTCACGGAAGGTTCCTCGCTTGTTTCGTGGCCCCCTCGCGGCGTCAGGAAGCCTCGGAAATGCGGTGCATTTACTTCGGCTTCCTTCCTTGCGAGGAAACCACGGTCCGTCGCGATCCTCCCTCCCATGACCATGAATCACACACTAGAACCCGCTGCGGGCGTCAGCTGTCTTTGGCGATCCGCTCGATCCCGTCCGGCCGCACCACGATCCGGCGGGCCTTGTAGAGGCCTCCGAGGGCACGCTTGAACGCCTTCTTGCTGAGCGCCAGTTTGGCCCGGATCTCGGCGGGGGAGCTCTTGTCGTGCAGAGGCAAGAAGCCGCCTGCGCCCTCGAGGGCGTCGAGGATGACCTGCTGGGCGTCGTGGCGAGCGGAGCGGCCGGTGCGCTGCAAGCGAACGTCGAGCTTGTTGTCGGGGCGTACTCGTTGGACGTAGCCGGTGAGGCGATCCCCCACGAGCAATTGGCGGTAGGCCTCGTCGAAATAGACGAGGCCCGGGTGCCGCCCGTCGACGACCACCTGGGCGCCGATGTCGCTGTGGCCGTAGACCAGCAGGCCCACTTCGGCGCCCTCGTCTACCGCCTGCACTTCGTAGTCCAGGTAAGGGCCCAGTTGGCTGGAGGCTTTGACCCGCTGAGTCCGCTCATCGAGGGAGACTGCGAAGACATGACGGTCGCCGACCTGGAGCCTCTGGTGTTGCTCGTTCGAGGGCGCGAAGAGGTCCTTGTCGAGGCCCCAGTCGAGGAAGGCGCCGTGGGGGCTCTGGTCGATGACCTCGAGAAACGCGAAGTCGCCGACGACTGCCTTGGGCTCGAGGGTGGTCGCGATGGGGCGGTCTTCGGAGTCGGTGTATACGAAGACCCGTAGACGGTCGCCGATGTGTGTGCCCTCGGGAACGTAGCGGCCGGGCAAGAGAAGCTGCTCCGACTTCGGCCCCCGCTGCTCGGCGCTGAGGTAGAGCCCCGCCGCCTCCTCGCGAACGACCTCGAGGGTATTGTAGCGCCCGATCTGAATGTGCTCTGCCGTCGGCCCGGGGGGTGCCGAGGTCACGGCGTCTCCGGCGTGCTCGCAGTGTTTTGCGGGTCGGCGGCGCTGCGTTCGATGAAGTCGGCGCTGTTGTCGTCGGTGTCGTGGCCATTGCCGCGGGCCTGGTCGGCGCCGGTCTCCATCGAGGCCGCGGTCGACGTCGAGACCGCCTTGCGTTCGTAGGTATTGGTGGCCGCCGCGGTGAGCTCCGGCATCGGAGCCGTCTCGGCGTTCATCGCCGTGCCCCAGCCGAGGCGGTCGAGCTCGTCGGTGCCGGTCCACAGGCGGACGTGTCCGCCCAGGCGGTTCATGCCCGAGGTCCAGCCGCCGCCCGGGTCCGGGGTGACCGTCCGCGTGTAACCGCCGCTGCCGACGAGGTAGAAACCGCGGGCGGGGATCATCGCTCCGACGGGCAGGACGGCGCGGTTGCCCCAGGTCGTGCCGGCGGACGATTGGTATTCGACCTCGAGGGCGCTGACGTCGATGTCGGTGTCCCGCGTGTTGTAGATTTCGATGAACTCGTCGGTGCCGCCGGCAGGACCGTCGGTCGCCAACTCCGAGATGACCAGGGTCCCAGGGCACGGCAGCCCTTCGTCGATCTCACCGTCGCAGTCTTCGTCGCCGCCGCCGCAGACCTCGGGGCCGGTGCTCATGCATGCATCGGTGCCGGTATCCATCGGCATGCCCGAGTCCATCGGCATGCCCGAGTCCATGGGTGTGCCCGAGTCCATGGGTGTGCCCGAGTCCATGGGCGTGCCCGAGTCCATGGGCGTGCCCGAGTCCATGGGCGTGCCCGAGTCCACCGGCGTGCCCGAGTCCACGCCTGCGTCCGGGGGGACGACCACGTCGGTGCACATGCCGGCGACGCAGTCGATGCCCGGATCGCATTCGACGCCGAGGCATGCGCGGGTGAGCTGGAGCACGACCCGGTGGGTGCCCCCGGCTGAGAAGCGGGTTCGTGCCGTGCGTCGAACGGCGAAGTCACCGGCAGTCAATCCCGTCACACTCACCAGAACCTCCGATGACGTGTCCGCGGGCCCCGGGAGGATCGCCAAAGAGTGAGGCCAGGGGCCTTCGATGGGGATCGTCTCGGATACCCGCCAGCCGTCGGGAGTGCTCGCCTCGAAGACGAGGGTGTCGACGTCGGTTGGCACCGTGAGATCCGGTGACACGACCTCCACCATGAGAGAGGTCTTGTCGGTGCAAGCGGCCGTGAGCAGCAGCAGCGCGATCAGGGGCCCGGCGTTCGTCCGCATCGCTCGCAGCGTGACGCCGATCCCACTTCGTCGCAATGTCTACTCGGAGGGGTTGTCGGAGGGGTTGTTGGACAAGTCGAAGAAGACACGCGTCACGTCGTCTTCACCGACTCGGACCGTGCGTTGGTGGTTGGTCCCGTCACGGTCTTCGAGGCGCAGGCGCACCGTACCGGCAGGCACGGTGGCCCGGAGCGGCGTCGTGCCGAGCAAGCGGCCGCCGGCGTAGACCTTCGACCAGGGGCGCGTGTTGATCGCCAGGGTGCCTCGGCCCGCGGGTACGGCCTCTGCGGCCGGGGCCATGCTCGTCTCGGCGCCGGCCGGGTCTCTGGTGCCCTGGGCTGGGCCGGCCGCTCCTCGCCGCACCAGGCGCCGGTCGACGGTGGTCTCGAGCTCCGAGAGGATCACCACCTCTCCCCGATAGCTTCGCCGGCCTGCGAGCTCGATGACGATTGCGTGGGGCCCCTCGGAGAGCTCGGGAACCTCGAGGGGAGTCGCCCCGGGGAGCGTCTCTCCGTCGATGGTGACCGAGGCCCCTTCGGGTCGAGTCGTGACCCGGAGCGACCCGGGGAGGACCTCCGAAGCGGCCTGGCTGGGGAGATTCACTGGCGCGCTCGGCGTCGGGGTGTCCGGCGGCGATGGAGCGGGCGTCGGCACCGGTATTTGCACCAACTCGGGTATCGGCTCGGGCTGGGTGAAGACCCACACGCCACCAGCCGCCAGAGCGAGGGAGAGCAGGACCACCAGGGCTCCGAGGAACGCGATGGGGAAGACGCTCCGGTCCGGCGGTGGGGCCGCGGTCATCACCTCGTCGTCTTCCAGCGACCCTCCGCCGAAGGGCACCGCCTCGACGCTGGGGCCGGTCTTGATGTCGTCGGCGAAGAGCAGCCCCATGAGCTGCGAGGTCGTCGACGCATTGACCACCTGTCGGGTCTCGGCGAGCCAACCCTCGAGGGCCCGCTGGAGAGAACCTGCGGTCGGGAAGCGGTCGTCTGGATTCTTCGCGAGGGCGGTTTGGACGATCCGGTCGAGGGCCTCTGGGACGTCGGGGTTCTTCGCGCGCGCCGAGGGTACGGGTAGCTCGATGATGGCCTGGAAGGTCTCGTATTCGGTGCTGCGTTTGTAGAGGTTGCGCGCCGTGAGGGCCTCGTAGAGGCAGATGCCGAGGCCAAAGACGTCGGAGCGACCGTCGATCACCTCGCCGCGGCATTGCTCCGGGCTCATGTAGGCGAACTTGCCCTTCACCTGTCCGTCGGAGGTCTTCGTGAGGTGGCTCTCGGCCTTGGCGATACCGAAGTCGAGCAACTTCACGTTGCCGTCGTAGCTCACCATGATGTTTTGCGGGCTCACGTCCCGATGGATCACGTTGAGGCGGTTGCCGTTGTCGTCGAGGGCTCGGTGGGCGTAGTCGAGGGCCTCGGCGGTGGTGGCGATGATGCGCGAGCTGATCCCCGGAGGAACCGCGCCGTATTGCTTGCGCGCTTGCTTGATGAGCTTGCCGAGGGGCACGCCGTCGATCCACTCCATCGCGATGAAGTAGTTTCCCCCGTGTTGGCCGAACTCGTAGAGGTGGCAGATGTTCGGGTGGGACAGGTTCATCGCGAGGCGGGCCTCGTCGAGGAACATCTGCACGAAGCGCTCGTCGTCGGCGACGTGGGGGAGCACACGCTTGATCACGACGGTCCGGGACGTGCCGGCGGCCGAGCGTTTTCGGGCGAGGAAGATCTCTGCCATGCCGCCGAGGGCGATGCGTCCGAGGATCTGATAACCGGCAAAGGACCCGACCGGCGCGATGCGCAGGAGGCCGGACCGGTCCGACGACGGAGGCCCGTCGCGGAGGTTCGGTTGCGATTCGCCGTTGGGCGGCGGTGATTCGCCATCGGGGCGTGCGGTCATGGGGCCCGCGCAGTATAACAGGGCGCTCATGGCCCGGACGCCCAGCATCGCCGTCTTTTTCGCCCTTTTGCTGACCGCGGTACCGGTGATGGCGCAGGAAGGCCCTCTCGCGGGCTCCCCAGGTGGTTCTCAGGGAGACACCGAGGAGAGCCTGGCGGAGGTCCGGGAGATGATCCTCTACGCCCGCTACGACGAGGCGATCGCTGCGGCCAGCGCCCTCGCCGGCGCCGACGGGCTCACGGCTCGGCAGATCAACGCGGCCCTCGAGCTCCTCGCCACGGCGCGCATCGCGACCGGGGCCGATGCCGCGGCCCAGGAGGCCCTCACCCGGCTCTACGCCCGGGACCCACGGCATCGGTTGAGCGACGCCGACGCGAGCCCCCGAGTCGCGTCCTTCTTCGCCCGGGCCCGGGAGTCGGAGCCGAGCCCCATCGTGGTCAGCCTCGAGCACGGCGTTCGCCCGGCCGACGTCCGAGAGGCCCCGGGGATCGCGGTCCGCGTCACCACCGGCGCGGACGCGGTGCAAGAGATGCGGCTCTCCTATCGCCAAGGGGACGACTCGACCTACCACCGCATCGAGATGACTCGCGAGGGGACCGGGGTCTTCCGGTCGCGCATCCCGCTCCTCTCGGTGACGGGCGATGCCTACGACGTTTCGTTCTACGTCGAAGCCATGGCCCCGTCCCGGGCGCCCCTCGCCCGCCTCGGCAGCGAGGCGGCTCCCCTCGAGCTCTCGGTTGCCGGAGCGACCGCGGGCACCGAGGGTGGCGGGCCGCTCTCCGGCGGCGCCGCGGCGAGCGGCGAAGGGCCCGTGGATGATGGCGGCGGCATCGCGACCAAGTGGTGGTTCTGGACTCTGCTCGTTGCGGTCGTCGCCGGCGGCGTCACCGCGGCCATCGTCCTCGGCCCCGGCAGCGAAGGGCCCGAAGAGGGCACCCTCGGGAGCGCGACGCTGGGGCTGAGCTTTTAGTCGAACAGGGCCGTCGGGTAACGCGTCGATTCATCGAATCCAGGCTACTGGGACGGCCCCTGAGTGGCGGGTGGCCTCCCATCCCGACAGGCGGTACGATCTCAGCGTGACCGGTG
>QMMC01000068.1 GCA_003647065.1 Deltaproteobacteria bacterium | reverse complement strand
AACGTGCCCTCGGCGCCCTCGGCGGCAACCGCACGGTGCGCTCGGCCGTCATGGTCGATGGACACCTGACCCGACTTTCGGTGCGCACGAGCCCGCGCCACGCGTCCCGCCGAGCACTCCAGTTGATTCGGTCGGCTTCGCCGACCCGGGTCCTCGCTGCCCTCGATGAAGTCTGCGCGCGGTACCCCGACTCGTCTCTGCCGGTTTGTCACCGAGGGGAGCTGCGCCTCTGGCTCGGGGACCTTCCCGGTGCCCGCGCCGATCTCGAAGCCGCGATCGGCATTCAGCCGGCGACGCGCTGGGCGTGGATCGGGCTGACCGGCATCGAGACCCTCGAGGGTCACCCCGAAGAGGCTCTCGCGACATCGGCCCGGGGCATCGCTCTGATGAACGACACCGTCGGAAACAGCGTTTACGGTTACCGCGCCGACGCCGAGTTTGCCCTTCAGCGTAGCGACGAGGCCCTCCGGGACCTCGAAGAGGCCGTGCGCCTGTCGAAATCCCGCCTCGGCGCCTGGGTCTCCCTCGTCGCCGTCCTCGACCATCGGGGCGATCACGGTCGGGCGGCACAAATATTCGCGCGGCTCCTCGAGGACGCCCCGGGGTTGCTCTCGGACGCGGCCCGGGAGCTGGGCGTCGTCCTATGGAGCGCCCCCGAGGCCCGGGTGAGCCCCTCGGCGCGCCGGGCCGTCACGGACCGGGCTCTCTCCCTGCTCGGCGGAAATCGCTCGTCGACCTGCATCACCTATCGAACCTCCGAGGGCCGCTTGCGTCTCGTCCCGCGCCCCGGTGGTCGCCGGCCCCACGACACCGACGACGATGACCTGGCGCAGGTCCGGGCGCTCTTGCTGAAGGTGACCGGCATTGCAGGCGCCGGTGGGGCTCAGCCGATCCCCGAGCCTCGACGACCGGCGAGCACCGAGCCCGTGCCCCCGAGCGTCATCGAGCAATTCGTGAGCCGCGGCTACGTGGCGATTCGTGGCGCTCTTCGGCGAGACCTCGCGACTCGCTGGGTTGCGGACGCCGCCCGACGCTTGCGGGAGGACCCCGCGAGATGGGTTCGCGGGTACGACCCCGACGACCCGGTGCGCTCCCTCGATGCCTTCGATGTGGACGACCCGACCACCTGGACCTGGGAACGCCTCGACCTCCTCGGCAGTCTCATCATGCCCCTCGCCGAGGCTGCCCCCGAGGCCTGGCACGTCGCCTGCGCCCTCCTCGGTGGGGGAGGGCGCATCGACCGGGGAGAGCTAAGCGACCACCTCGTCGTGAACTTCCACACCCGGAGCCACCCCGACTACACCGCACCCGAGCTCGGCTATCCCTCGTGGCACCTCGATGACCCGTCTTCCGAAGAGCGCCTCGGGTCGTTTCAGCGTGGGCTCATCGTCTTCGTCATCCTCTCGGACCTACCGACGGCGAGCGGAGCGCCCTTCATCGCGCCCGAGAGCGTGGCCCTGGTCGCTCGGGAACTCGCCCGTCACCCGGACGGCGTCGACCTGCGCAGCCGAGAGTCGACAGCCCGCCTGACGGCCGCCTGCACCGAGAGCGTCGAACTCACGGGTGAGGTGGGGGACGTGTTTCTCGTTCACCCGTTCATGCTGCATTCGAGCTCGGGCAACCCGTCGGGTCGCATTCGGTGGATGGCGAACCCCATCCTGACCCTCCGGGAGCCTCTCTGCCTCGACGGAGTCGACCCCTCGCCCCTCGAGCGCAGCATTCTAAAGAGCATCTGACCGGGCGTCGGTCAGGGGCCTACGGCAACGCTATGCCGGAGGCCCTGACGACAGACGTCACGCGGTCATTCGGCGGCCGCGGGCGCTTCCTCGGTTGCGGCGGGGGCGGCGGTCGCTGCCTCGCCGCTCTCCGGTGCTGCTGGCAAGCGCTGAACCTCTTCACCGTCGGTGTCGATGACCGTCACCGGCCCGAAGGCGGTGAGGGGCGCAGCGATGTCGGCGGCCTTGCCCACCACGACTACCAAGGCGCGGTCCGGGAGGATGTCCTCGCGGGCTGCGGCGAGGGCCTGGGGGGCGGTGACCTCGCGAATCGACGTGCGGTAGTTGTCCCAGTAGTCGTCGGCGAGGCCGTAGACCCGCAGGTCGGCGACGAGGTAGGCGATCTTGCCGGGCGTATCGATGGTCAGGGGGAAACGGTCGCTGAGGTAGCGATGGGCGTTGGTGAGCTCTTCGGCCGGGGGCTCCTCCGAGACGATGCGCTCGAGGTGTTCGAAGAACGCCCCCACCGACTCCTGGGTCACTTCGTTGCGTACCGAGGCGTAGGCGGTGAAGGGGGCCACCTCGACGGACTCTCCGACTCGGCTGTAGGCGCCGTAGGTGAGGCTGCGGCGTTCCCGGAGGTCCATGAAGAGCCGCGAGGCCGCCGACCCACCGAGGACCTGGTTGGCCACCCGGAGGGGCACGTAGGCGTCGGAGTCCCGCTCGAGGGCGAGGTTGCCGATGCGGATCACCGACTGCACCGACTCGGGGCGGTCGACGACGATGATCTCGCGGGCCTCCCGGAGCGGCGGGTCGGCGTATTCGACGGTGGGCACGTTCCCCCGGCGCCAGCGACCGAAGGATTCGTTGGCCGCGGTCATCACCTCGGCGCTGTCGACGGCGCCGACCACGACGAGGGTCGCGTTGTTGGGCACGAAGTGGCTCCGGTGCCAGCGCGAGAGATCGCTCCGGCGAACGCGTTCGACGACTTCCCGGGTGGTGTCGATGCGGCCGTAGGGGTGCTCACCGTAGAGGTTGCGGTAGAAGGCCTGGCTCGCCAGGAAGTTCGGGTCGTTCTGCTGGAGAGCGAGGCGATCGAGCTCCCGGCGCTTGAGCTTGCCGAGCTCGTCCTGGCGGAAGGCGGGGTTCATCGCGACGTCGGCGAGGATGGTCATCGCCTCCGTGAGCTGGTCCGAGAGCGCGCGCATGCCGATGTAGATGTTCTCTTCATCGTCGCTGACCCAGAGGTCCGCGCCGAGGAACTCGACCTCTTCTGCGAGCTGGCTGCTTCGGCGGGTGCGGGTGCCCTCCTTGAGCATCGCCCCGACGAGGTGGGCGAGGCCCGGGCGATCCGCCGGGTCCGCTTCGCCGCCGCTCTTGATGACCAAGCGCAGGTAGACGACGGGCAGCTGATTCCACTCGACGGCGTTGACCTCGAGGCCGGACTCGGTGTTTGCCCGGGCGATGGGGGGAAAGGACACGTCGCGGGCCGGCCCCGACTCCGGCGGCGGCACACGCACCGGGGCCTCGGCGACCTCTCCGGGCCCGTCCGGTTCTTCGATGGGCTCGATGGTGGTCTGGGTTCCGCCGCAGGCGGCGCTGAACCCGAGGGAAAGAGCGAGCAAGAGGCCGAGGGACCGGCTGTTCGTGGAGCGGTTCATCGTGCACCTCCTTCGGAATCGTCGCCTGAGCGGGCTGGGATGACATCCAATACGGTGCGGTTCGTCGCCTCGAAGTACTCCCGGGCGACGCGCTGGACGTCGTCGGTGGTGACGGCGAGGAAGCGGTCGACCTCGGTGCGCAGGAGCGTCGCGTCCCCGGCGTAGAGCTGATACTCGGCGAGGCGCATGGCCCGGCTGCGGTTCGACTGCATGCCGAAGATGAAGGAAGAGCGCACGCGGTTCTTGGCCTTCTCGAGCTCGCGGTCGGTGATCCCGCGCTGGGCGACGCTCGCGAGCTCTTCGTAGATCACCGTGCGCGCTTCGGTGGCCTCGTGGCCGGAGGCGACGACGGCCCAGAACGAGAAGAGGTCCGGGCCCCGGCGGTCGTCGGTGCCCACCGAGATGGACTGAACGATCTCTCGCTCCTTGACCAACTTCAGGTAGAGGCGCGAGGACTCCCCGTCGCCGAGGATGAGGCCGAGGAGCTCGAGGGCGTAGTGGTCCTCGGTGCGATTCGGCGGGATGTGGAAGGCGATGTGGAAGGCCGGGAGCTCGGCGATGGGGTCGATCATCGAGTCGGTGCGCTCGGCGGTCTGGGGCTGAATCTCGGCCGGGGTGTAGGCCGGGACCTCACGGCCCTCGATGTCGCCGAAGTGCCGGCGAACGAGGGCCAGGGCCTCATCGGGGTCGAAGTCGCCGGCGAGGGCGATGACCGCGTTGTTGGGCGCGTAGTATTGGTCGAAGAACTCCTGCACCGCTTCGAGGGGGGCGTTGGTGAGGTCTTGCATCTCGCCGATGGTCGAGTGCGAGTAGGGCCAGTAGTCACCGTAGGCCAGCTCGTTGATGCGCAGCATGCTGAGCATGTAGGGGCGGTTTTCGTAGCTCTGGCGCCGCTCTTCCATGACGGTCGTGCGCTGGTTCTCGAAGTTCTCGGCGGTGATGGCCAGGGAGCGCATGCGGTCCGCTTCGAGCCAGAGGCCGAGCTCGAGCTCGTTCGACGGAAGCGTCTCGAAGTAGTTGGTGCGGTCGTGGCTGGTGGTGCCGTTCATCGAGCCGCCGCGGTTCATGACGAGCTGGAAGTGCTCGCCCTTGGCGACGTTGGCGGACCCCTGGAACATCATGTGCTCGAAGAGGTGGGCGAAGCCCGACTTGCCCCGGATCTCGTTCCGCGAGCCGACGTCGTAGTAGACGGCGACGGCGACGGTCGGGATGGTCCGGTCCGGGCTCATCACGACGCGGAGGCCGTTATCGAGGGTAGCGTTGACGATCGGCAGCGCGGCCAGGGGGCCGGCGCTCGGCGGAGCGATGATCTCGTCTGCCGCGGCCGGTTCTTGCTCCTGGGCGGCGGCCAGGCCGGTCAGTGCCGCGACCAACAATATCGCTGTCGCCATGAGGGTGCGTTTCGCCATGCTGTCTCCGGGTGTGGTCTCTCAGCCGGGGGGCTAACACGCATCCCCCCGTGGTTGTTTCGCATACCAAAGACGCCCCCCGGGGTCCATCGTTGGGCCGAATCGGGCTAAATCTAGGGCGCCCGGGACGGACACCTCAGCGGTGGCACTCGCCTTCGACTGCCGGATTCGGGCACTCGCCTTCGACGCCTCCCACATCGCAGCGCGTCGATGAATCGACGACATCGTCGCAACCAGCGCTCGAACATATCTCGTTCCGGCAGCGGCACTCGAGGCTTTGGGTCTCGCTGCGAGAGCCGCACCGTCCCGAAGTGCACACCGGAATCGTGAAGGCGAAGTTCGCCCGGTCGAGGGCGCCGTCGGCGCGACAGCTCCAACCGCTCGTCCGCGCCCAGGTGATGGGCCCGCAGTCGCCATCACTCGCGCACTCTGGAACGAAGGTGTCGGGGCTCCCGGTGTCCGCGGGGCCGGTGTCCGGGGGGCCGGTGTCCGGGGGGCCGGTGTCCATCGGACCGGTGTCGGGCGACCCCGTGTCGAGGGGCATCGCGTCTGGGGCGTCTATACCCACATCGGGAATACTCGCGTCCGGCGTCGTGCATCTCCCGCTCGCACAGCCGGCGGGGCAGGCGGCTTCCTCGGGCACCCCGAAGAGCACGACCAACGTCTCATCGACGTCCAGCCGAGGCAGCGTCTCGGTTGTGCATCCAGCGGCGAACCACGCGCAGTCGTAGTCCCGAGCGCGTGCCGAGAAGGCGTACGTGCCGGGCGCCAAGACGCCTGGGCTCGGAGGCATCCCGGAGGGCTCGAACTCCGCTTGGTAGACCGGGACCGCGCCCCGGGTCATCGTGCAATCCCCGACAGTGATGGTTCCCTCGAAGACCGCCGCACGAGCTTCGAGAGCGACGTCCTCGAAGGCTACTGTCCAGGAAAGCGCGTGCGGATCCGGGCTGCATGCCGAGGCGAGCCCCAGGATCGCCAGCGCCGTCCACGTTGGGCCCGATGAAATCACGACCCACCTTACCCCAACCCACGCGTCCGAACGATGCCCGCGGTGCCGGTGTCTCCCCGAAAGGCGATCAAAAGCGACCCCGCGGTGCTGGTTGACGTGGTCCCGGCACCCGACGCAAAATCCTCGGCTCCCATGTCTGCAGCCGTCCTTTCCATTGGCACCGAGCTCACCCGCGGTGAGCTGACCAACTCCAACGCCTCGTGGCTCGGAGACCGGCTCACCGCCCTCGGTTTCTCCGTACTCGAACACGTCTCCGTCGACGACGACGAGGAGCGAATCGTAGAGACGCTGAAGCGTCTCTGCGAGCGTGTGCAGGTGGTGGTCTGCACCGGCGGCCTCGGCCCGACCACCGACGACCTCACGACCGTCGCCGTGGCCCGCGCCGTCGGGGTGGGGCTCGTCCGCGACGACGCGTCGCTCGGGCAGATCCGCCGCAAGTGGGAAGCCCGGGGCGGGGAGATGCCACCTTCGAACGAGAAGCAGGCGGACTTCCCGGAAGGGGCCGATATCTTGCCGAACCCGGTCGGGACGGCCCCGGGCTTCGCGGTATCGGTGGGCCGCGCCAAGGCGTTCTTCATGCCCGGGGTGCCCCGCGAGATGGAGGGCATGTTCCTCGATTCCGTCCGGCCCGCCATCGGGGCCCTCGCGACCCGGACCACCCATCAGATCCACGTGCGCACCTTCGGGCTCACCGAGTCTCAAGCTCAGGAGCAGCTCAATGGGGTCGAGGCCGCTCACCCCGGCATCACCCTCGGGTATCGGGCGAGCTTCCCCGAGATCGAAGTGAAAATCTTTGCTCAGAGTGAGACCGGCGTCGATGCCGAGAAGCTCGCGCGGCGAGGCGCGGAGGACGTTCGAGCCCGTCTCGGCGACGTGGTGTACGGCGATCGCACGGACACCTATCCGGACGTTGTGGGTCGCGCGCTGCGGCGCCAGGGGCTCACCCTCTCGGTGGCCGAGTCGTGTACCGGCGGGCTCATCGGCGCGATGCTGACCAGCGTGCCGGGGAGCAGCGACTATTTGCTCTTGGACGCCGTGACCTACTCCAACAGCTCGAAGACGGCGGTCCTCGGCGTGAGCGAGCGGCTGATGATCGCCCACGGAGCCGTTTCCGGTGAGGTCGCCGCAGCGATGGCCGAGGGAGCCCGGCGCGTCAGCGATGCCGACATCGCCGTGAGCGTGACCGGCATTGCCGGCCCGGGCGGCGGCACCGAAGAGAAACCCGTGGGCACCGTCTGGTTCGGCCTCGCGACCAAGGACGGGGCGACCATCACCAAGAAGCGGCGGCTTTTCGGTGATCGGGAGCGCATTCGGATCCTCTCGGCCTACGTTGCCCTGCGCATGGTCCGCCGGGCGGCCCTCGGGGCGGACCTCACCGAGTGACGGATCGTCTTCGGCGGCTTCCACGGGCTCCCGGGGCTCCTGGGCAGGGCTCCTGGGAAAAAAATTCAGCTCTTCCGGGTGCCTCCCGGGAGGCCTGAAAAAGCCTTACTGAACAAGCGGATAGGTCCTCCCAAGGCTTTGGAATTGCACCGAAAGCTGGAGCTGGCCTGAAAAAACGGTCTTGCACGGGACCCGAATCGGGGCGAGAACACGGCGAGTCGGGGGAGTTTTGTCAGTCCTGACGAAGTGCCTTCGTCCCCTGGGACAGAACGCTCCAAACCGCTTCCCGAGATGGGAACGCCAAACACCGTAACGGCTACGCGCAAAAGCACGGCAAAGCACGAGAAGAGAGAGACCAACGATGGCAACCGACTCCAACCGCGAAAAGGCTCTGAACCTGGCCCTCGACACGATCCACAAGGCCCACGGCAAGGGCGCGATCATGCGCCTCGGCGATGGTGAGGTCGTGGCCAAGATGCCCGTGATCCCCACCGGGAGCATCTCCCTGGATCTGGCCCTCGGGGTCGGGGGTTACCCCTACGGCCGCATCATCGAAATCTACGGGCCGGAGTCGAGCGGTAAGACGACGCTTACCCTCCACGCCATCGCCGAGTGTCAGAAGAAGGGCGGCATCGCAGCGTTCATCGACGCCGAGCACGCCCTCGACCCGACCTACGCGCGCAAGCTCGGGGTCAACATCGACGAGCTCCTCGTGAGCCAGCCTGACCACGGCGAGCAGGCCCTCGAGATCGCCGATACCCTCGTGCGCTCCGGCGCGGTCGACCTCATCGTCATCGACTCGGTCGCGGCCCTCGTGCCGAAGGCGGAGATCGAAGGCGAGATGGGCGACACCCACGTGGGGCTCCAGGCGCGGCTGATGAGCCAGGCGCTGCGCAAGCTCACCGCGAACGTGAAGAAGAGCGAGACGGTGCTCTTCTTCATCAACCAGATCCGCCACAAGATCGGCGTCATGTTCGGTAGCCCCGAGACGACGTCCGGCGGCAACGCGCTCAAGTTCTACGCGACCCAGCGCCTCGACATCCGCCGCATCGGCACCATCAAGGTCGGCGACCAGGCGATCGGAAACCGCACCCGGGTGAAGGTCGTGAAGAACAAGGTCGCGCCGCCTTTCCAGATGGTCGAGTTCGACATCCTCTTCGGCAAGGGCATCAGCCGCACCGGCGACGTCCTCGACCTCGGGGTGGCGGGCAACTTCATCGACAAGGCGGGGGCCTGGTACAGCTATCAGGGAGACCGCATCGGCCAGGGCCGAGACAACGCGCGGAACTTCCTCGAGGAGCATCCCGAGATGCTTCGGGAGATCGAAACCAAGATCCTCCAGGCCAATGGCCTGGCCGAAGAGAGCGACGCCGCGGCCACCGACGAGGCTAGCCCCAAGGCCGATGCCAAGAAGGCCGAGGCGAAAGCCGCGACCAAGGGTAAGTCCAACGGGTCTGGCAACCGCCGCCCGCGAGCAAACTGATTACCCTCGCTCTTCGCAGCGTGCTCACTCTTTCGGCGGTGGCCCTTTTGGCCACCGCCGTTGCTTGTGGTGGTGCGTCCGGCCCCGGGGAGGCATCTTCAGCTCGGCCGGCCCTCGGGCCCCTCGGGCTCCTGATTCCGGCGGGGGCACAGCTCGTCGTCACGGCTCGTCCAGCCGACCTCATGGCCGCCGCTTCGACCCGGTCGGTCATCGACGCGGTCTTCGGGCCCGACCAGCGGGACGCGTTTGCCCGGCGGAACGGGGTCGAGCCCCATGAGCTCGAAGAGGTTGTGGTCGCCGAGTACGAGCATGGCTTCGTCATCTTGGCGAAGGGTCCCTGGAGCGCAGAGGACCTCGTCGTGGCGACCGGGACGCGCATGACCTCGGTCGAAGTGAGCGCCGACGAGCCCTTCGTTCGTCGCTCTGGGTTCCTCGGCACCGAGCGCCGCGACATCACCGCGGTGGATGAGCACACGGTGCTCTTCACGGCCGGCGTCCCTGACCTGACCGCAGCCATCCTCGCCCGGGTGCGTCGGGGTTCGTCCCCGCCGGGCGCCGGCGGCGGCACGGGGGGAGCCGCCGTCCCGGCCCTCGGGGCCCCCGACCTCGCGCCCCTCTACGCTCGCCACGAGGGCGCCGCTCTCGCTCTCTATGCGCCCGAACCCCTCGAGCTGCCCCCCGGCCTCGGGACGAGCCTGCTCCTCGCTCGCCAGCGCGCCCTGCTGGCCGTCGTCGGGCCAGGCCCCGGCGATACCCTCGCCTTCGGAGTCCACCTCGTCGGGGAGTTTCCGCCCGGGGCCTCAGCGAACTTCGAAAACCTCGTGCGGTCGATGGCGTCCACCGACCTCGGCGCCGCCATCGGAATACGCGCGGGGCTCGAGTCGTTGCAGGTCGAGGTCGACGAAGGGGCCGCAATCATGGGCCTCGAGGTGCCCGCTGAGACCCTGGCCCTGGGCCTCCGGCTCGTCTTCGGGGGCGAGATAGCCGAGCTGCTCGCCGTGCCCGGAGGTGGGGGCTAAGTGCTCGTAATTTCAGATAAAGACGGGGCTTCTAGGGTTTGACCCGCTCGGGCGCGCGGTGCTAATCTGACGCCTCGTTTGCGGGGCTGGGTCCCGTGGCCGGGGGCGACCCATTCCCCCCGTTGGAGGTGCGCTCTGGGCGCAAAGAAAACTTCGAGTTTCAAGGTCGGCGACAAGGCGGTGCATCCAGCCCATGGGGTTGGCGAGGTGACGGCGATCGAGGACCAGGAGATCGCCGGCAAGGCCGCGAGCTACTACTTCCTGAAGATTCTCGATACCGGCATGAAGGTCATGGTGCCGACCGCCGCCGCTGAACGCCTCGGCCTGCGACAGGTGATCTCCCGCAAGGACGCGAAGAAGGTCATCGAGGTCCTCAAGGCCGACGAGGTGGCCGTCACCAGCCAACCGTGGAATCGCCGCTACCGCGAGTACACGGAGATGCTCAAGAGCGGCTCACCCTTCGAGGTGGCGAAGGTCCTCCGAGACCTCTACCGGCTGCGCTCCGACAAGGAGTTGAGCTTCGGCGAGCGCCAGCTCCTCGACAAAGCGCGAAGCCTGCTCATCACCGAGCTCGCCCTCGCCCGGCGCTGCAAAGAGGAGACCGTCGAGGTCGAGATTCAAGGCATCTTGGGCTGATCCCCCAACAAGAAGGCGCCGAGTAGCGTTTCTGGCGTTCAGCGGGCTGCTTTTTCGGCGTGGCCAGAGGTGCCTGCACGCCGCGCGAGTTCGCGCTCGACGTCGCGGAGGGTGAGACCCCGGGCCGTGAGGCCGACCATCAGGTGGTAGATGACGTCCGCGGACTCCGAGACCACGCGCTCGTCCGATTCGCCGGTGAGGGCCGTCGCGAGTTCGTCGGCTTCTTCCCGGACCTTGCCCGCGATTTTCGCGGGGCCTCCGTCGAGGAGGCTCTTGGTGTAGCTCTTACCGCTCGTCGCATCGCGGCGGGCTTCGAGGGTCGTCGCCAGGCGTTCGAGGGTCGGTGTCGCACGGATCGGGGGAGTCGGTGCTGGGGCCCCCGCCGGGTGATCCGCCTCGGCTCGTCCGTCGATGCGCTGGAAGAAGCAGCTCTCTTCCCCCGTGTGGCACGACGGACCGCGGGTTTCACCCAGGTAGATCAGTGCATCCCCGTCGCAGTCGCGGAAGACCTCGGCGACCGAGATCGTATTGCCGCTCGTCTCGCCCTTTCGCCAGAGGCGCTGCCGCGACCGGCTGAAGAAGTGGGCCTCGCCGGTCTCGAGGGTCTTCATGATGGCCTCGCGGTCGGCGTGGGCGACCATGCGCACCTCACCGCCGAAGCGCGCCTGGACGACCACCGTGACCAGGCCCGCGGCGTCGAATTTGAGCTCGTCCAAGGTCATCGATTCCGTGCCGGGGGGCGGGGCTGGCGAGGAGCAGTGCCGGCGCTCGCCAGGTCCGGGCCGTCCGGGCTGTCTTGCGGGATGGTCACGTGGAAGTGGAAGCGGTGGAGGTCGTTGTGGGCGCGCATCGGGGGGCCGAGCTCCGACTCCTCGAAACCGCGGGCCCGGTACCAGGCGAGGAAGCGTGCCTCGACCTCCTCGTCGTTATAGAAGATGCGAAGTCGTCCGTTGGTGCATGTCGCGAGGATGCGGGCGAGGGTTTCGACGCGGCCCTGGCGCATGCGTCGTTGCAGCGGGGTGAGGTCGGCGTAGTTTTCTCCGTACTCTCCCAGCCTGAGGTTCTCGACGGCCATCGCGCTCGGCAGGTAGAGGTCCATATCGACGCCCTCGTCGTGGGTTTCGTGGCGCGGCCCCGGCGCGTCGAGGTCTCCTATGGCCAGGACTTCGCCCGGGTAGATGCGGCTGTACTCGGCGGCCGTCGCGAGGGCGAGGTTGACGAGGGCCAAGCGGGCCGTCCGGTGCTCGGGGGAAGTGTTCCTCCACACGGTGTAGCTGCGCTCCACCTTCCAGGGCTCCGGGAGCTGATGATGACAATAGGGGTAGGGTGCCCCGCGGTCGCAGGCCGCGGCCTTCTCGATTTCGACGTCGGGGACCTCGCACCGGTACTCATCGGCTGCGACCGGGGGCAGAGGGGCGGGATCCGGGGCCTCCCAGGCGGGTGCCGCCGGTGCCCGGGGGGCTGCGTGGGCCGGGGGCGGGGCGACGGCGAGCTGCTCGGACCAGAGAAATCCGGGGGCGAGAGCTCCGGCGGCGAGCAAGGCGACGCTCAGTGCGCGGCGGGCAGGGCTCCTTCGGGCGGACATTCTCTTCCATGGTACCGAGGAGAGAGGCGTCCCAGAAAGAAAAGGGCGGGCGGCCACTAGGGACACCCCCTAGTCCGCGGAACGCCAACGGCCGTCTTCGAGGATGAAACGGGTCGGGCCGGGGAGGATGGCGTCGCGGATCGGGTGGTCCGGGTGCCCCGGGAGGACCAGCGACCACACGCCGTCGTCGTCACGAAACACCGGTTCGACGATGGCCGGCGGACGCTTCGCTGCGTCGCGGAAGACCGAGTCGATGTCGTCGTAGGCGGCGAGCATCTCGAGGCTCCGGAGGGTTGGCGGGGGAAGCTGAATCTCTTCGGCCGCTTCGCGGACGAGCGCGTGCTGGGGCGTCATCCATGCCCCCGCCGTGGTCTCGTGGGCATCGTGGACGGCCCGTTGTCCGGCGGGGGAGCGGGCGACGAAGAAGCGCGCATCGTATCGGCGCGGCTCGACGGTCGGTGTGACCCACCGCGTCCACGGCGTGAGCTGCGTGAGGTCGAGGGTGACCCCGAGGTCTTGGACGACCTTCGCAAAGTGGTCGCCGCCCTCGAGGCGCGCCCGGGCGTTTGCCAGGGACTCGGGATCGACGCCTGACGCGAGCAACACGCCGGCTTCTTCGAAGGTCTCCCGGACCGCTGCGATGTAGAGGCCGATGGCCCCGGGAGAGGGGTCCGGCTCACCGAGGGCCAGGCGCGCCGCGTCCCGGGAGAGACCGCGGGTCAGGTCGACGATCGCCGCGCTCGAGTCGGCCTCGTCGAGCTTGCCTCCGGGAAAGACGTAGGCGCCACCCATGAAGGCGCTCTTCTGGTGCCGCTGCACCATGAACACCGAAAAACCCCCGTCTTCGGGGCGCAGCAGGACGACCGTCGCGGCGTCTCGGGGCGCCCGAGCTACGCCGCCTGCATCGACCTCGATCACCCTCAGCCCTTGTTGAGCACGCGGGTCGTCGGTACGCCGATCGCGGTCGCGAGGCGCGCGATGGTCTCGAGGGACGGGGTGTGGCGTCCGGCCTCGACCCGAGCGATGTTCGGTCGGTGGATGCCGGTGCGTCGGGCTAGCTCCGCCTGGGTCAGCCCGGCCTCGAGGCGCAGCTCCCGGATGCGTCGTCCGAGCTGCGCTCCGTCGACGGGGATGCGTCCGTTGCCCGTGTCTCCTTCGCGCAAGCGTCGAGCGACCTCCGCGGCGTCGAGGGAGATCTCGTGGCCGCTCTCGAAAGAGAGCAGGGCGCTCCGGGCGTCATTGGCGATGGCGATGGTCGTGATTGCCGAACCGTCATCCTCTTCGGTGATCGGACGGGAGATCAGCGCAGCGTGGCCGTCGCCGAGGATCGCGAGGATTTCTCCGGGGCGCGGCGAGAGCGTGACGAACTCGAATCGGTAAGCTCGGTTCGTATCGAGCTGGCGCGAGATGAGCTGGCAGATGCGGTTGGCGTCCGCCTCGCCACGGGCGACGAGCCCCGGGCAGAGCTCTTCGAGGAGGTCGTCGACCTCTTCCATGGCTTCCGGCCGCTGCACCGCGACGTGGCCGCCGAGGGCGCGGGCGAAACCTATCGCCGAGAGTAGTTCGTCTTCGTCACCGTAGCGCTCCGACCGCGCGTCGAAGACGACGGCTTGACCGCGCTGCATCGTCGACGCGAGGGCGCCGGGTTGGGTGACGATCGCCTCGAGAGCGAACTGCGCGCACGCGGGGGCCCACACCGGCTCGAAGCCGGGACGGTCGGTGATCAACAAGACGTTCGCGCTCGACATCGTTCCTCCAACAAGTATCGGAACTGAGACTTATATCAGAGCACAAGCGTGGCTCAAGTCTGATCCGCTTCGCAGCCTTTCATCGCACGAGATCGCGCGACAACTTCGTCCTCGTCCTCGTCCTCGTCACCGTCCTCGCGCTCGCGGCGCTCGCGGCGCGGGCCGCGAGCCTTGACAACGGCTCTCCGGAGTTCGGCGAGTGGTTGTTGGTATGCACACATTCATGCCCCGGCGCTCTTCGCGGCGTGCCCCTTCGCGTAGAGGTCACGTGAAGGGGTAGCCTCTTGCCATGCGTCGTCGAGTGCTCGGGCTTCATCTCCTGGTATTGGTGTCTACATCGGCCTGCGGAGGTTCCGTCGCCGCCGACTCCGTGCAACCAGTCGACCCGGCGGCGTCCGGTGAGGGGCGGGAGCCGTACCCGAGTTTCACCGAGGCTCGCGCGATGGCCCGAGACTGCGAAGCGCCCGACGCGGCGGCGATCGAAGTCCGGTCGATCACCATCAGCGCGCGAGGGACGCGGTCCCAAACGATGACCCTCGATGCCGAGGTCCTCGCGTCCCGGTACGGGCGCGTGACGGGTGATCTCCGGGTCGCGCACTACGTGGGTGGTGACGTCTTCATGGAGGAAGGCCGGCGCTATCTGGTGGTCCTGTGCGAACCGGCGCAGTTGCTCGGATGGCGGCACCTCGAAGCGGGTGACCCGGCCGCGGACGTCGCTTCCGTGGAACTCGCCGGCGCGCCAGACCGCGTCGGGGACGGTGTCGAAGAGGCCCAGATTCCCACTCGGTATTTCATCGACGGGGACGAGGTCGACGAGACGACGTTCGCGGCGCTCTTCGATCGTCTCGAGGTCGACGAGGAGCCGACCGAGTCCGAGACCGTGGAGAACCCCGACGGGAGCTACGGCGGCAGTGGGGCGACCTACGTCGCCCGGGAGGGGGAGGTCCGCTACCGCTACGACTCGGTGAGTTCTCGGGATGAGGCGGGCACCGTCACCGAGAGTCGTTCTCTGAGCCGCGACCAGGGAGCCCCCTAGGGGGCCGCAACCACCTAGAATGTCGCCAGAAACCGGGCCCCGGGGGGGGCTCCGAGGGCCGGATCTCGGTTGACACCCCCGGGGGCCCCTGCTACCTGCACGCTCCCTCGCGGGGCGGTCCATGCGGGGTTTCGATGTGTTTTTTCGGTGGTTGGTTCACCGACGAGGCGAGTGATGTTCAAGTCGATCTGCATCTTCTCCGGTAATGCGCACCCCGTGCTTGCCGAGAGCATCGCCGACTATCTCGAGGTCCCCCTCGGTCGGGCGCGGGTATCGCGCTTCTCCGACGGCGAGGTGTTCACCGAGATCAAAGAGAACGTCCGCGGCGTCGACGTGTACGTCATCCAACCGACGTCGCCCCCGGTGAACGACAACCTGATGGAGCTCCTGGTCATGATCGATGCGCTCAAGCGCGCGTCGGCCGGGTCCATCACGGCGGTCATGCCTTACTACGGGTACGCACGGCAGGACCGGAAGGCCGCGCCCCGGACTCCCATCACCGCCAAGCTCGTGTCGGACATCATCAGCACCGCCGGGACCGACCGGGTGGTCTCGATGGACCTCCACGCCGGGCAGATTCAGGGCTTCTTCAACGTGCCCTTCGATCACCTCTACGCGATGCCGGTGTTCCTCGAGTACATGCTCCCGCGTTACAAGAACTCGGCGGTCATGGTCAGCCCCGACGCCGGCGGCGTCGAGCGCACCCGGGCCTACGCCAAGCGCCTCAACGCGGACCTAGCCATCATCGACAAGCGTCGTGAGAAGGCCAACGTCAGCGAGATCATGCACATCATCGGTGAGGTCGAAGGGCGCGATTGCGTGATCCTCGACGACATGATCGACACCGCCGGCACGATGTCCAACGCCGCCCACGTCTTGATGGAGAAGGGCGCCAAGAGCGTTTCCGCGGCCGCCACCCACGGCATCCTCAGCGGCCCCGCCGTCGAGCGAATCGTCAACTCGCCTTTGACCGAAGTGATCGTCACCGACACCATGCCGCTGCCCGAGGCGGCCCGGGCGTCGGGCAAGTTCAAGGTCTTGTCGATCGCGCGCCTCCTAGGCGAAGCGATCAAGCGCATTCACAACAGCGACTCGGTGAGTTCGCTGTTCGTATGAACAGAAACTAAGAAGAGGTAAGTCAAAATGGAAACGCAGACGCTAGAGGTTGAGGTCCGCGAACTGAGCGGAAAGGGGCCCGCGCGTCAGCTTCGTGCACAGGGAATGATTCCGGGCGTATTTTACGGCCCCGGAGTGGACACGACGAAGCTGTCCCTTTCCCCCAAGGAGCTGGTCAAAGGTCTTTCAACGCCGTACCGCCTCAACGCGGTCTTCGAGGTCTCGGTCGGAGGTGTGGCGCATCAGGTGATGGTGAAGGACGTCGCCGTCCATCCCGTCAGCCGCCAGCCCTTGCACGTGGACCTGTACCGGGTCGACGACACCCGCCGCGTCGATGTGCGCGTGCCGGTGACGACCCACGGTCGCCCCGTCGGCGTCGTCCGCGGTGGCACCCTCCACGTGGTCTTCCGTGACCTGCCGATTCGCTGCGTGCCCAGCAAGATCCCCTCGATCATTGACATCGACGTCTCACATCTCGACATCGGTGACGCGGTCGCCGTGGCGGACCTGGGCCTCGACGACGGCATCGAGGTGCAGTTCAAGCCGGACCGCCGCGTCGTCCTCTGCACCGAGAGCCGTGCGATCGAAGAAGAAGAAGAAGGCGA
This sequence comes from Deltaproteobacteria bacterium, assembly GCA_003647065.1. Lineage (GTDB taxonomy): Bacteria > Myxococcota_A > Polyangia > Polyangiales > B10-G4 > B10-G4. The sequence goes on along the minus strand of QMMC01000068.1, from coordinate 4,200 downwards.
AGGCGAAGGCGAAGCGGTCGCGACCGAAGCCCCCGAGAGCTGAGCTTCCCGCTGACCTGTCGACGAAGGCCGCCACTTTGGCGGCCTTTGTCGTTCATTAGAAGGACCTGTCCGTGCATCTCATCACCGGCCTCGGCAATCCCGGCCCCCAATACGAGGGCAACCGTCACAACGTGGGCTTCATGGTCGTCGACCGCCTCGTGGATCGGTGGCGTGCCCCGTCGCTCCGCGAGAAGTTCAAAGGAGAGTTCGCGAAAGCGTCGTTTCGCGGCGAGGACGCAATACTCCTCGAGCCGATGACCTTCATGAACCTGAGCGGCGAGTCGGTGAGGCCGGCGATGCAGTTCTTCAAGATCGCCCTCGGTGACGTGGTCGTCATCCACGACGAACTCGACCTGCCCTTCGGTGAGGTGCGCATCAAGGTCGGCGGCGGGGCCGCGGGCCATAATGGCCTCAAAAGCATCACCCAGCACGGCGGGGGCAACGGCTTCCTGCGCGTCCGGGTTGGTATCGGCCGGCCCCGGTCGGGGCGTCCGGAGGGCCATGTCCTCAGTGATTTCGCGGCGATCGAGCGCGCGGAGCTCCCCGACGTCCTCGATCGGGCTGCCGCTGCGGTGGAGGGCATCCTCGTCCATGGGGCCCAAAAAGCCATGAATCGGCTCCACGGTGACAAGAAGAAGACTTCGAAAAAACCGGACCCCGCTGGCTGAGGGGCCCCGAACCTGCTACACGACGCGCCTTCCTCGCTCCGGCATCCCGCCGGGGCCGCCCAGTCCGGGAGGACATGAAATGACCCAGCTTGCTGAGAGTGGCAGTACGCAGCCGCGCCACCACGAATACGAGACCATCTACATCCTGAAGCCGAACACCCTGCCCGCCGATGCGGACAAGGTCTCGAACAGGGTGGAAGAGGTCATGACGCGCCTCGACGGCAAGATCGTCGAGGTCGACAACTGGGGTAAGCGCCTGCTCGCCTACTCCATCCAGAAGAACAGCCGCGGGATCTTCGTCTACCTTCGTCACGTGTCGAAGAACGACGTCGTCGCCGAGGTCGAGCGTAACCTGCGTCTCCTCGATCACGTGCTTCGTTACCAGACGATTCGCATCAACGTCGGCGTCGACCCTGCCGCGTTCGAGATCGACCCCGAAGAGGTGAAGTTCATCGCCGTCGAGGAAGAGCCGGAAGAGCCGGAAGAAGAGGAAGCGGAAGAGGGTGCTGAGGCTGCCGAGGGCGCCAAGGCCGCCGAAGGTGCCGAGGCTGCTCCCGCCGCCGAGGGCGCCGAAGCCGCTCCCGCCGCCGAGGGCGCCGAAGCCGCTCCCGCCGCCGAGGGCGCCGAAGCCGCTCCCGCCGCCGAGGGCGCCGAAGCCGCTCCCGCCGCCGAGGGCGCCGAAGCCGCTCCCGCGACCGAAGGTGCCGAGGCCGCTCCTGCGACCGAAGGTGCCGAGGCCGCTCCCGCCACGGACGCTGCCGCGTCCGACGACAAGTCCGAGTGAATCTCTCTCAGCAGACGATAAGGTAATAGACCAATGGCATACGAAGAGAGTTCCGAAAAAGGCGCAATCGTGCGCGAATCCCGCACCGACGCCGATCCCCTCGGCCTGCGCCGCAAGCGCGGTGGCCGGAAGCGCCCGCCCTCCTTCACCTTGGAGACGGACTTCAGGTTCGACTACAAAGATCCGCAGCAGCTTCGGTACTTCATCACCGAGCGCGGCAAGATCGTCCCCCGGCGCATCAGCGGGCTGTCCGCGAAGCAGCAGCGCCAGCTCACCCTCGCCATCAAGCGGGCGCGTAACATCGCCCTCCTTCCCTACACTGCGACGAAGTGAGCTGAACGATGGCAGGTAACATTCAAGTGGTCCTCCGGGAGGACTTCGACAATCTCGGGGCTTCTGGCGAGATCGTGAAGGTCCGTCCGGGTTACGCCCGCAACTTCCTCATTCCCCGCGGCCATGCCGTGATCGCCACCCGGTCCAACATCGCCCAGGCTGAGCACGAGCGTCGTCTCGCCCTCTCCCGGCTCGAGAAGGAGCGTCAGGAGGCGGAAGAGCAGGCCAAGGCGCTCAAGGGGCTCTCAGTGCAGATCGCCAAGGAAGCCGGCGAGAAGGGCAAGCTCTTCGGTTCGGTCACCGCCCAGGACGTCATCGAGGCTCTCGCCCGCAAGGGCATCGAGATCCCCCGCAAGAAGCTCATCATGCCCGAGGAAGCCATCAAGGAGACTGGTGACTACCAGCTCTTCGTGAAGTTCCCCGCTGGCGTGAAGGCGCCGTTCAAGCTCCGCGTCAAAACGAAGAGCTGAAACAGCGTCGCCTGGGCCGCGATACCCGGCGCGATCTCGCCTCGCTTGCTGCGCTGCCTGCTCAGCTACTTTACGTAGCCTCCGCGGGCTGCTCGCAACCGAGGCGACCTCGCTTGGGTCTCACGACCCATGCAACACTGTTTGATTGAGTGAGACGAGGGGCGTGCTTCCACTGGGGGGTGCGCCTTTCTCGCGTTTTCTTCCCAGGCTTTCCCGGGCAACTCACAGAAAAGTGGCGGCTATCCCCAGCCTATCCACTTGCGCGGGGGGGCTCTTCTCGTAGTCTGAGCGTCCGCCGTGGGGCCTCGACGGTTCCTGGCAGATCGACGGACGTCATAGAAGTGGAAGATCTGAGCAACGCCTTCGAAGAGGCACGGTCCGCGACCCAGAACAGCGCGAGCGGCCGGGTGCCGCCGAACTCCCTCGAGGCTGAACGCGCGGTGATCGGCGGTGTCCTCCTCGAGAACGAGGCGATGGACGCGGTCCTCGAGATCGTGAAGAAGGACGATTTCTACAGCGAGGCGAACGCCCAGCTCTTCGAGTCGATGACGGCCCTCTCGGCGACCGGTACGCCGATCGACAGCGTCACGATCCGCAACCAGCTCGAGGCCCGCGGTAAGCTCGCGGCGGTTGGCGGCGACGACTACCTCTTCGAGCTGACCAGCACCATACCGACCGTCGCGAACATCGAGTCCCACGCGAAGATCATCAAAGAGAAGGCCCTCGTTCGGCGCCTCATCACGGCCTGCCACGAGGTCGCGGCGAAGGGCTACGGAGACTACGGCGACCCGGAGCTCTTCCTCGACTCGTCGGAGAAGGCGATCTTCGACGTCGCCCAGGAGAGCGTCCGGAGCCCCTACGAGCACGTGAAGGACGTCGTCTTCCGAACCTTCGAGGAGCTCCAAAAAGCAGCGGAGCGGGGCGAGAAGGTCACCGGGTTGCCGACGGGTTTCAAAGCCGTCGACGACATGACGAGCGGCATGCACCCCGGCGACTTGATCATCATCGCCGGCCGCCCGGGCATGGGGAAGACCGCCTTTGCCGTCAACGTGGCGGTCAACGCCTGCATGGCCCGCAAGGAGGGCGTCGCGGTCTTCTCCCTCGAGATGCCCAAAGAACAGCTCGTTCGGCGAATGCTCTGCTCCGAGGCCCGGGTCGACGGCACGCGCATGCGCGCCGGTCAGCTCTGGCGCGACGACTGGCCGAAGCTCGCCCGGGCCGCCGGCGCGCTCTCGGACCTCCCCCTCTGGATCGACGACACCCCGGGCCTGTCCATGACCGAGCTCCGGGCGAAGTCGCGGCGCATCAAGAGCAAGAACGACCTCGGTCTGATCGTGGTGGACTACCTCCAGCTGATGCGCAGCGGCAGCAAGAACGACAGCCGCGAGCAGGAGATCAGCGAGATCAGCCGAAACCTGAAGATGCTCGCCAAGGAGCTCAGCCTTCCGGTCATCGCGCTCTCGCAGCTCAACCGTGGGGTCGAGTCCCGGGCCGGGAAGGACAAGCGCCCACAGCTCTCGGACCTCCGTGAGTCCGGCGCCATCGAGCAGGACGCGGACACCATCTGGTTCGTCTACCGCGAAGAGATGTACAACCGCGACGAGCCCAACGCGAAGAACCGCGCCGAGATCATCATCGGCAAGCAGCGCTCGGGCCCCACCGGCACCGCCCACGTCGCCTTCTTCAGCGAGTATACGCGCTTCGACAACATGGCCTCCGACGAGCACGGCGGCGGCGACTTCTCGGATTAGACTGCACAAAACAGTGCCTCCTGGAGAGTGAGACACAAGCGAGGTGGTCCCGGTTGCGAGCAGCCCGCGCAGCCTACCCTTTGTAGGTGAGCAGGCAGCGCAGGAACCGGGGCCAGATCGCGCCGTGGATCGCGCTCCAGGCGATGCTGTTT
>QMMC01000067.1 GCA_003647065.1 Deltaproteobacteria bacterium | reverse complement strand
GCGATGAGCGCCCGGTCGAGATCCGTCAGCGCGCTCTCAGAGACCGCGGGCACTTGGCCCCCGAGGCTCTTCTTCACGATGGACGCGACCATGCGGTTCAGGAGGTTCCCGAGGCCGTTACCGAGCTCACCGTGGTAGCGGGCGATGAGGTTCTTGTGGCTGAAGTCGCCGTCCTGACCGAATGCAACCTCGCGCATCAGGTAGTAGCGCACGACGTCGCGACCGAACTCCTTCACCAGGGGCCCGGGGGGGATGAAGTTGCCGAAGCGCTTGCTCATCTTCTGACCGTCGACGGTCAACCAGCCATGGGCCCAGACCTGGGACGGCGGCTCGATACCGGCGCTCATCAGGAAGGCCGGCCAGTAGACGGCGTGAAAGCGCAGGATGTCCTTGCCGACGATGTGCACCACGTCCGCCGACGGCGGCCAAAACTTGTCGAATAGCTCTTCTTCGCCGGCGGCGGCGGGGCCCCCGAGGGCGCTCATGTAGTTCGTCAGGGCGTCGAGCCACACGTACATCACGTGGTCGGGGTCGCCGGGGACGGGCACGCCCCACTTGAAGCTGGTCCGCGAGATGCTCAGGTCCCGGAGCCCGCCCTTCACGAAGGACTTCACCTCGTTCATGCGGCTCTGGGGCTGCACCGAGTCGGGGTGCTTCTCGTAGAACTCCAGGAGCTTGTCGCCGTAAGCGCTCAACTTGAAGAAGTAGCTCTTCTCGCGCACGCGCTGGACCTTGCTGCGCGTCACCTCGTCGAGCTCTTCCATCTCCTTTTCGGTGATGAACGCCTCGTCCGCGACCGAGTACCAACCCTCGTATTCGCCGAGGTAGATGTCGCCCTTTTCGACGAGGATATTCCAGAGGCGCTGAACCCGGGTCTCGTGACGCTCGTCCGTCGTACGGATGTAGTCGTCCAAGGTGCAACCGAGCTCTTCGAAGGCCTCCCGGAAAGGCGGCGACATCTCGTCGACGAAAGCCTGGGGATCTTTGCCGAGCTCCTTGGCCTTTTCCTCGATCTTCTGACCGTGCTCGTCGGTGCCTGTCAGAAAGCGCACCGGACGACCGCGCAGGCGCTGGAAGCGGGCGAGCACGTCGGCGGCGACGGTCGAGTACGCGTGGCCGATGTGGGGCCGGTCGTTGACGTAGTAGATGGGGGTCGTGACGTAGAAAGGCTTCATGGCGTTCTTCCGGGGCCGGCGAGACTACCCCCCCGGGCCGCTGGGGTCGATCGCCCAAGTCCATCGAACTATCGGACCACCGAACCGGCGAGGTGCCCACTCGACGGGGCGCGGCCCCCGCGCTACGAGCCCTCCGTGGAATTTATCCCCATGGGGCGGCCGACCTTCGCCGCGGCCCTCACCGACGTGAGAGCGAAGGGGCGCGCCTCGCGCCTCGCCGCCGCCGAGCGCCTCGCCAGCCCGCCCGAAGGCAAGCACGCCGAGGCCGAGGAAGGCCTGGCGATCCTCGCCGACGACCTCGACGCCGCGGTCCGGGAGCATGCCCTCCGGGGCCTCGGATATCTCGACGCCGAGAGCCAGCTCCCACTGATCTTGGCCCGTTTCGAGGATGGAGTGCCCTCGGTTCGCCAGGTCGCGATCATCACCGCCGGGCACCTCGGTGGGCCCGTCGCCGAGCACGCGATTCGCGAGGCCCTCGAGAGCCGCCACGCGGACGTGCGCTTTCAAGCGGTCATGGGCGTCGCGAGCCTCGCCCCGCCGGACGCCACTCAGGTGATCGCGCCCCTCCTCGCGGACGCGGACGCCGAAGTCCGGGCCCACGCCGCCGAGGCCCTGGGCAAGCTCGGCGACGGGGGAGCCGCCGATGCCCTCGCCGCAATGCTCGACGATGACGAAGCGGAGCCCAGACGAGAGGCGGCCCTCGCCCTCGCCTCCCTCGGGGACCCGCGCGGCGTGACCCAGTTCCGCCAGGCCCTCCAATTCACGGAGACGGCGATCGCTGCGGCAATGGCCCTCGGCGAACTCGACGAGGACGAGGCCCGGGAAGACCTCGCGGCCATCGCCGGACGTTTCATGCTTTCGCCCCTGATGCGGGCCGCCGTCGGAGGCGCCCTCAGCCGGCTCTCGGACCCCCGCGGTACCACCGCCCTCCGGGCCGCGCTGCGTGCGCTCCGGTCCGACGGCCGGGGCCTGGCTGCGGAGACCATCGGCGAGCTGCGCATCGTTGAGCTCGCCGAAGACCTCGCCGCCCTCTCGATACGGCCACGGGGGACCGACCCGGTGGTCATCGCCATCGCCCTGGGGCGCCTTGCCGAAAAGAGTGCCGTCGCAAGAAAGGCCCTCGAGGCGATGGCTAGCGCCGCCCAAGACGAAGAAGCCGCCCAAGCGGCCCGAGACGCCCAAGCAGCCCTCGAGACGAGCGAGACCTGACCGTGGAACTCTTCGATACGCACTGCCATCTCGACTTCGACAAGTACGACGACGACTTCGACGAGGTCCTCGAGCGCGCCGCGGCGGCCGGTGTGCGCCGCATGATGACCATCGGCTGCGTAACCACCGTGGCAGATGCGGACACTGCCCTGCGTCTCGTCCAGGCACACCCCGACCGCCTCCGGGCGTCGGTCGGAGTGCATCCCCACGACGCCGAAGGAGCTACGGCGGAGGTACTCGGTGCCGTCGAGCGCGTATCCCGAGACCCCCACGTCCTCGCCGTCGGCGAGATGGGTCTCGATTTCTTTTACGACAACTCACCCCGGGAAGCCCAACGCGAGGTCTTCCGCGCCCAGGTCGCCATCGCCCGGAGCGTCAAGAAGCCAATCGTCATCCACACCCGGGCGGCCCCCGAAGAGACGCTACAAATCTTGCGGGAAGAAAAAGCCTCGGACGTTGGGGGCATCATCCACTGCTTCAGCGAAGACGCGGCCTTCGCCAAGGCGTCCCTCGACCTCGGCTTCGTTTCGGCGTTCAGCGGCCTCGTCACCTTCGGGCGCAAGGTCGAGGCGATTCGCGACGCCGCGACCAAGCAACCCCTCGACGCCCTCCTCGTCGAGACCGACGCCCCCTTCCTCGCCCCGAAGCCGCACCGCGGCAAGCGCAACGAGCCGGCCTACGTAGCCCACACCGCCGCGTGCATCGCCGAGCTGCGCGGCATATCCGTCGAAGAGCTCGCAGCCCAGACGTGCGCCAACGCGACCCGGATCCTGGGCGACTGGTAACGCGGCGGTCAGAAAAGCGCGATGATGCCCGCCGCGAGAGCGCTGCCCCAGACGACGGCGATGTGGAGCGCGAGCTCGTAGTCGAAGGCACGGGGGGCCGGGGGCACGGGGGTCACGCGGAAGCCCGTGGGGATGCCGGGCACCGCCGGGAAAGGACCGGCGCTCGGGCTCCCCGCCTGCCAGCCCGCGGTCTTCGGACCACAGGTCTTGGCCACGAAAGCGAAGTCCACGAGAGAGACGTCATTGAAGGCGTCGTCCGGGATGGGCGGGGGGGTCGCACGACGCCCTCGCTCGGGGGCATCGCCGTCATCGATCTCTCGGAGCTCTTGCAACGCATCGGTCAGGTCGGGCAGATCCCGCAGATCCCGAAGGTCATCTTCTACGCTCGGCATGCGGCGCACGCCGCTCTCTTCGTCCGAAAGGGCAGAGAGGGTAGAGAGGGCCGAAGCCATTTCGGGTTCTGGGTCGCGGTGGACGAGGCGTAGAGCTTCCATTTCGATTTCCCCTGTACCGCTGACAACAGCACCCTTCGTGCCAACGGGACACACGCGTCGGTGCACCGTATTCGTTCAGATTTCCCGGACCGAAGGGGAACGATGAGAGGCCAACGGGGTGACCACTCGCCGCCAGTCGCCGGCGCCTCACCTAGCCGCTGGCCCGTCCTTGCGGCGCCTTTCGCACGATTTGGGGAGTGGCGCGCAGCTTGCTGAGGGGGCGGGTACGGCCGTCCGGCATTCTCCGGCGGCCGTACCCTCAGCGGAGAACTTGATGGCCTTCCTCGATACCAGCGCTCGCATCGGCACCCTAGCCCTCTTCCACCCGACCGCGGTGGCCCGCCTCCAAGCGATCGGCGTCGACATCTCCGTCGAGTATGACCGCTCCATCGACGACGCCTGCGCGATGCGGGACATCGACCCGGGCTACTTCCTGAGCGACCTCCTCGACGACGATCGCGAGGGCGCCCCGGGCCTCGACTGGTCTGTAGTGCGCCCCAGCAAGGGAAGCTGGGACCCCACGATGTTCATGACCCCCTGACCGCTTGCTCGTCTTGCTCTTGCGGGGGGTTCAGGCCGGACGCTCGAGCTCGTAGAGGACGACGTCCGAATCGGCTGGCAGGAAGAGCCCGCCGCCGAGGGCGACGAAGCGCCCCTCGAGTTCACGCCGATACCAGCTGGCCTTCCGGAGGTGAACGTCGCCGTCCGTGCGGTCCTGGTCGCAGTTGTCGGCCCAATCCTCCTGGGTCAGGACTTCCAGGTAGAGCGCGCCGGATGTCAGTCGGGCGAGATTCTCGATGGCGCGGCGGGCCTCGCGAGTCGGCAGATACTGGAGTACGCCGTGGCAGACGACGAGGTCGGCCTCGTCGCCGTCCCAGGTGGCGACCGACCCGAGGGCCCAGCCCAGCTCGTCGCAGAGGTGTTCGCTCACCTCGACTCCTTGGTAGGCGATCCCCGGGAAATGCTCTTCGAGGCCGCTTCGCCAAAGCCCGAGGCCGCAGCCCAGGTCGAGGGCAGTATCGAGCGGAATCTCCAGGTGTTTCAGGTAGCTAGCTACGAAGCTCACGAGGCGGGCGGTGCCCTCCTCCTCGGCGACCCTGCGCTCCGGGTCGCGGTAGTAGCGGTCGTAGTAGAGCCGGTCGAATTGCGGATCGGCGGTAGCCATCGGAGCGGGAGGATAGCGGGTACCCAGCGAGGGACAAATGCCTTGACTACCTGTCGCTCCACCGTACCCTTCCGCTCCTTCGACAGGCATAATCATGAACGAAAACTTCGGTCTCATCGGTAAGAAGCTCGGGAACACGCAAATCTTCAACGAAGATGGCAGCGTAACGGGCGTGACCGCCATCGAGGTGGGCCCCTGCACCGTGCTCGCCAAGCGGACCGCCGACAAGCACGGCTACACGGCGATTCAGCTCGGCTTCGGCGAAAAGCGCGACAAGGTCGTGACCAAGCCCGAGGCCGGATACTTCAAGAAGCTCGGCATCGAAAAGACGCCGCGCGTCGTGCGCGAGTTCCGGGTCACCACCGAGACCGCCGACAAGTACGAAGTCGGCCAGGTCCTCGGCGCCGCCGACCTCTTCGAAGAAGGCCAGAAGGTCGACATCACCGGCGTCAGCAAGGGCCGGGGGTTCGCCGGCGTCATCAAGCGCCACAACATGCACGGTGCGGGCACCGTCGGTCACGGGACCCACGAGTCCAAGCGCGGCGGCGGCTCCATCGGGATGAACATGACTCCCGGCCGCGTCTTCAAGGGCGTCAAGATGCCCGGTCGCTACGGCGGCAAGCGCAACACCGTGATGAGCGTAAAGGTCGCCAAGATCCTCCCCGAGGACGGCCTGTTGCTCGTTGCCGGCAGCGTGCCCGGCAGCAAGAACAGCGTGGTTACGGTCCGCAAGGGCGTCAAGAACAGGGTCCGGGCCCAGGCCTAGTCCGATGGCGCGACGGCGCCGCACGCAGGATCGCTTCGGGAAGCAAGCCCGCCAAGATGGGTACCCGGCGCGCTCCGTATACAAGCTCCAAGAGATCGATCGGCGCACGCAGGTCCTGAAGAAGGGTCTGCGTGTTCTCGATCTGGGTGCCTTTCCCGGGTCGTGGACGATGTTTGCCGCCAAGCGGGTGGGCCCGAAGGGGCGGGTCCTCGGCTTCGACCTCACGCCCTTCGAAGGCGTCCTGCCGCCCCACGCCGAGATTCGCCAGGGCGACGCCTTCGCCATCTCCCTCGAAGAGCTCGGCGAAGATCCCTTCGATCTGGTCATGAGCGACATGGCCCCGGCGACCACCGGGCAGAAGTCCCTCGATCAATATCGAAGCTACGAGCTCGTGATGCGGGCCCTCGCGATCGCCGAAGAGGTGCTCGTCCCGGGCGGTGCGTTCATCGCCAAGATCTTCCAGGGCGGAGAATTCCCCGACGCAAAGAAGGCGGTGAAAGCCGCATTCGACGAGGTCCGGGTCATCAAGCCCGAGGCCGTGCGCGCCGAAAGCTACGAAGTCTTCCTCGTGGGGCGCGGCTTCAAAGGGCGATCCACGACCGACGACTGAACTGGCGACGCGTGTACGCGCCCTATTGGGCGCGGCGGGCGGCGCGGATGCGGTCTCGGACTCGGTCGGCGAGGGGGCCGTTGGGCTCGAGGGCGAGGTAGCGGCGGTAGTGGGTGACGGCCTCGGCGTAGGAGCCGTCGCCGGCGAGCATGTTGCCTAGCAGGTAGTGGGTCGGGGCGTACTGGGGGTCGAGGTCGATGGCCTGGCCCAGGGTGGCTCGGGCGGCAGACCGATCGCCCGCGGCGCGCTGGGCGAGGGCGAGCTCGCTGAGCAGCGCGGCGGTCGGCTCGCCGTGGGCCTCGATGGCCAAGCTCAAGGCGCGCACCGCGGCCTCGGCCTCGCCGACGCGGCGGAGGCCGCTGCCCGCAGCCGAAAGCGCGGCGGCGTTGCCCCGGCCGACGTTCAGTCCGCGGCGGAGTTCGATCGCCGCGTTCGCTTCGTCCCCGGCGGCGATCAACGCCAAGCCGAAGTTGACCCGGGTCATCGGATCCCGTGGTGCGATCTGGACGGCCGCTCGGTAAACCTCGAGGGCCTCGGGGAGGCGCCCCGCTTCTTCGAGGGCGAGGGCCAGGTTCACGTGGGCCGAGGCGAAGTCGCGCCGGGCCTCGATCGCGCGCCGGAGCACCTCGACGGCTTCGTCCTGGCGCTCCTGCTCGCGCAGCAGGAGCCCGAGGTTGTTGAGGGCCTCGGGAAAGGCTGGGTCGATTTCGATGGCGCGCCGATAGGCCGCTTCTGCCGGCCCCGGCTGCCCCTGGAGCTCGAAGGCGAGGCCGAGGTCGAGATGCGCGCGCAGGTCTTCGGGCTCCTCGGCGATGGCGGCCTCGAGGACCGCCTGAGCCTCGGCCCCTTTGCCTTCGACGAGGAGGCCCTCGGCCTCGGCGACCGCCGGCGAGGCCGGGGGCGCGGCGGCGTCCTCGGTTCGGGCCGCCGCTTCATCCGGGAACGTCACCTCTTCGTCCCCGGCGGTGCCCCCGCCTTCTGCGTTTTCTGCTCCTGCCCCCGGGCACCCACCCAGCAAGAACAAGAGCAATGCGATGCCCCCCCGCTTCATGATCAACTCCGTTCGTCGTAGTCCACGATGAGTTTCGTAATCGCCTCTTCGACGCCCACTCGGAGCCGCACGAGGCGCGCCGCATCGTGGACCTTTTCTCCGTCGGCGTGCACGTAAAAAACGTCCGTTGCCCGAGCCCCCTCGGTGCCGACCTTCGACACGGCGATGCTGAAGCCCGCGGAGTGAATGGCCTCGGCGATGGTATGCAGCAACCCCACGTGATCGCGGCAGAAGACGTCGACGACGGTAAAATGCCGGGAGAGCTGGTTGTCGATGACGACCTCGGAGCGCACGTCGGGGACCCGCGGCTCGGCCCAGGCGGGGGGTTTCCGGATGGCGCCGAGGAGGTCCGCGGTGCTGACCGCCCCGCGGATGACCTGCCGGAGGTCCGCCGCGATGGCGGCACAGGTCGCGTCGTCGATGGGGCGCCGACCCGCCCCGCCCCGCCGGACGTGAAAGACGTCGACGACCTCACGGACGCCGTCCCGGCGGTCCCGGGTGTGGATCTCCGCCGAGATGACATTCAAACCGTGACTCGCGAGGACGGCGGTCACGGCCGCCAAGAGCCCGTCTTGGTCGTCCCCGATGACCAGGAGCTCGGTGGTCTCTTCGCTCGGCCCGGCGCAGAGGGCCACGTGCACCGCCTGTTTGTGGCGATCGCGGGCCGCCCGGGCGTGGGTCCGGATGGAGTCCACGGGAGTCCCGAGGATGTAGCGGTCGGGCATTTGCACCAGGAAGGCCTCGAGAACATCGGGGTTCGCGTCTCCGACAAAGCCCACCCTCACCTCGTCGCGAATCTCCGAAGCCCGGGACTTGCCCTCGAACCCACCTTCGAAGGCCTCGACGACGGCGAGGTAGAGGTCGTCGAGCATGCGCGTCTTCCACGCGGTCATCGCCTTGGGGTTCGTCGTGCAGACGTCTGCCACGGTCAAGAGGTAGAGGTCTCGGAGGCGGTCGGGGCTGCCGACGGTGTTGGCGATCTCGAGGATGGTCTCGGGGTCGCTCGTATCGCGCCGGGTCGCCCAGTGATAGAGGCTCAGGTGCTCCCGAATGAGCCACACGACGTGGTCGACGTCCACGGGGCCGAGGCCCAGACGTTCGGCGATGGGACGGGCCATCTCCGCGCCCTTCTCAGCGTGCTTCTTGCCCCGGGCTTTGCCGATGTCGTGGAGAAGGAGGGCCACGTAGAGCGGCGTCGCCCGCGGCAAGGCCGCGGCGAGGCGCGAGGCGAAGGGCAAGTCGTCGCGAGCTTCGCCGCGCAGCACGGCGTGCAACTTGGAGACGGCGCGCACGGAGTGAACGTCGACCGTATACAGGTGGTAGACGTCGTGCTGCACCCTCCCGACGAGGGGCTCGAACTCGGGGATCATGGCCGTCATGACCCCGACTTCATGCAGCTCTGCCATCAGACTCGGCCGCGCGGCGTCGCCCCCGGCGAGGGCCCGGCGGCAGAGGAGAGCTTTCCGAAAGAGCCGGACCGCCTCGTCCGATGCACGCAGCCGCTCACCGAAATCCGGGTCCGCAGCGGCCCGAGCGACCGCGTCGCGGGCGTAGGGATAGACCGGAAGCCCGCGCTCTGCCGCGCCGAGATAGAGGCGGAGGGCGAGGGCCGGGTCTCGGGAGAGCTCCGAAGAGGCCCGGAGGGTCATCTGCCCGGCGAAGATCATCGTTCCGTTGCCGAGGTCCCGCGCCGTGCTCGGGCGCACCTTCGCCCGGGGCCGGGCCCGGGCGAGGATCCGGTCCGTCGTCTGAGCGACCACCCGAGCATGGCGGTAGTACGCCTGCATGAACTGCTCGACCCCGAGGGTTACCCCATCGACGAAGCCGAGATGCTCGGAGATGTCTTCCTGATCTTCAAACGTCAGCCGGTCCTGGCGACGCCCGGCCCGGAGATGCAGCAGGTTGCGCACCTTCCAGAAAAACTCCCGGGCAGCCTCGAATGCCTCCGCCTCGCGCTGCAGGAACGCCCCGGTGCGAACGTAGTCGTCGGGGCCCCGGGTCGCCCAGCGGGCCCCCATGGCCCATTCGGCGACGTCCATGTCACGGAGGCCACCGCGGCCGAGCTTCACCTCGGGCTCGAGGAGGTAGATGGAGGCTCCAAATCGCTCGTGGCGCCGACGAGTGTCCTCCTCGAGCATGCCGAGGAAGACCCCGATCTGGGGGTCGAAAATTCGCCGTCGGGCGCCGCGGTGCAGCTCCTCGACGAGGGCCCGGTCGCCGGCAACGCGGCGCAGGTCGAGGAGGGTCGTTGCGGTGCGGATATCCTCGCGGGCGAGGGACAGGGTCTCTTCGACGCTGCGCACCGCGTGCCCAATCTCAACCCCCAGATCCCAGAGGGGATAGAGCAGGCCCTCGGCGATGGCCGAGACCCGCGCATCGTGGGAGTCCTCGGCGAGGAAGAGCACGTCGACGTCGCTGTGCACCCCGACGACCCCGCGGCCGTAACCGCCGACCGCCACCAGAGCCATGCGCGCGCCGTGGCTCTCGCTGGCCGCCTGGCAAGCACAGCACAGAGCTGACAAGAGCCCGTCGAGGCTCTTGGCGTTCTTGCGGGCGACGGTGACTCCGGCCTCCCCGCGGCGCACCGAATCTTCGATCCGAGCGCGGTACTGGGAGAGATAATCTCCGCAGGTATTTCCTAGTGCCGGCGCGAGCTTGCCGAGCTCGATCTGCGGCAAAGTCGAGGGCTCCCGCATCACCGGCGGAGTATGGTGCGGGGTTTCGGCCCCCGCAACCTCACGGAGAACTCAGTCCGGCGGGGCGGGATCGCCCCGTACGTACCGGACGATGCCCTCGGCGACGCCCTCGCTCAGGGCCTGCCGATAGGCATCCGTGGCGAGGGCTCTATTCTCGTCGGGCTGAGTCAAGAACGAGGCTTCGAGGAGGATGGCGGGCATGCGCGCGCCGACGAGCACGTAGAACATGGCGCTCTTCACCCCTCGATCCGGGAGGTCCGGGAGGATGGTGCGCCCTCCGATGAGCGTGCCCCGCTGCACCAGAGCAGCGAGGCGCCGGGACTCGGTGTTCTGGCCCTCCCGATGCAGACCCGCGAGGGTCCGGGCGAGGTCGGTCACGCCCCCGGACCGTGTCCCGTTTTCGCGGGCCGCGAGGCGCCTCGCCTGACGGTCATTCGTCGTATCGAGGACGAAGGTCGCGACCCCCCCGCGTTCGACGGGATCGTCGGCAGCGTTCAAGTGGATGGACACGAAGAGATCTGCGCCCACCGCGTTCGCATATGCGGCGCGCTCCTCGAGGGAGACGACCTCGTCCCGCTCCCGGGCCATGAGGATACGGGACTGCGGGAGGCGTCGGCCCAGCACCGCTCGGACCCGCTGGGCTAAGTCGAGGGTCAGGTCGGACTCCTTGAGCCCGCCATAGCGGGCGCCAAATTCGTTTCCCCCGTGCCCAGCGTCGAGAACGATGACATCGGCGCGACGCGGGGCGTTGGTAGGGGCCGTGGGCGAACTGTCGAAGTCCACCACGACCCGGAAAGGGTCCGCGAGGACGAAGAGACGGCTCTGCACCTCGCCTTCGAGATCGAAGACGACGCGGGTGACCCCGGGCTCGAAGGGCGCGACGCGAAGACGGGTCACCCGAGCCGCGCCGACGGGCTGGGCCCGAGGGACGTCGGTGCCGAGGGACGTGCCCCGGAAGTCCACATAGAGCCGCGCTGGGAGCCCCCCATCCTCCGGGAGCTCCCCCTGCCGGTAGGCGGCCGCCCCGTCGAAGCGCAAGACGATACGGACGATGTTCGATGCCGGCGCGTCGGTGACGCCGCCGCCGTAGACGCCCACTCCGGTCAGCGTCGCTCCCGGGGCAGGCCCACCGCCCTCCCCCGTCGGGGCGAAGCCGACCCAACCCTCGTCGCCACCTTCGGCAGCCGTTCCAGCGGTCGCGCCGGCACCGCGGCCGACGAGATCGGCGCTCGGGTCGTCGGCGTTGGGGTCCGCGTCGATGACCGCCAGGCGTGCGGGCCCGGGCCGGTGGTGGTCCAGGGTCACGGTGATGCGGCGCGCCTCGATGACGCAGGCCCCGTGGGACTCGGCATCGAAGCGCCGCGCGGTACGGTAAGCCACGAGGAAAGCCTCTTCGGGCTCGCGGCGATCCCGCGCGTAGAGTCGGGCGAGGTCGAGGGCCGCGTCACATGCGCCGGCGAGGGCCTTTCGACGTGCGGCGGTGATCAAGTGGTCCCGAGCCGCATCGAGATGCTCGGCTTCGGCATCGGGGATACGCAGGGCGAGGATCCGCGCCAGCTCTGCCGCCGCGCGGCTCGCTTCCACCCCGTCGACGGTGCCCTCGTGGGCGGTCGCTCCGGTAACCGCCGCCGCATAGACGTCTTCGAGGTCTTCGATGCCGAGGCCCATCGCTTCGGCCCCGTCCGGCAAGACGGGCCACCGCTCGCCGACGGAGGCTCCTCGCCTCGGCCCCTCACCGTCGTCCGCCGCAGAATCACCGCAGGCCGCGATCAGAGCCCCGGCCAGGACAATCGGGACCAAGAGCGGCAGGTGACGTGCAGAGAAGCGGCTGGGGAACACGGAGAATCTCGACAGACGGGGTGGGCGTGACGCCAATCTACCCTGATCCGCATCCACCCAAGGAAGAGAGTGGCCCGTCGGTCAGTCTTTCCATGGCACGCATGCTCAAAGCACTGCTCGGAGTGGTCCTCAGCGCAGCCCTCGCCCTGCTGAGCCGCAGCCTCTTCCTGCACGTCTGGCTGACCGTGGCCCTGGCCCTCGGGGTCCTGGTGGGCGTGGTCGCCGCCTACAAGGGACGGGTCTGGGGCTACTACGTCCTCGGCGCTTCGGCTGCGCTCTTCGGCGTGGCCGCCGCCCTGGGCAGCGGGCCATGGTGGTTCTGGGCCCTGGGCGCGGTCACGGCGCTGCCGGCCTTGGCGGTCAGTAGGCCCCTGCTCCGCGCCGACTGGCCGGCGGCTCTCACGGCTCTGGCGATAGCCCTCACCCTGGGCGCCGGTGCCGCCGCGGCGCACCACCGCCTCGTGCACCTCCCGAACATCGAAGCTCAGCTCGAGGGCGCACCTATCCTATGCGGGCATGCTTACGCCCACATCATGAACGAGACCACCCTATAGCCCCATCCCGCGGACCCCACCGTTCGCGTCGAAGGGTCGCTGGGCCCCGACAGCAGAGATCGCACCCTCCCCCTCGGGCCTTCGAGGAAGTAAGATTCAAAGGTGGCGGGGGACACGACGGAAGGGATGACGGAAGGGCCGACGGTCCTGCTCCCGGATGCGAGGAGCGCGTCGTCGTTTACCGCCGTGGACCAGGTCTCGCCAATCCCGCTGCCAGATCTGTCCGAGGGAGAGCTCATCGCGGACCGCTACCGGGTGACGGGCATGCTGGGGCGCGGGGGCTTCGGCGAGGTGTACGAGGTCGCCGACCAGCAACGTTCGGGCCATCTCCTCGCGCTGAAGATGCACCGCTTCCACGGCACGAGCACGGCCCTCGACGCAATCAAGGGAGAGTTCGCCCTGCTCTCAAACCTGACTCACCCAAACCTCGCCCAGGTATTCGATTTCGGCTACGTCGGTGACGACGTCGCCTTCTTCACTCAAGAGGTCGTAGCCGGCTGTCCACTGGGACGGGCGGGGATCGACCTGACCACGCGGGAGGGCCTGCCGTTCCTGGCACAGCTCTGCCGCGCCCTCGACTATCTGCATGCGCGCGGGCTCCTCCACCGAGACGTGAAGCCGTCGAATATCATCGTGGACGTCGAGGCGGGTCACCTGGCTCTCCTCGACTTTGGAATCTCCCGCGCCCTCGGTCAGGTCGAACGCGAGCAATTGATCGGCACCTACGCCTACCTTTCCCCGGAGGCCATCGGCGGCCATCCCGTCGATGCTCGCTCAGACCTCTACTCGCTGGGCGTCACGCTCTACGCCCTCGCGGCGAGACGGGTGCCATTTACGGGGAGCGGCTCGAAAATGCTCGCCGGTCACCTCAACGACGAGGCGCCGCGTTTGGACCCCGACCACGCACCGCGGGCCGTCGCCGACGTGGTGCACCGTCTCCTCGAGAAAGCGCCCGGGGCCCGATACGCGTCCGCGGGCGAGGTCCTCGAGGCGGCGTTCGCCGCTCACGGCCTCGAGGCGCCGGCCGAAGACGGGGAGACCCTCGCGAGCTACGTGCTCTCCGGTTCGTTTGTCGGCAAGCAAGACGTATTGGACCGCCTGACCGAAGGCGGGGCCTCGGGTTCTGCCTCGCGGCCGCCGGCCCTCCTGGTCGGGGCGGCGGGCACCGGAAAGTCTCGAATCCTCCGCGAGGTACGACATCGGACTCAGCTCGCGGGCCAAAGTTGGCTCGTCGTCGAAGGCCGGCGCGGCGATGACGACAAGACGATCCTCGGCGCGATCGCTCGGGCGGTGATCACTCCGGAGGTGGCCGCGCGTCTCGGGGAAGAAGACCGCATCGAGCTCTCCCGCGGCATGCCTTCGCTCAGGCGGCGCGGCGAGCGCATCGCCATCGCAGTGGATCCTCGACGGGCCCGGGCCGCGCGCCTCGAAGCCCTCGGTCGCGCCATCGCCATTCGATTTCTGCATCGACCGGGGTTCTTGGTCATCGAGGACCTCCATTGGGGAAGTGAAGCCATCGTCCCGGCCCTCGGGGCCCTCCACGAAGCCATGGGACGGGCGACGGCCATGTGTTTCCTGCTCTGTACGAGCCGCCCGGGCTCCATGGCCGACGCCCTCGTGGACCAATTGGGCGCCGACCGAGTGACCGTGCCGCCGCTCAGCCCGAGAGAGAGTCGTGCCCTCGTCGAGTCGATCTTCGGCGAGGCCAAACTTCTCGCGGGGACCGAGCTCGGTCGCACCCTCGATGCGGGTGAGCATTCCGCGCTCTTCGTACAAGAGTCGCTGAGACTGGCCGTCGAGCTCCGCGAGTTGCTGCGTTCGAAGGGTGGATGGTCCCTCGCCACCAACATCTCGGCTCGGCCCCTCAGCGAGGTCCTCGATGCGCGCATCCGGGGCCTCAGCGACGAGGCCAGGCACCTCGCCGTCGCGACAGCCATGCTCGAGGAGCCGGCCTCCGCTGGGGAGATCGCGGCCGCCTCCGGCGCCGGGCTCAGCAAGGTCGCGCCGTCCCTCCGAGAGCTCGTCCGCGCTGGCATCGTCGAGGACCGTCGCAATGCGCGCGGCCACCCCGTGTACGCCATGCACGACCGCTTCATCGATGTCGTGATCGGGGCGTTGCTGCCCCCCGCACGGCGCGAAGCGCATCGCCGCACGGGCATGTACCTCGCGAAGCGGGGACGCCGAGATCCACAGATCCTCGCCCGGGCCGCCTACCACCTCGTCGCAGCCCAGATCGGAGCCGATGCACGTTTGCTTTATGAACGTGCAGGCCGGCTCGCCGATGACCACGGGCGCCCGGACCACGCGCTGGCCTTGATGAGGCAGGGAGCAGCAGCCGGCCCGATCCGGGGCGTCCGGGGATTGCCGACCGCCCTCGAGCGTCATGATCTTGCGGTGAAGGCCGGCATCGCTGAAGCGGCCGACGAGACGCTGGTCGTCCTCGAGGGGCTGCGACGAAAGTCCGACCCCAAGGATCGAGTAGAGATCGACCTCCGGCGCGCGAACATGGCGGCCATGCGGGGGGAAGAAAGCCGGGCGAGGCGCCTGGGAAAACGGGCCCTCGCCGCAGCCCGAAAGCTCGGCGACCCGCGGCTCGAACAGGCCCTCCTGCTGGCGACGAGCCAGGTGCAGTTCGTCACCGGCGCGATCGAATCGGCCGCGGAGGGCTTCGAAGCCGCGACAAAGGTTGCCGAGGCGCGCGGTGACCGACTGGGCCTCGCCGAAGCGAACCTCGGAGCGAGCCTCGCGTTCCTGCATCTCGGCCGGTCCACACGCGCAGAAAACCAGGCCCAGCGAGCAGCAAAAGCCGCGCGCGGTGGAGCCGGGACGGAGCTGCGGTCGGAGGCGCTACGGCAACTCGGCAACGTCGCCCGGGAGCGCGGCGACAACCGGCGGGCGGCTCGTTTCTACCGTCAGGCGGTCAAGGCCGCGCGCGCCACCGGAGCCATCGTCGGCGAGGCCAAAGCACTGAACAACCTCGGAACGGTCGCGCAATGGCTCGGGCGGGTCGAAGAGGCGACCGAGGCGTTCACCCGAAGCCGGGAGCTGAAGGTGCGCGCCGGCGCCCAGGCGTCGGTGCACGTGACCGACATCAATCTGGGCGCGTTGTTCGTCGCCACCGGTCGCCTCGCCGAGGGCCGCACGACCCTTCGCCACGTGGTCGCCGCCGACGACGCCAGCGAGTTGGTGACCGCCATCGCCCGAAGCAACCTCGGCGACCTGAACGCCCTCGAAAACCGACTCGAGGAGGCCGTCTCCTGCTATCGACTGACCCTCGCATTCGCCCGCGACCGCGGCTTCGCGGCGCAACAGAGTCACGTGCTCTCGGGGCTCCTGCGAGTATTGACGATGCGCGGGGGCGCCCAGGACCTCGACGAAGCCGGCGAGCTCCTCGACGAGCTCGACGCACTCCGCAACGCCGAGTTGGCCGAGAGCGAACGTCGCTACCATGCCGGCCGGGCGGCGTGGCTCGATGCGCGTGGCGAGACCGAAGAGGCCCTCGCCGAGGCGCGCCTCGCGGTCATCCTGTCCGACCGCGAAACACGTTTCTCGGACGTCTTCGGCACGCCCCTCGATGCAACCTGGCTCTCGGCCATCATGCTCTCTCGTCTGGGCAGAGCTCGCGCGGCCCAGAGGGCTCTTCAGGTTTCCCGGAAAGCGCTGGCCAAGCTCGTCGCCCAGGTCGGGGACATGTCGGCCCAGCGCGTATTTCTGTATGACCACCCACTGCACCGGGCGATCGATCTGGGGAGGCTCGACCTCACGCCCGGCTGGACGTGGCGCCGAGACAACTGACCTAACGCAGCACCCCTCCCTCGGAGGTCTCCCCGCCGAAATCGTTAGCGTTGGGCACGCTGAAGTGTTCTAGCAGGTCCTTGTTCACGTCCTGAACTCGTCGACGGCTCGTGTGGCTGCCCCTTCGGGAGGCGCCGTAGGCGAGGATCGGCACGTCCACGTGGTCGTGCACGGGCCGCTCGTGGGGGCTGTACACGACGAGGGTATCTTCGAGCACGCCAAAATCGCTGAGCTCCCGGAGTAGGTGGGCAAACATCTGGACCTGAAAGGCCGACAGGCCGTCGAGGTTCTCCAGCTCGGCGCTCGAAGGGGGCCGAGAGAACCCGCCCGGGTGAGTCATCTCGTGGAAGGCGGGAACCCTGGATTGGCCGTGGCCCGAGAAGTTGTAGTTCAGGGTGATGACGTTCGAGAAGTTGCTGCGGAGCGACAACGCCGCCGTGTAGTTCATCTGCCGGACACGGTTGTCGAAGTCCGCAGAGACGATGGAGTGACGGCTGTAGGCGTGGGCCAAGGGGGCGTCGCGAACGGATAGGCACATCGGCGCGCCGCCTATCCTTCGTGAGTTTTCGGTCCTCCGGGCTTCGAACTGTCGTTCGAGGTTCTCCGTCTGGGCCCTCACCTCGTCGCTCCGACCGACCCGGGACCTCTGGAGATCCATCATGACCGCCTCGAGGACCCGGTTCTCGTTCTCGAGCGCGTCGACGTCCACCGCCTCCACGGCAGACCCGCAGAACGGGGCGTGCATGCCGACCTGGGTGCGAACGTCATCGAGGTCGTACTGGGGCCGGATGTATTGGTTCTTGTTCAAGAACGAGATGGTCTCGAAGGTCGCGTGAAGACTGGAGTCGGAATAGGGGTAGGCGCCGAGGACCAGGTACGGATGGCGAGACGCGCTCATGGTCTGCAAATGTTCACCGACGACGACGTCGACGGACTTTCCATCGAAGTGCCCTCCCCCGGTCGTCCGGTTCGTTCGGTTGGTCGGGGTGCAGCTGGTGGCGAAACGAATCTGCTTGCCGTTGTGATACTCGCTTCCGTCGCCGTTGGCCGAGAGGCCTTGGATCACCGCCAGCTCCGAGGACCACGGCGCAAGGGGAGCGAGGTCTCCGGAGAAAGACGTCCGTTCGTTGCGCCGAAAGTCGAAGAGCGTGCGCACGATCACCAGGTTCTGCCTGGTTTGGGCGCGAGCCCTGCCAAGGCCTCCCAGCATGCCCAAGCTCGGCAGGGCCGCCCCCGCGCCGAGCAGCCCCAGGGCGCGCAACATGCTTCGGCGGCTCATTCGATCGCTCATTGGTTCACTCCCAGCGCACGAATCACCATCCGGGCGACGATTTCGGAGACGCTCATGGTGAGCAGCAGCTCTTCGTCTTCTCTGATGTCGTAGTTGGCCGCCACGTGCGGGCTCGACGAGAGGTAGCTGTACACCTGACTGGCGAAGCAGGTGTTCAACGTCGGCGTCATGGCCAGCTGGTTGGAGAAGTCGATCGAGTCGGTGTAGGTGATGTCCCCGGCGGTCCCGAACGCTTCGATGGGGTCGCCGGTGTAATAGGTATCCCGGACCTCGCCGAGGGCACCGACTTCTTCGAGGGCCAATCCGTAGGGGTCGAACTGGTTGTGGCAGCCGGCGCAGGTGGGGTTCGACCGGAAGTAGGCCATGCGCTCGGGGGGCGAGAGGCCTTCCGGGGCGCCGCTGACGATGCGGTCCACCTCCTCTTGAACCGCGCTCGGGGGGAACGCGATGTTCATGCACAGGAGGTGATTGACGATGTAGGAGCCCCGGCGGATCGGGCTGGGGTTGTTGCTCTCGTGGTCGACGGTCAGGTAGCTCATCGCCGCCGTCGCGAAGAGCGTCTGGGTCAGGGCCTGGCGCTCCCATGCGCCTCCGGCTTCCGTCGCCTCGCTGCCGTAAAGCGGGGCGAGTTCGGGGTTCACCATGTTGAAGTCGAGGTCGAAGAGCGACGAGATGGGCAAGCCCTCGGTGAGCGCCTCGGAGAAGATCAGGGCGGGCTCGGTCATGACCGTGGCCAGCGGCACGCCGTGGTAGGTCTCGCCGCTCTCGTAAGAAGACGCCATGCCGAGCCACTGAGGAACGAAGAGCGTCGAAAAGCGCGTGGGGTGTGCTTCCAGAAGTCGAACGACGTGGTGCTCCCACTGGCCGGGAGCCGCAACGGCGCCGCTGTCGACATCGGCCTGGAGCTCTGCGTCCGGGTAGGAGCCGGTGATCGCGTAGGAGAGGAGCTGCGCGTTCTTGATGTTCGCTTCGTCGGGGTCTTCGGGCGACGCGGCGAATATCTTGTAGTGAAAATGGGGAGACGCGAAGACCCGGAGGAAGAAGTAGAAGTCTCGCTGCTCGGCCGGGAAGGAGTCGTAGAGGTCGACGAGCTCCTGCCGTTCGGAGGTCGCCAACCGTCGCTTCCATATCCGCGGCAGCAACCGGTCGGCGACGTTTCCGGCGCAGTTGGAGGGGCAGAGCTCTTGGAACAAGAGTGAGTCGGGGAACGCCGTGGCGAGGGCGCGTGCGAGTTCGAGCTGCGCGCCTTCGAGGCCGGGGTAGGCGCTGATGGGGTCGTAGTTCTTGTAGTACCCGGAGTAGTTGTTCTCGTTGAAAGAGTCGACCTGTCCGAGGGCCTCGGCCAGGCGGGAGGGTTCGGCGCCCACGAGCAAGTCGCCGATCACGTATCGGTACTCCTGCTTGGTCAGCCGCGAGTAGACGTCCAGATCGTCGAGGGTCGGGAGAGCGTCGCCGGCACCGCCGGGCCCACCCCCTCGCCCGGGACCGGTCCCGTCGTCGGTGACTCCGGAGCCGCCGACGTCGGAGATGTTGCCCACGCAGGCACCGAGGGGCCCGACCGCGAGAATCGACGCGAGTATGCAAGTGAGGCGGGCCTGCCTGGCCAGCCCGATTCGTCGTCGCTTCATCCTGAGTCCTTTCGAGCCGCACCCGGGGGCGCCGAATCGAGGTCGGCGGCCGGACGGGGGGAGTAGATGAAAGGGGGCAACGCAATGGGCGTTCCAGTAACAAAACGTCTAGGAAAGGGGCACTCTGCTCCGCAGACGCCACGTCGACGTCGCACCGGGGAGCCCTCCCCGCTCCGATAAATGGCGTCCCTCGAGGGTCCCGCCGTGATCGTGAAAAACGGCGGCGTTCGGAATCCTTCGACACTTGCACGCCGTCGGGGACCCGAGTAACTCTCTGGGAGTCTTCGTGAATGATTTCCGCCCCGGCCTCAGCGTCCTCGCCCTCTGGGGCGTCGCTATCTTCGTGGCCGCAGTTGGCTTGAAGGAAACGGACAGCCGGTCGACGCAGGCCTCTGGAGCACGGGAGTCACGACCCCTCGCGACGAACACGCCCCCGGGGGCCAACCCAGGGCCTCTGTCGTGGGGCTGGGAAGAGACCGAAACCGAAGACGACGAGCTTGCCGCTTCGGGGCACCGACCCCTCTTCGCCAGGAGGAGCGGCACTCGTCTCGAAGAGGGCGAACGAGGGAGCCCCCACCTCGCGCAGGACGAGGGCGCGCGCCCAGCCCGCGGGCCGCCCCGCCGCGGCTGACCGACCGAGCGCTCTCATCGGGTCGTCGGCTCCTCCCCCACGGGAGGCCCCTGGACGCCTCCCTTCCCTGGCCGCCGCAGGCCAACCCGCGCGCCCATCGAACGCGAGCGGCGTTCCCGTCGATGCCCCCCATTTCGAGACCCAGGCTCATGTCCACACGTCCGTCAGACCGGCCCCCGCCTTCACCAACGCACCGAGACGCCCGCCCTCGGTGCCGCTGGACCGCGCTTCTGGTCCTCAGCGTCTGCCTCCTTGCTTCGCGGTCGGCCGCCGCACAAGGGGGCACGACCCTGCCCGGCGCGGACGTTCCACCGCCGCATCACACCGACGCCGCGGCCGATGACGAGGGCGCCGAGCCAGAGGAGCCATCGACGGTGCGCCTCTTCGCGTCGGTCGACGATGGCTTACGCGTCGAGGCCGGCGATGAGCTCTTCTCGTTGAAACTCGGTGCGCTCCTGCTCTTCCGCTACGGGGCGTCCTCGACCGTCATCGACAGCCGCCGTTCGACGTTCGAAGTTCCTGTCGCCCGGCCACATCTCCGTGGTTACGTATTGGCCCCCTGGATCGAGTTTTTCGTCCAACCAGAGCTCGCCGGCCCGCGGCCCCGGCTCCTCGACCTCGTGCTTCGTATCCAACCCATCCCGGAGATCGGACTCCAGGGAGGCCAGTTCCCCACGCCCTTCACCCGCGCCTACCTCACGCCCGTACCGAAGCTCCTCTTCCCTGGTTTCTCGGTCGCGAACACCGCCTTCCGCGCGGGTCGTGACACGGGCATCGAGATGTTCGGCAAGTTCTTCGAAGGGTTAGTCGAATACCGCGTCGGAATCTTCAACGGCAACCACATCGGTCAAGGGGGCAACGACGACGACCTGCTCCTCTACATGGGGCGCCTGATGTTCAATCCCTTCGGGTGGGTCGCCTACGACGAGACGCCGGGGCTCGCCGGTCCGCAACCCTTTCAGCTCTCCGTCGGTATCAACGGCTACGTCGGCGAATCACAGCAAACAGAGATGATGGTGGACCCGGCGACGGGCCTACCGGCCCCGGCCGCGATAGGCACGCAGCACCGAAACGTGGCGGGGCTCGATCTCGCGATGCGATGGGGTCTGGTTACGCTGCAGGCCGAGGGATACT
>QMMC01000066.1 GCA_003647065.1 Deltaproteobacteria bacterium | reverse complement strand
GTGGATGAGGCCCTCGAGAGCGCATCGGCGGGCCGTCTGCATTGGTTTAGTCGCCTCGCTTCGCTCGGGTATCTTTCGTTCGTATTCTTCCTCCCCCTCGTCCTCTTCATGGGCGTACGCAGCTGGCCGATGATCTTCCTCTGGTTTGGCGGGAGCTTGGCGGCGGCGGCTCTCTCCTATGCGGTCGGAGCGCTGAAGCTCGGACCTCGGTCTGTCGTGGCGGTGGCGGTCATCTCTTGCGTCGCTCTCGGTACGACCGCCGCGATGTTTGGCCCCCTGGTACTCACCCCCGCCCTCATCGGCATGAACATCACCGGCTTCGCCATCACGCTCTCGGGCCTTCATCGGCGCTTGGCCGTCGGCGCGGGTATCGCCACGGTAGTCGTTACGATGGCTCTGGGCCTCGCGGGGGTCCTTCCCGGGGGATACCAGTTCACCGATGGCGGCATGGTCATCCTTCCCGGGAGCGTCGAACTTCCCGCGATCCCGGCCATGCTCTTGCTCGCCTTGGCTTCGCTGGTGAGCATGTGGATGCCCGTGCACCTCGTCGCGCGACTCCGCGACGAGCTCCAGGAGGCCGAGCGACGCGTACTCCTCCACAACTGGCACCTCGGCGAGCTGCTCCCCGGCGGCCGCCGGGGAAGCGCTAGCTCCGACGATCCCCCGAACGGCGATCGCTGATTCCGGGCAAAAACGCGCGGCTTTTCGAGCTCTTTCCCCTCCGCTCGACGGCGAGCGGCTCCCGGGTCAGAGTGCCCGCCGCACCTTTCCTGAGTCACCGTTTCGCTGGGGTACATCGATATGTCGTTGGTAGAGCTTCCGAACGAGCCCATCGCTGCCAAGAACCTCGTCGCTGGGGAGTGGCGTGACGCCGCCAGCGGCGACCGCATGGATGTCGTGAGTCCATACACGAACACCGTGATCGGCTCGATCCCCGTCAGCGCCGCCGCCGACGTCGGCCCCGCCGTCGCGGCCGCGAAAGAAGCCGCCGAGAGCTGGCGTGCAGTCCCGCTGAAAGAGAGGACCCAGACCCTCTTCCGTTTCCGCGAGCTGGTGCTCGAGAACATCGACCGGATGAGCAACCTCGCCGCCATCGAATCCGGTAAGACGTTCGCCGAAGGCAAGGCGGGGGTCCTCAAGGGCGTCGAGATCATCGAGTACGCCCTCAGTCTTCAGAACCTCGACATCGGCACGACCCTCGAGGTGAGCCGCGGCGTCACCTGCGAGACGCGCCGCGTGCCCCTCGGTGTCGTCGCCGGGATCACGCCCTTCAACTTCCCGGCGATGGTTCCGATGTGGCAGTACCCCATCGCGGTGACCCTCGGAAACGCCTTCATCCTCAAGCCCTCCGAGAAGGTGCCCCTCACGGCTCATCTGAGCGGTGAGCTGATGGTCGAGGCCGGCTACCCCCCCGGGGTCTTCTCGATCATCCACGGCGGCCGGGAAGCGGTCGAGGCCCTCGCCGACAACCCGGACGTCGAGGCTCTCGGTTTCGTCGGTTCGACCGCCGTCGCCCGCGCGGTCTACGAGCGTGTCACTGGCCGCAATGGCCGGGCTCTCTGCCTCGGCGGTGCCAAGAACCACCTGCTCGTCGTCCCCGATGCCGAAGAAGACGTCACCGTCGACGGAGTCGTCAGCTCCTTCATCGGTTGTGCCGGCCAACGGTGCATGGCGGCGAGTCTGATGGTCGCCGTCGGCGATCTCGACGACTTGATCGACAAGATCGTCGAGCGCGCATCGAAGGTCGCCCTCGGTCCGGAGATGGGCGCAATCATCGACGAGGCCTCGCGGAAGCGCATCGAGGGCGACATTCAGAAGGCCGCCGACCAAGGCGCGAAGATCCGCCTCGACGGCCGCGGCGCCGCGGCCCCGGCGGGCTACGAGGGCGGCAACTGGCTCGCCCCGACCATCATCGACCACGCG
Source organism: Deltaproteobacteria bacterium (assembly GCA_003647065.1). GTDB lineage: Bacteria > Myxococcota_A > Polyangia > Polyangiales > B10-G4 > B10-G4. The sequence continues at coordinate 19,076 of QMMC01000066.1, read as the reverse complement.
TCGATGGAGATGGAGTGCACCACCAAGGAGCTCTTCGGCCCAGTGCTGACCATCATCCGCGTCGCCACCCTCGATGAAGCCATCGCGCTCCAGTCCAGCACTCCCTACGGTAACGCGGTGAGCGTCTTCACCAGCCGCGGCGATGTGGCCCGGTACGTCGCGGACCGAGCCCCGACCGGCATGGTTGGCGTCAACATCGGCGTTCCCGTGCCACGGGAGCCCTTCAGCTTCGGCGGCGCGAAGGCCTCCCGCTTCGGTCAGGGGGACATGACCGGCGCCGGCGGTGTCGAGTTGTGGTCCCGGGTCCAGAAGATCACGACCAAATGGTCACTTCAGCCTGACGCCAACTGGATGAGCTGAGTCCTCGAGGGGAGTTTCAGCGCCTTTCGGGGGTTGAGGCTCACACGCTTTCGGCCCACGATATGGAAGTGCGTAGCTTAGTCCTCGTTTTGGGGTTCTTCTTAGGCGCCGTGGTGTCCGTCTCCGGGACGAGCATCGCCGCCGCCCAATGCACCGTCGCGGGCGCATCATGCGACGACGGGAACTACTGCACGCTTTCAACTACGTGTGACGCCTCCCTGGTCTGCACGGGTGGTACGGCGCGCGGCTGCGGCGACTCCAACGACTGCACCGCCGATACGTGCAACGAGAGCGCGAACCGTTGCGACCATACGAATCGAGCCTCTGGGTACGCGTGCTCCGATGGCGAGTACTGCACGACCCCGGACACCTGCGATGGCGCGGGGGCATGCACCGGAGGGCCGCCGAGGAATTGCGATGACGGCGAGGCCTGTACAGGACCGGACACCTGCGACGAAACCGGGAACAGATGCCGCAACGATCTTCTGCCCGGCTGGTGTCGTATCCGAGGCGGATGCATCGCCGAGGGCACCGTCGACACCGACGGCACCTCGCTCTGCGATCAGTGCGTGCCTTCGATCTCGACCAATCGCTACGAACAGGCCCCCGATGGAACCGCCTGCGGCGCCACCGTCTGCAGCGGCGGTGATCTGACGCCAGCGCCCCTCTGCAATCCGATTGGCGACTGCGTGCCCAGCGCGGCGGTGATGTGCGCGTCGGGCTCGTGCGCGACGACGACCTCCTGTGCGGCCTGTACCGTCGACACCGAGTGCGGAGTTGGCGAATACTGCGGCGGCACCGAGTGTGTCACTTCCCTCGACGCCGGGTCGACCTGCGACCGGTCGCGGCAGTGCACCGGCGGCAATTGCAATGACGGCGTATGCTGCAATCGAGCGTGCGGCGATGGCTGCGAAAGCTGCGATCCCCCCGACAGCCCGGGCCTCTGCACCCCCTATGCTTCCGGAACCGACCCGGAAGGCTCTTGTGGTTCGACCCTCGGCTGCGACGGCTTCGGTTCGTGCATCGACGCCACGGATGCGAGCGTGGGAGAGGACTCCGGCACCGTCGACTCGTCGGTTGGTGCCGAGCCCGGCACGGATGGCTCGACCGGCGGTAACTTGGCCGCCCACGGCTCTGGATGCATCGCGTGCGCCGTCGGTGCCCCTGGCCGTGGCCGTGACTTCGCCGGTCTCGCGTTCTCTCTGCTCTTCATGCTCGGCCTCGCCCTTCGCCGCCGCTTCTGAGGGCTGGAAAGGGCGTGGACCCTCGGCGGGCTCCTCCCGGGCCTTTGCGCTAACGTAGCTGCCCCATGCCCGGTCTCACGAAACTCGGACGCTCCCGGGCGAAGCACGACGACTTGCGGACGTTTCTGCCGACGACCCGGGCCGAGATGCAGGCCCGCGGTTGGGATGAACTCGATGTGCTCATCGTCAGCGGAGACGCCTACGTCGATCATCCGGCCTTTGGTCCGGTGCTCATCGCTCGGTTCCTCGAGGCCCGTGGATATCGTGTCGGCTTCATCGCCCAGCCGCGCTGGGACCGGCCCGACGACGTGCTGCGCATGGGTCGTCCGCGCCTCTTCGTCGGCGTCGCCGCGGGCAACATGGACAGCATGCTCAACAAGCTGACCGCCCAGAAGAAGGTGCGGTCGGACGACCAGTATTCGCCCGGAGGCCGCACCGGAGCGCGCCCCAATCGAGCCACCATCGTCTACTCGAACCTGATCCGCGGAGCCATGGCAGGGGTGCCCATCGTCCTCGGGGGGATCGAAGCGTCGCTCCGGCGCATCGCCCACTACGACTATTGGAGTGACAAGGTACGCCGCGCGATCCTCCTCGACGCCAAGGCGGACCTGCTCATTTTCGGCATGGGCGAGCGCCCGGTCTGGGAGGTTGCCCAGCGCCTCGCGGCCGGGGAGCCCATGGAGGAAATTCGTGATGTGAGGGGCACCGCCTTCGTCATGGGCAAGGGGCAGTGGGAACATCTCGAACCCAGCCGTTTCGTGCGCGACAAGAGGCCCGTGCTCCTGCCCAGCTACGAAGAGGTCGTCTCGAGCTTGCGAGCGTTTAGCGACATGAGCCGGGCGTTTCAGTACGAGACCAGCCCCGGGAACGGGCGTCCCCTCATCCAGCCCCACGGTCACCAAGCGGTCTATTTCAACCCGCCGGCGAAGCCCCTCGAGACGGCCGAGATGGACGAGCTCTACGACCTGCCCTTCCTTCGTCAGCCGCACTCCTCTTACGACGAGCCGATCCCTGCCTTCGAGACGGTGCGCCACTCCCTCGTCACGATGCGCGGCTGTTTTGGCGGCTGCACCTTCTGCTCGATTACGGAGCACGAGGGCCGGGTCATCCAGTCGCGGTCCGAGGCGAGCGTTCTCCGCGAAGTCCGCGAGCTTCGTCGGATGGATGGCTTCAACGGGGTCATCACCGACGTTGGCGGGCCGACCGCGAACATGTACCGGATGAAGTGCAAGTCCGAGGCTATCGAGAACGCGTGCCGGCGTCTCTCGTGCGTGCACCCGGGGGTCTGCGAAAACCTCCAAACAGACCACGCGCCGCTGGTGCAGTTGCTCAGCAAAGTAAGAAACGAGAAGGGCGTACGGAAGGTCTTCATCGCTTCGGGGGTGCGCTACGACTTGGCTGAGCGCTCGCCGGAGTTCATCGACGCCTTGGCTCGGCATCACACCGGGGGCCAGCTTTCGGTGGCCCCGGAACACGTCGATGAGGACGTGCTCGGCAAGATGAAGAAGCCCGGCGCCGAGAGCTACGAGCGATTCGCCCAGATGTTTGCGTGCGCGAGCGAAGAGGCGGGCAAAGACCAGCACCTCGTCCCCTATTACATCTCATCTCACCCGGGTTCGACGATCACGTCGATGATCGACCTCGCGCTCTACCTCAAGAAGCGGGGGATCCGGCCGCGGCAGGTCCAGGACTTCATCCCCACACCGATGTCGATGGCGACGAGCATGTACTACTCGGGTTTCGACCCGTTCACGGGAGAGGCCGTCTACACGGCGCGCACCATGCGCGACAAGCGCATGCAGAAGGCGCTCTTGCTCTATTGGGACCCCGCGCACCACGACCTCGCCCGAGAAGCTCTCCTCGAGGCCGGGCGCCGTGACCTCATCGGGGGCGGCGAGCGAGCGCTGATCCCACCGGCTCGGGGCAAGGGGGCGTTGTCCATCCACGATCGGAAAGGCCCCCGCGCCCCGAGTCGGCAGGGCCTCGCCGCGCGCCGAGGGGCGGGGCCGCAGCGGCCCCCTCGGGGTCAGCGACGCCCCAAGAAGCGCCGCTGACCGCCCCCTCGACGGAAAGCCGTTCTCGGGTCATGGTCTGGCCCGTCGGCGGTCCCGGCGTGAGACGGAAATGAGCGTCCGCGGAGCGGACGGGGAGGAAAGCGACCATGACTCGCAAAGTCGTCGGCGGACTCATCCAAGTGAGCAACGCCCTGAACGATCCCAACGCGACCGTTCCGCAGATTCGAGACGCTGCTCTCGAAAAGCACATTCCCCTCATCGAAGAGGCGGGGAAGAAGGGGGTTCAGATCCTCGGGCTCCAGGAGATCTTCAACGGCCCCTATTTCTGCCCGAGCCAGGACTCCAAATGGTGTGACATCGCCGAAGAGGTCCCCGGGCCCACGGTCGAGCGCCTCGCCGAGTACTGCAAGAAGTACCAGATGGCGATGGTCATCCCGATCTACGAACGAGCCATGGCGGGGGTCTACTACAACACCGCCGCGGTCGTGGACGCCGACGGGACTTACCTCGGCAAGTACCGCAAGAACCACATCCCCCAGACCGGAGGCTTCTGGGAGAAGTACTTCTTCAAGCCCGGCAATCTCGGGTATCCGGTCTTTCAGACCCGCTACGCCAAGGTCGGCGTCTACATTTGCTACGACCGCCACTTCCCCGAGGGGGCCCGGCTCCTCGGACTCAACGGCGCCGAGATCGTCTTCAACCCGTCGGCGACCATCGCCGGTCTCTCGGAGCACCTCTGGCAGCTCGAACAGCCCGCCCACGCCGTCGCCAATGGTTACTTCGTCGCAGCCTCGAACCGCGTCGGAACCGAGGCGCCCTGGGACATCGGTCACTTCTACGGCACCAGCTACTTCGTGGACCCGCGGGGGAAGTTCCTCGCGAAGGGGTCGCGCACCGAGGACGAGCTGGTAGTCGCCGAGATGGACCTCGACGTGATCGAAGAGGTCCGGCGTACCTGGCAGTTTTACCGGGACCGTCGCCCCGAGACCTACGACGACCTGGCTGAGCAACTGCCCTGAGGGATCAGGCGAGGGCGGTCTCGATGACCGTCCCGCCGGCGATTGCCTCTTCGAGGCGCGTCCGAGACACGCCGAGGGCGACGCCGAGGGTTTTCGCCATCGATTGGAACGTCTCTTCGTGGGGGATGTCGCCGCTGTCCGAGCCCATGCCGGTGCCGGAGTCGATGGCCTGGGCTTCGTAGTCGCGGCCGGTCGGGGTGACCCCGCCGACGACGCTGCTGTTGAGGCCCTCGCCGATGAGCACGGTGACGTGGTGGCGTCCGTTGTGGTCGCGGCCGGCGCGGCCTTTTCGCATCAGGTCGCGACCGAAGACGTTGAGCGTGCCTACGATGACGTCGTTGCGGAGAGTGCCCTCGGCCCGCATGCCATCCACGGTCTCGACCAGGGTGCGCAGGTGTCCGACGCCGGTGACCGTTTCGGCGGTCTCCTTCACGAACTCCGGGTCCGTGTGGTTGTCGCGGCCAAAGCGCAGGTTGAGGGTGATGACCGGCGATACGTTCATCGCCGCGAGGACCGTGGCTGCCTTCACCTGGTCCGCCTCGTTGTTGTTGGCGATGTCGTCGAGGCGCCCGACGAGGTCGAGCGACAGTGAGCGCGCCTCGTCCCGAGTGATGGCAAAGCGGTCGAGCATGCGCTTCTGGTTTGCGGTGCCGTGCTCTTTGTAGAGCGCGTTCAGTTGGTCGACGGCCCGGTCCCGGAGCGGCCGGAGGTCCGCGAGGGCCCCGTCACCGGCGGCGAGGGAGCTCTTGAGGGCGAGGGGGGTGACGTTACTGAGAGACCTTCCCTCGAAGGAGAGCAACTCGTTGCCACTCCGGGCGCCGACGCTCACGGGCTCGCGCTGCACCGTCCCGAGGCCCGGGGCGAGGGCTTCCGAGTAGACCGAGACGAGCATCTCGTTGCGCTCCGTCGCGCCCATGAGGCGCATGGCCTTCGGGTGGTTCGGGTGGGCGTTGGTGTAGGTGCCGTGGTGGAAGAATACGGTCTTGGCGAGGATCTCTGGGGGAAGCTCGGCCCAGGGGCGGGCGGCATCGTAGCTCTGGCCGCCCACGGCCATGGCGGTCGCTGCCATCAAGGGGTCGCTCGAGTGCTGAATCGCCGAGTCTTCGTAGGTGCCGGGCACGTTGGCGTTGATGGGGTCACCGGCCGAAGAGCTGCTGAGAATGAGCACCCGGGACGGGACCGGATCCTGGGCGTGTGCTTTGAGGGGGTTCAGGAAGACCGACATGGGGATGCCGGTGGCGAGGGACTTGAGGCCCACGGCGCCGGTGCCGAAGAGGGCGGTGAGGAGCATGTTGCGTCGATTGATCTTCATGGCGATTTCCTCAGAGCCCCATGCCGAGCACGGTCGGAGAAGTACAAGCGACGATGAATGTGGACCGGAGAGCGTTGGTGGTGCTCGCCTCCGCTTCGATGGCGTCCGCGTAGTGGCGGTTGAGGATGGCGATGGCCGGGTCACGGCGCGGGTCCGACGCGGAGAGCCCCATCAGGTCGTTCACGAAGAAGTCGATGGCGCCCTCGGGGTCACTCGAGGGGAACCGCCCGTCGGTCTTCACCAACTCGGTCGCGATGCGTTCGCAGAGGGCCTCGGCCGCGCTGCGAATGAAGAGGTTGGTATCGCGGATGACGATTGGGTCTTCTCCGCCGCGGCTGAACGAGTCGTCGGGGATGACCTGGGTGAGCTGGCCCGCGATGCCGCGGTAGCCGCCGAGTTCGGACCGGAAGTAGCCGTTGGTGCCGCAGGCATCGGGGAGCGCGAGGCGGTTGCTGAGCGTCGCACAGAGGTGCCGCGCCCGGGCGATCGACGCGAGGTCGGCGGCTGAGCCCTCGACGCAGCTGACGCCGGTCACGAGCGGTGAGGCGAGGAGCTCGACGAACATCGTCCGGAAGCTCATCGAGCTGTCTCGGAAGGCCGTGACGATTCGTATGAATTCCGCGGAGTCCTCGGGGCACTTGGCGCCGTTTGCGTAGAAGCACGCCTTCTGAACCCATGCCGGGGCGAAGCGCGGATGGTCCGCGAGGGCCGCAGCCAACTCGATGACGCCGTCGCCGGGGTCGCCGGCGACCTCGTGGCCCTGGAAGGCAAAGGCGGGGCGCAGCGCCTGAACCTCCGGGTCCTCCTGGAGGTGGTAGTAGAAGCTGTAGGAGTTGCGGAAGTACTGCCGCATCGGGTCGAGATTGACGTGGCACCCCCAGCACGAGGTGGTGGGGTCGGCGTGGGCGTCGTCGAGGGCGTCGTCGAAGGCCGGGACGATGCTCGTCTCGCTATCGAAGCTCTTTCCGAGGGCGACGACGAGGGTCTGGTTCGTCGTGACGCGGTTTTGGTTTGCGTCGTTCGTCGGCCAAGTGGCGAAGAAGGCGGGGGTCGTCATGAATCCCACCCGGGGCACGCGCAGGACCAGCTCGGAGGACGCTCGGATTGCGCCGACCTGGTAGAAGGCGGTCGTATCTTCGCCAGAGCGAGGCGCGCGGATGGTCACCGGGCGCCAGTCGAAGAAGTCGCCCTCGTCGAGGAGCGGAGCCTGGCGCACGACGTCGACGCGGCAATCGTCGTTGTCCTGATAGAAGCCGAAGAGGGCCCCGAAGGCGGTTCGCACGAGATCGCCGGAGGTCTTGACGTGGCCCGCGGCGCCGCAGGTGATGTCGGTGTTTTCGACGTAGAACCGCATCCACTCGGGCGACGAGGGGTTCAAGCTCTGGGCGAGGGTCGTCGGGTCGGTGCTCTGGAACTCCACCTGGTCGATCATCGCCCCGAGGGTCTGGTAGGCCTTGTCGTTCTCGTCGTCGATGCCGCGGTCATCGCTGAGGGCGAGGCCAACCATCTGCGCCGTCGTCATGTAATAGGTCTGGGTCGTGAGGACCTCGGTGAACGGACGGTCGCTGTCGACGATGTCGTAGGCGGTGCGCGAGAAGCTCTCTTCGAAGGTGCGGATGAAGAGCGGCCCGACGTCGGTTCGGTCCTCCAACCGGCCCATCTGGAAGTTGCCGTAGCCCCACAGGTCGACGAGGGCCTGGCCCTCGTAACCGTCTTGCTGGAATGACGTCTGGAGGAAACGGCGCAGCTTCTCCTGAGCCACCCGCAGGTCCATCCACCCGTCGATCTGTCCGCGGATGGCGTTCGGGTCGGCCATCAAGGCATCGAGCTCTTCCCCGGTCAGGGGGAGTCCGGTGAGCAGGCCCTTGATCTTCGTCCCATAGACGAACGCCTGGACGGGCTCGTAGGGGTCGTCCGGGTTGTCACATTGCGCGAATGCCGGCCGCGTCGGGTCGACGCCGGTATCGGCGGTGCCCCTGCCGGAGTCGGTCCCGACCCCGGAATCCCTCCCGGCGGCGTCGCTAACCTCTCCGGTGCACCCGGCGGGCAGGGTGCCCATCACCAGGAGGGCACCGAGCCCAATTACCCACTGTCCCATACATGCACATCCTATGAGGTTGCGCACGATCAATCAATGGGCCCCCCGGGGGAAGTGGCTGCTGAGCGCTGTATGGTCCCGTGATGACTGACGAACGCGACCGAGCCGAGGCGGAGATTGTCGGACTGCACGAGTTCTTCGAGGGGTGGATCGCCGGGGACCTCGCGAACGACGACGAGACCTATGAGGATCGGTTCCTAGAGCATATGAGCCCATACTTCACGATGGTTCAGCCGGGGGGAGCGCTGACCGAATACGACGGACTCACCCGGGGCATGCGTGGTGCCCACGGTTCAAACCCCGAATTTCGGATAGCCATCACGGACGTCGTCGTTCGAATCCGCCTCGGTGACACCCTCGTGGTGACCTACACCGAGTGGCAGAGGAACGCGAAGGCGTCGAAGCCCGCGAACAACGGGCGCCGCGCCACCGTCGTGTTCGATGATCTCGGCGACCGGATGATCTGGTGCCATGTGCACGAGTCCTGGCTGCCGCCAGAGCAGATGGCCGCGGGCGACTACGGATTCTGAAATCCCGGGGCGAATTTGCGGCGGACTCGGGGCTCAGCGCATGCCGAGTTCTCGAAGAGCCCGCCGGGCGGCCCGATTGTCCGGGGCCAGCTCGAGGGCGCGTCGGTACTCTTCCCGGGCGCGGCCATCGTCACCAGATTCGCGCAGCACCCGGCCGAGGGCCGCGTGGTAGCCGGAACTGTCCGGGGTGAGGCGCACCGCCATCTCGTACGCTTCCACGGCCCCGCTGAGGTCGCCGCCCCGCGAGAGCGCCGCCCCGAGGCCCGCGAAGGAGCCTGCGTGGGTGGGGTTGATGACTGTCGCCGCGCGATAGGCCGCGGCAGCCTCGCCGAAGCTCTCGGCCCCGAAGTGGGTCCGAGCGTTCTCACGGAAACCTTCGAAGCGCTCCTCCTCCTCGGCGGTCAATGTCCGCGGCTCGGGCAGGGGGGTCGGGGCCGCGCCTTCGATCGGACCCTCGGGATCGAGTTGATCGGCCGGCGGTCCTGGGTTCGCCGTCTCGTCGACGTCGTCGACGTCGTCGACCTCCTGGGTCCCATCGGCCGTCACGATCTCCGCCCCGTCGTCAGCCTCGTCGTCGCCGAAGAGGGACGCGACGAATACGATCAGGGAGATCGCGACGACGGCGATTGCCACCGCGACGGCGCCGCCGGCCAAGAGCCAAAGGGTCTTCTTCTGGGGGTCTTTGTCCCCCGCAGTGTCGGATGCGGATCCCATCGCCGGCAGATTCGCTGGGGGCGGGATGGCGCCCTCGGTTCCGGCGATTTCGCCGCTTGCGCCGTCGACGTCTCCTGGGGCCGGAGGCGCATCGGAAGGGAGGGGAGGGAGCTTTCGCGAAGGTGGGGGCGCGACCGGGGGCTTGGCGAGGATGCCCTTGGGCCCCTTCCGGGACGAGACCACGGCGGGGCCGCTGAGCTTCGGCACCTTCGGCATCTTCTTTATGGCACCCACGCCGACGAGGGTGCCCTTGCCCTTGCCTTTGCGCGGCTTGGGCTTGGTCTCGGGCTTGGCCTCGGGCTTGGCCTTGGGCTTGGTCTCGGGCTTGGCCTTGGTCTCGGTCTTGGTCTCGGGCTTGGCCACCGTCGGATTCGCTACGGCTCCAACGCCGGTGAGGGTGCCCTTGCCCTTCTTGGCTGCTGCTTTCTTCTCCGAACCCTCGGCCATCCGAGGAAGGCTATCTCATTCGCCCTCGCAGCGCCCAAATCGAGGAGGGGGCGCGGCATCGCCGCGTCCCCTCCACATATCCCGCGATGTCGCGGTTCACCGGATTTGGTCTAGATGAGGATGGGAGCTTCGATGCAGACGCCGATCTCCATGATGAGATAGAGCAGGATGCGCTCCTGGGGAACGAGGCCCGCGTGGGGCTCGTCGGTCGTGTGGTAGGTCGAGTAGAGGACCCGGCCGCAGCCGGCGGGCTCGAAGGTCACCGTGAGGGGCAGCTTCGGAGTCTCCGTTCCGTGTCCACCGATGACGTAGGCCTTCGGCGAGTCGATGAGGGGAAGCCCCTCTTCGTCGAAGCCGACCTGGGTCGGGGTCGTCGCGACGATGGTGTTCCAGTTGTCGACGACGTCGAAGTGACTCGCGTCGAAGGTGATGATGCTGTCGGGGTCATCGGCCGACGGGCCGGTCTGGCCGTTGAGCCAGTCGAAGAGGTTCTCGTCCGTGACCTCGGCGTTGTTGGACGAGTAGAGGGAGCCGTTGGCGTCGCCGAAGAGCGCCGTGTTCCAGGTGTTTGCCTCGGCGTTGTAGGCCGCGGCGGGGGTGTCGTGGTTCTCGTCTTGGAGCGTGATTTGGGACGGGAAGACGTTGTCCATCCACTCGCCCGACCAGTCGGTCACGTAGAGCTTCCCGCCCATGGCGACGTAGTCACGGATGTTGCGCAGGTTCTGTTGGTCCTCGAGGGCGTCCGTATTGGCGCTGCCGGCGCAGGGGATGAAGATGATGTGGTACTGGCTCATGCGGTCGAGGTCCGAGACGAGGTCGGTCAGAGAGCCGCTCATCCGCGAGAACTCCGTGCCGCCATTCGAGTAGAAGTCGATCGAAGCGGAGCTGTCCGTCATCTCGTAGTTGCCCGAAGCGTCGACGGTGCCGATGCTCATCTTGCCGAGCACGTCCTGAATGTCATCGAAGGTGCCACTCGCGACGGCGATGCGCGGAACCCAGCGGCCACTCGAGGGGTCGTTGTTGGACGGGAGCGTGGAGCGCGCGTCCGGGATGGTGCGGTCTTCGGCTTCGGCGAGGGTGACCTGCGTGTCGATCCGGAACTGCCCCTTCTGCACCGAGAGCCAGTAGTCACCGGGGAGAATCCCGTTGATGGTGAAGGTCCCGTCGCTCTCCGCGACCGCATGGACTCCCGAAACATCAACGCAGCGCTCGCAGTAAGCGTTGCCGGGGATGGCTTCGGGGGCGGTCGTCGTGAGGCGGACGATGGCGCCGGAGACGGGTATTTCATGGCCGACGGGGACCATCCCGGGGGCGTTCCCCGGGGCCCAGACGGTTCCACTGATGGATGCCGGGGGCACTCTCGGAGTCGGGGGCGGTGGGGTCGTCGCGTCGCCGGTGGACCCGTCGGCCGTCGACGCGTCGCCGGTCACTCCTCGGTCTCCACCGCGAGTCGTACAACCACCTGCGACCAAGGCCGCGATACACAACAACAATACTGACTTCATGGCACGCATCCTCCGCTTGGGTCCCCAGTCGGATGCATGGGACGTTCCGTCGGCGCGTGCCGAGATACCCGAGTGATCTCGGCACGCGGCACCGCGGGGTGTGCTCTCTGGGTGGTCACCCGGCTAGCCAGTGCTGGATCTCTGAGGCCTGGGCCGAGGGAAGATCACGCGCTCGCTGGCGCGGCCAGAGCTTCGCGCGTCCGCTTCCTCAGATCCTCGAGTTGGAAAGGCTTCTGAAGAAAACCCGCGAGGCCCTTGCCCGCAAAATGCTGGACCGTGTCCTGCTCGTTGAAGCCGCTGGTGAGGATCACCGGGAGCTTGGGATATCGCGCGCGCATTGCGCGGTACGTCTCCTCGCCGTTCATCCTCGGCATCGTCAGGTCGAGGATGACGAGGATGACGAGGGCCGAATCGTCGCCCTGCCGGTCGAGCACTTCGAGGGCGGCCACGCCGTCCTCGGCGACCACAGGCTCGAAGCCGAGGGCGTCCAGCATCCTCGCTCCGACTCTGCGGATGAGGTCGTTGTCATCGACGAGGAGAACTTTGCCGGAGCCCCGCCATTCGTCGATGCTCTCTCCGGCGGTGGCTCTCTCCGGGGCCGACGAGCTGACCGGAAAAAGGATTCGGAACGTCGTGCCCTTCGTCGCCTCGCTGTACACCTTGATGGTGCCCGAGTGGCTCTTGACGATCCCGAGGATCGCCGCGAGGCCGAGACCACGCCCCGTGAATTTCGTCGTGAAGAAGGGGTCGAAGAGCCGGTCGCGCACCTCCTCGGTCATCCCCGGCCCATCGTCCGAGACCTCGAGGAAGAGATAGGTGCCGGCCGGGGCTTGGGTGTCGAGGTAGGTCGTCCGGAGGTAGCCGGCGTCACATTCCGTGACGCCCGTCGTCACTCGGATGAGGCCAGGTTCACTACCCTCGCCGATCGCCTCGGAGGCGTTGATGACCAAGTTGAGGAGGATTTGGCTCATCTGGCCACGATCGAGTTCGGCGACCGCCCCCTCCTCGTCGGTGAGGGAGAAGTGAAGGGTCACGTTCTCCCCGGTGGATGCGCGCAGGATGCGTGCTTGGCTGTTCACGATCTCGGAGATGTGCGCGTGCTCGACCTGGAATCGTCCCTTGCCGGCGTACGCGAGAAGCTGGCGGCAGAGCGCAGCCGCGGTCGAGCCGGCCTCGCGAATCGTTTCGAGGTGCTCTCGGGCCGGGTGGTCACTGGCGAGCTCTAGGCGCGCGAGGTCGGCGCTCCCGAGCATGCTGGCGAGGAAATTGTTGAAGTCGTGGGCCAATCCCCCGGCGAGCACGCCGAGGCTCTCGAGCTTCTGGGCCTGAAGCACGCGCAGCTCCATCTGGTCTGCGCGGTGAGCTGCCCGCAGTCGGTCCACCTCCGCGCCGATGCGTCCGGCGAACACCGAGATCGCCGAACCGGAGAAATCTGCGTCGTCGACCCGACCGCGGTAGATAGCGACGATGATCCCCGAGGGGCGGCCGTCGCCGTCGTAGATGGGAACCCCGACGTAGCCACGGGCGTTCATCTTCGCGAGTAACAGGTCCTTTGGGAAGAGCGACGCTACGTCATCTGCGTAGACACAGGTCTTCGTTCCGACGACGTTGGCGCATGGGGTATCGAGGAGTTCGTACCGCAAGCCCTCGGCCGCCTCGCCATCGGCGCAGACGGCGAGGGTTTCGATGGCGTCGCCCGCTTTGGTGAGCTCCCCGATGAACGCGTAGTCGCAGCGAAGGATCTGCCAGAGGTCCCGGGCCATCGCGGGGAAAAACCCCGAACCCACCATCGCAGCCGAGTTGCGGCAGATGTGCCGAACCGCGAGATTCAATCGATCATCGCTGGGCTCTTCACGCGTGGCCACCATCTTGTCCCCCCGGACGAGTGACCACGATACCACGAGTGCCGGCAGTAGGGCGGCGACCGCTCCATGTCCGGAGACCTCGGGGGAGTCACCGATGGTGGACGTACGCCGTCGATCCGGGCAGAGTCGCGGCTGCACCCGGGTACTCTCATTCGGCGTGCGCCTGAGGGAGGCGAGGGATGAGCATCCTGATCACCAACGGTCGGGTCGTGACGGCCACCGACGACTACTTTGCCGACGTTTACATCGAGGGCGAGAAGATCGCTCAAATCGGCAAGAACCTGAACGTGACGGCGGACGAGACGATCGATGCCAAGGGCAAGCTCGTCATCCCCGGAGGCATCGACCCGCATACGCACCTGGAGATGCCCTTCGGCGGCACGACCAGTGCCGATGATTTCGAGACGGGCACCATCGCCGCGGCCCATGGCGGGACGACGACTCTCATCGACTTCGCGATTCAAACCAAGGGCGAGTCGACCATCAAGGGTCTCGATACCTGGCACGCGAAGGCCGACGGCAAGGCGACCATCGACTACGGCTTCCACATGATCATCACGGACATGCCCGACGAGCGGCTGCCCGAGATGACCAAGCTCCGAGATGAGGGCATCAGCTCCTACAAGCTCTTCATGGCCTATCCGGGGGTCCTCTACGTCGACGACGGCACGCTCTACCGCGCCTTCCGTAAGGCGGGGGATGACGGTACGCGCATCTGCATGCATGCCGAAAATGGCATCGTCATCGACGAGATCGTCAAGCAGGCCGTGCTCGATGGCAAAGTCGAGCCCCGGTGGCATGCCAAGACGCGGCCCACCCGCATGGAGGCCGAGGGCGTGCACCGCGCCATCGCGATCGCCGAGGTTGCCGAGGTGCCGCTCTACATCGTGCACCTCTCGTCATCGGACGCCCTCGACGAAGTGAGGACGGGGCGGGCCCGCGGCGTAGACGTCATCGCCGAGACTTGTCCGCAGTATCTCTTCCTCGACGAGACCTACTACGACAAGCCGGGCTTCGAGGGGGCCAAGTGGGTCATGACCCCGGCGCTCCGGGAGGCCTGGAACCAGGACGAGCTCTGGCAGGGGCTCATGTTCCGTGACCTCGAGACCATCGCGACCGACCATTGCCCATTCTGCATGAAGGACCAGAAGGAGCTCGGGAAGGACTCCTTCACCAAGATCCCGAATGGCGCTCCTGGCATCGAGAACCGCATGAGCCTGGTCTTCAACGGCGGCGTCGTGCAGGGCCGCATCGACCTGAACCGCTTCGTCGAGATCACCTCGACGGCGGCGGCCAAGGCCTTTGGCCTCTTCCCGAAGAAGGGCACCATCGCCGTCGGTTCCGACGCCGACATCGTCATCTTCGACGCCGAGCGCAAAGAGACCATCAGCATCGACAACCCCATCACTCACCACATGAACGTCGACTACTCGGCGTACGAGGGGTTCGAGATCCAGGGGTTCACCGAGACCGTGCTGAGCCGCGGCCGCGTAATCGTCCGAAACACGAAGCTCGAGACGAGGGGCGGCGGCCAGTTCATCAAGCGGGTAGGGCAGGGCGAGTTACTCCGCTAGGAGTAACGCCGCGATCGTCGCACCCATGCCGCCGGTGGTCTGACCTCAGGCCTTCGGCGGCGCCTTCTTGTCGGCCTTGTCGGCCTTCTCCTCGCGCCAACGAGCGAGCTTCTTGATTGCCTTTGCCTTCTGTTTACGGCGGCGGGGGCCGTTTTGCTTGGATGCCATGGGCGGCACCCTACGCCGAGCAAGGCTGGTTGGCGAGCGGATGGATGAGTAAGCCACAATACCCATGTTTTGCCCGGTATTGCGGGCATTCGAGGGGCGAGTGATAGGCTCGGAGACGTGATTTCGCGTTTCCTTGCCATCCGTGGGGCCGCTTTGGCCGTCTTGTGTGTCTTGCCCCCATTGGCCCTCTTGGCCGCGGGTTGCGGCGACGACGGGGCGACGGTGACCGACTCGGGGCGCCTCGATTCCGGGGTCCCTGATTCGGCAGCGGACTCGTCGATCCCCGGGCTCTGCCCGACCGCCGGCGACCTCCCCTGCGCAGACACCTGCATCGACCCGGCGAGTGACCCGGCCAACTGCGGGACTTGCGCCAACGCCTGCGCCAGCGCCGAGGTGTGCAGCGTCGGGACGTGCGCCTCGGGCTGCGACCCACGCCTCACGGACTGCGGGGACGCCTGCGTCGACATCAACAGCAACGAGGACCACTGTGGTTCTTGCCGCGCGCCCTGCCGTCTGGGGCAGGCCTGCTCCGACGGGATGTGCGTCTGTGGTCGTGGCCTCGTCGAGTGTGGGGTGACCTGCGCCGACCTTGCCTCGGACCCCGCAAACTGCGGTGCCTGCGGGGCCGCGTGCGCGATGGGGGATGTGTGTACCAGCGGCGAATGCCTCAGCACCTGCGGGGTGGGGCTGACGGATTGCGCCGCTTCCTGCGTGGATCTCCGGAGCGACCTCGTGAACTGCGGGGCTTGCGGCAATGTCTGCGGCGGGGGGCTCGAGTGCGCTGACGGTGCGTGTCGGTGTCCGGCGGGATACACCGACTGCGGTGCGATCGGGTGTGTCGACGTCACCCGCAACGGCACCAACTGCGGCGCTTGTGGCGTCGTCTGCGCCGTCGACGAGGTCTGTGCGTCCGGGAGCTGTGGGGCAGGCTGTCCTAGTGGCGGGACCGCATGCGGTGCGAGCTGTGTCGATACGGCAACCGACCCGCTGCACTGTGGTGGATGCGGCGTCGAGTGTACCGGTGGCCGCATTTGTGATGCCGGTGCTTGCGTTTGCGGAGCCGGGGCGACCGCCTGCCGCGGGGTGTGCGTCGACACGACCAACAACGTAAACAACTGCGGGGCATGTCGGGTGACGTGCGGGGCGGTGGAGGTCTGCTCGGCCGGTGTCTGTACGGCGGGGTGCATTCCGACCGAGGAGGCGTGCGCCGGGGCCTGCGTCGACACGACGTCCGACCCGGACCATTGCGGCGCGTGCGGGGTCGTGTGCAGCGGCGGCCGGGAGTGCGCCGCCGGGGTCTGCGATTGCCCCGCCGGCGAAGTCGTCTGCGATGGCACCTGCCGGGACCCGGAGACGGATCGGGACCACTGCGGCGTCTGCGACAATGCGTGTCGCGTCGTAGAGGCCTGTATCGCGGCTGCGTGTGAATGTGTCGAAACGATGTGCGGGTCAGACTGCGTCGACCTCGATACCGACGAAGCACATTGCGGCGCCTGCGATGCCGCCTGCGGGATGGGGCTGACGTGCCACCGCGGTCGTTGTCGCTGAGGGCTTGCCGGGTCATGCTCTCGGTCGCGGCTCCCCGATGACCCACTACGCCCGAAGATTTCGACGGATTGCCCGCTCTCTCAGCCGGGCCGACCTGATGCGGCGTTCCATGGACGTCACCTTCACCCTCGACGACATCAATCTCGACAAGCGCAATGACGGCCGACGCTTTCTCGATTTCTATAGCGAGGAGGGCATTCGCCTCGCCCTCGAGCGCTACGGCCTGACGGCGACCCTCGGCCGTCGTGGTTACGCCGACTTCCAGATGCATACGAGCGCCGACGACGAGCGCCATACGCTCATTTTGTCGGCCGACGTCGACGGACGGACCCAGCACCTCATGGAGTTGGTGGTTCGGCGAGACCAGCTCCTGCCGGATACCCCGGAGGGGCTTCCGGTCCTGGGTCGCGACATCGAGACACTCACCGTGGACTGGCTCGCCCTCCAAGACCCTCGGGGCCTTTTCTCCGAGAGCCGGCCCCGGCTTCCCGGCCAGATCCTCCCGGGCCTCCGGGCCGGGGAGCGGGTGATGGAGATGCTCTACCGGGTCGTCGATCGCCTCTGCCTCGACACCTTGGTGACGGTTCCCGACCACTTTCACAACGCGGTGCTCTACGGGAGGGAGCTCCCCTTCCTCGACCCCTGGTACGGCGGGCAACTCCAGTGCTTGCAGTCTGTCCTGATGACCGAGGAGAAGCTCTCCCTCTCCCAGGCGAGCTGGGCCGTCGAGTGGGGTCATGTCCAGCAAGACGCCGGCGTGGCGTTTTGCTGGCGCGGGCAGCTCATGGTTGCGCCCCGGGGCAAGAGCCTCGAAGCCTATTTCGGTTCGAGGGAGTATCGGGCCGAGGTCCGGCGGGTCGCCGAACACCTCGACTATCGTCTCGACCGGGTGGCCTTCGAGACTCGGTGGGCGGAGTCCGTCGACGCGCTTACGTCGGCGCCCCTGAGCAGCTGAAGGGCGCTTTTCGATTTTCGTCAGCGCCGGTCAGCCCGGTGAGAAACCGACGAACTACCAGCCGCTCGGGCTTACGCCGATGGGCGCGTTTTGGCCCTGTTCACGCAGCTCCCTGAGCGACCGTTCGATGTGGCGGGATGGTTGCAACCGCATGTCGTTGTCGGAGGCCTTCAAGTTGTCATCGCGATGGAGGAAATTGTAAGACGAGCGGTACGTCGCCACCGGCCCATCGGCCGTCTTCGTAACAGAGAACCCGAGGGCGTCACCACCGCGTGGCAGGTCGACCATGTTGCCCAGAGACATGTGGCCGGCCGTGCCTGAGGTCAGGTTTGCTCGGTTGGCGTTGACCATCTCACTGGGGCGGAAGTGAACCTCGCCCGTCTTCGTATTGAGAAGCCCATAGAAGCGCTGTCCCACCGGGGCATTCTGGTAGCTCTTGATGGAATCGGGCGTCGCGTGGGCCCAGCCGAAGCGACTGGCGCCGTTGGTCGTGCGACCCGCGATGGCCCCCCCCCGACCCACATTGGCGCCAACGCGACCCGCGCCGCGCGCCACGGTGCCCGCCGCGCCTAGAGGGACGAAGTTGGCGGCGATGTTCGTGAGGCCGCGTGAGCAGCCGTACGCACTTCCGCCGGTGCAGTCGTCTACCATCTGAGCACCCGCCTCGATGACGCCGGACGTGATGTTCACCGCGGTGTCGTATGCACTCGTCGCGGTGTCGATGGGGTGCATGACCGCGTTGCCGACCGTGCTGGCGACGGCGGTCGCGGTGTCGATCGGGTTGGTCACGGCATTCCAAGCGCCGCCGGCAATGGCGGTGATACCGCTCCAGGTACCGGCGACGACGTCGACAGCACCGTCGGCGACGCCGCGGGCGACGGCGCCAACTCCGGTGGAATCTCCGGCACCAAAGAAGCCGTCATCGCCCGATCCGGTGGTCTCGACGCTGACGAGCGGCGCGCTAGCTGCGCCCGCACCACCCGGTCCCACGTCTCCACCGGAGCCGGCGCCTGCGCCATCTCCAGTTGGGCCGCCCGTGCCGGCCGCGCCGCCGCTTCCAAGTGCACCGGTGGCTCCCGCCACGTCGCCGTCTCCGGCCGAACTTCCCGTGCTGGCCGCGCCGCCGCTTCCAGGTGCGCCGGTGGCTCCCGCGGCGCCGCCGCTTCCGAGTGCGCCGGTGGCTCCCGCGGCGCCGCCGCTTCCAGGTGCGCCGGAGGCTCCCGCGGCGCCGCCGCTTCCAGGTGCGCCGGAGGCTCCCGCGGCGCCGCCGCTTCCGAGTGCGCCGGAGGCTCCCGCGGCGCCGCCGCTTCCAGGTGCGCCGGAGGCTCCCGCGGCGCCGCCGCTTCCAGGTGCGCCGGTGGCTCCCGCGGCGCCGCCGCTTCCAGGTGCGCCGGAGGCTCCCGCGACGCCGCCGCTTCCTGCGGTGCCGTCCCCATCCCCGGCCGCTGCGGCGAGGCCCGCGGCGTCGAGGGATGCGATCACTTCGTCGGCACCCATGACCTTGGCCACGACCGTTTCGCCGAAGGTCTTCCACGCGATGAATCCTGCGATCGCGATGAGCGCGACGAGGAGGATGTACTCGACCGTCGTGAGGCCGCGGGTGTCGCTCAGGAACTGACTCGAGCGTTTACGCATGGGCCACCTCATCGAGGTAGAGCGAGGTTAGCATGGTGTCGGAAAGCGCGCGAGCGATGGGGTGGGTGGCGAAGCCCACGAACCAGG
>QMMC01000065.1 GCA_003647065.1 Deltaproteobacteria bacterium | reverse complement strand
GCGACGGTCCCCGGACCCGAGTCTACAGCGCCGCCCCCGTCGACGATGCCGCCGCCGCTGTCGGGGCCTGTCGCATCGACGAACCCGCCGTCGGTCACGATGCCGCCGCCGCTGTCCGGCCCCGTCGCATCGACGAACCCGCCGTCCATGACGATGCCGCCGCCGGTGTCGGGCACGTCGGCGTCGGGGCCTCCGCCGCCACCGTCGGTCTCTGCGTCGGGCAGGGAGCCGCCGTCATCGTCGGCCACGTGGGACTCACCGCAAGCGGCGAGGGATACGGCGAGGGGCAGGGCGGTCAGGATGGACAGAATGGAAAGAGCGAGCGAGGGGTAAGACATTGCGTGAAGTCTAGCACTTGGTACCCGCGTTGTCGCAGCGGGCGGTTCGCGCGACTTCAGACGCGGAGCCCTCTGGCCAGCAGGACGAAGACCACGCGCACGCGGGCCCACCGTGCTAGGAAACCGCGGTGATGTGCTTTCGCTCCGCGGCTTTCTTCGCCCTCCTCTTCGTCACCTCCGCCTGCGGCGATGACGACTCGCCTCCCGCCGACGCCGGTGATTCGGCCATGCCGGACGCCGGACCTCGAGACACCGGGGCCGCAGTGGACAGCGGCGATCCCGCCTGCATGGTGCCCGTCGATGCTTCGGTCACTCCCACCGACGCGGGCCCCGCTGCGCCGCCCCCCGACCTCGACTGCGGAACGCCATCGATGCCCGCCGGAACCGGACTCCGGCGCGCTCCCTATCTCCAAAGCATCGACGGCACGAGCGCTCGGGTCGTCTGGACCAGTACCTCTCGCGGGGCCGGGGCGCTCTTCTACGCCACTTCCCCCGCCGGTCCGTGGACCGAGGTCACCCCCGCGAGCGAGCTCTTCGGGACGAGTCGCACCGGCGACGACGTCG
Organism: Deltaproteobacteria bacterium; assembly: GCA_003647065.1. Lineage (GTDB taxonomy): Bacteria > Myxococcota_A > Polyangia > Polyangiales > B10-G4 > B10-G4. Next base: position 20,226 of record QMMC01000065.1, on the reverse strand, counting down.
ACTACGTCGCCTACGAGGCGCGGCTCACCGGGCTCACCGCCGATAGCGCATACTGCTACCGCATCGAGGAGGACGGTGTCGTCCTCGCGGAGGGCCTGCGCTTCGACACGGCCTGGGATGGGGCCACCCGCCCCGTCCGCATCGTCGCCTTCGGCGACAGCGGCTCGGGGTCAGCGGAGCAGATGACCGTGCGCGACCGCCTCCTCGAGCGTGAGTACGATGTCTTCCTCCATCTCGGAGACATGGCCTACGGCAGCGGCACCTTCCCCGAGTTCGAAGCGAACTTCTTCGACGTCTACCGGGACCTCATGCACCGGGTGCCGGTCTTTCCGACGATGGGCAACCACGAGTTCAAGACCGAAAACGGCCAGCCCTACCTGGACGTTTACCACCTTCCCGAGCAAGCCCTCCGCGCCGAAGAAGAGGAGCGCTACTACAGCTTCGACTACGGCAACGTGCACTTCGTATCGCTCGACACGAACGACGTGCGGCTGATCGAAATTCGACTACAGCGAAATGGCACCATCGAAGAGACCGGGGACCTCATGATCGACTGGCTCGAGGCTGACCTCGCGGCCTCGGACGCTGACTGGAAGATCGCTCTCTTCCACCACCCGCCCTACACCTCGAGCACCCGGGGCTTCAACGGCCAGGTCATCGACACTCTCCGGGGCGCCCTCGAAGCTGGCGGCGTCGACCTCGTCCTTTCGGGCCATGACCACCACTACGAGCGCATGGTTCCGACCCGCGCGGGCTGCACGGCGCTCCCCGACGACGGCATCACCTACATCGTCGCTGGCGCCGGCGGCGCCGGGCTCCGGGACCTCCCCGGCCGTGCGTGGATGAGCGCCGCCGCCGAGGACCAGCTCCACTCCTTTCTCGAGCTCGAGGTTCATGGCTGCTTCGCCCGGGGCCGCGCCGTTTCCCTCGCCGGCGACGTCATCGACGAGTTCTGGCTCTCGGGCTGCGACTGAGCCTCTTCTGCTGAGCCCCATATCGAACTCGTTGGCCGGCGCTCTCTCGCGTCAGTCGCTCAGCCCTCTGGCGAGCATGTCGAAGACTACGCGCACCCGGCGGCTGGTCCGCACGTCGCGGTGGCTGGTGAGCCACGTTGGAACGGGGAAAGCCGGCAGGTCGGGGAGGGCGCGGGTGACTCGCGGCTCGGCGTCGCCTACCTCTTCCATCATGATGCCGATGCCCGAGCCCTGGGTGACGAGGGCCCACTGGACGTGTTGGTTGGCGGTCACCCACGGGAAGTTGTCCGGGGTGAGGCTCAAGCCGAGGGCGTTGAGGCCGTTCATCAGCATGTCCGTGTGGTCGAAGCCGATGAACTCGCCGCGGGACAGCTCGGCCGGGGTGGTGGGGTTGCCAAGGGTCTCGAGGTAGCCGGGGGTAGCGTAGAGATAGGCGTTGTCGTCTCTGATCTTCCGGGACACGAGCTCTGGCTCCGTGGGCCGGAAGCTGCGGATGGCGATGTCGGCCTCGCGGCGCCCGAGGTCGCTCGCCTGGTTGGTCGAGACGATCTCTATTTCGATGCCGGGGTGGGCCGCACGGATGTCGGCGATGATGGGCGGCAGGATGTAGGTGGCGATGACGTCGCTCGCCGAAATGCAGATCGCGCCGTCGAGGGAGAGCGACTGCCCGGCGGCGACGCGTGAAACGCGAGTGGCCGCCTCGCCCATGGCGCGCACGTGCTCCACCAACTCGACCCCCGTCGGGGTGAGTACGAGGCCGCGGCTGACGCGTTCGAAGAGCGTGACCCCGAGGGTCTCTTCGAGGCCCGCCACCTGACGGCCGATGGTCGGCTGGGCGATGCCCAAGGCCCGGGCCGCGGCCGAGAACGAGCCTTCTTCGGCGGTGACCAAAAAGGCCCGCGCGCGGTTCCAGTCAAAGCTCACCCGCTGCCAGTCCATGCATATATGCATAGCAGAAGTCCGTTATTGGTCAATGTTCAGAACGCATTGGCATAGCTATGCTCTGGGTGTGTCGGACGGAGTCGAGCATCACTCGCCCCCCCGGCCCCAACCCAAGCCCGGAGCCAGGACCATGAAAGCCGCGATCACCCCCAAGTACGGCACCCCCGACGTTCTCTCGATGACCGAGGTCAGCCGCCCCGAGGTCGGCAACCACGACGTATTGGTTGAAGTGAGAGCGAGCGTCGTGACCCAGGGCGACCGCCGACTACGAGCCGCGGACTTCCCCGGCATCTCGTGGCTCCCGGGGCGCCTCATGATGGGTCTCTTCCGGCCGAAGAACCCGGTCCCGGGCACCGCGTTCGCGGGCCGGGTCGTCGCCGTTGGCAAGGCCGTCACGCGCTTCGCCGAGGGCGATGACGTCTTCGGCGGATGCATGCACGGCGCCCACGCCGAGTATCTCGCCGTCCCCGAGGACAGCCCCATCGCGCCCATGCCCCGGGACCTCGACTATGCCGAAGCCGCTGCCGTGCCCTACGGCGCGATCACGGCCTTGGTCTTCTTGCGCGACATCGCCAAGGTCCAGGCTGGAGAGCGCGTCCTCGTCATCGGTGCCTCCGGCGGCGTCGGGCGGTTCGGTGTGCAGCTTGCCCACCACCTCGGCGCCGACGTCACCGGTGTATGCAGCCGGGACCACGACCTCGTCCGCGACCTCGGCGCAGGCCGGGTGATCGACTACACCAAAGAAGACTTCACCGACAACGGTGAGCGCTACGACGTCATCTTCGACACCACCTTGGACAACAACTTCCGCCGGAGCTGCGGCTCGTTGACCTCCCGCGGGCGCTACCTCTCCCTGCACATGAGCGCGAGCTTGCTCTTCCAGATGGGCCTCACCGCCCTCACGGCATCTAGGGGCGGCCCCCGCGCGCTCTCCGGCGTCGCCATGGGTGACCCCAAGCAGATGGAGGCCGTGCGCGAGCTGGTCGACGAGGGCGCCCTGCGACCTGTGATCGCCAAGAGCTTCCCGCTCGAAGGGCTCGCCGACGCCCACGTCTTCCTCGAAGAGGGCCGGGCGCGGGGCAGCGTCGTGATCGAGGTGGGCGAGACTCGGCGACCGGGCGCCGCGGAAGGATTCCGCCTCGATCCGCCTCGATCCCCTGCCGCTACTCGAAGAGCTCGCGCTGGCTCGCGTCGTCCGAGGACTCATCCGAGTCTGCCGACTCCGGCGGCTCCCAGCCATGGAACCGCGGTGACGCCCAGGCGAGGCGTTCGGCCATGACTTCGAGGGCCCGGGGCTTCTCGTCGATGAGCGTGGCGGAGCGCCCGAGCTTGGCTGCGGCCTCGCCGGTCGTGCCGCTGCCGGCGAAGAAGTCGAGGACCTGGTCGCCCTCGCGGCTGTGCACCTTGATGAGCCGTTCGAGAATGCCGAGGGGCTTCTGCGTCGGGTACCCGGTGCGCTCGCGTCCGTTGGTCGGCACGATCGTATGCCACCAGACGTCCGTCGGCGTCTTGCCCCGGGCCGCCTTCTCTTTGCCCACCAGCCCCGGGGCCATGTAGGGGATGCGGTCCATCGCCTCGAAGTCGAAGGTGTAGCGCTTGGGGTCGGCGACGTACCAGAGGATGTTGTCGTGTTTGGCCGACCACTTGGACTTGGACCGACCGCCGTAGTCGTAGGCCCAGATGATCTCGTTCATGAACGAGGTGCGGCCGAAGATCTGATCGAGGAGCACCTTCACGTAGTGCACCTCGCGGAAGTCGATGTGCAGGAAGAAGCTTCCTGTCGGCTTCAGGAGCCGGGCGGCTTCGCGCAGCCGCGGCTCGATGAACACCAGGAAGTCGTCGAAGGTATCGGCGAAGGCCACCGTGCCCAGCTTCTCCGTCCGATAGCGCGCGCCCTGAAACCCCGTCCGGTCCCCGCCCTCGGCGTCGCGCACCATCTTCATCTTGGTCCGGCTCTGCTTCTTGCCGGTATTGAACGGGGGGTCGATGTAGATGAGGTCGAAGCTCTCGTCGGGCAGACCCCGGAGGACCTCGAGGTTGTCACCGAGGTGAATATCGACCGTCACGGGCACCGCGGGGTTTTACCCCAGGTGCGCGGCAGACTCCATGCGGGGAGGGGCTGGCCGCTCTGTCAGCGGTCGAGCTTGATGAAGCGACGCTGCCTGCGAAGCTCGTCCATGGCGTCCGTCGATAACCCGGTGCCGGACAAGTAGAGCCACTTCAATGACGTCATCTCGGCGATGACCGGCGCCTCTTCGAGGGGATTTCCTGCCAGGGAGAGCCTCTGGATGGAGGTGTTGGTGGCGAGGCTCTCCGGCATCTTCGTCAGGGCGTTGCCTGACAGATTCAACGCCTCGAGGGAGCCGAGGGTGTCGAAGGGCACGTCGGCGAGCTGCTCGTTCACGAGGGCGTTCTTCTCGAGCGCGATGTACTGGACCTTTGGCAGGCTCGTCAGGCGGAGCAGACGCTTGCCGAGCTCCCGGTGGCCGATCTGTCTCACCACGTTGGCGAGATCGACGTACTCGATGTGGTCGGCCTCGTCCGCGTCGGACATGTCGAGCATGTACGGCGCTGGGTTTTCGAGCTTGCACCAGGCTCGGTCGAAGGCCGTGCCGTGGCCGGCGGGCATGGAGTCGCGTGCGGTGTACATCGCGTCTGCGATCGCTGCCCAAACACCGTTGAGGAGTTTGACGAAATACTGCTCCCGAGCGCGGTTGCTGTAGGTGGGCCTCGCCCAGTAGCGATACGCGACGAGCCCGACGTTCTCGTCGTCTGCCATGTCCAGGCCCGGCACTCTGAACCCGGAGCGCGTTCGGTCTGCGATCATCCCGCCGTACTTTTCCAACAGCCGCTTGCAGCGTTCGGCGGTGTAGAGGACGCGGTTGTCGCCGCACGCATACGCGCGAACGACCGCGGGGGGCGTGACGGGGCGCTCGGCTTCGCCGGCGCTTCGGACCCGCGAGAGAAGAAACGAGCCAGAGGGTCCGATCCCGTCGTCCCAGCTCAACTCCAGCTTTGCCGCCTCGCCTCGGCGGATGGACACGTGGCCGAGTTGGCCGGACACGTCACCGGTGAAGGTCACGCATCGCGGCTCACCCGATACGGTCGCGTTGGTCAGCGACATCGGCCCCGGCGACCCGTCCCGGGTGAGGTGCACGGCATCCCGTTCGATGCGGATGCGATAGTTGTCGCCGCTCGTCCAATCGCCGAGCACGTCGTCCAGGTTCATCGGCCCACCACGGCCTAGCGTATCATTGCGATGAACGCGTCGATGGCTGGCGTGAGGTCTGCCTGACAGATCGATTGGATCGACACGGCGGCGCCCTCTCGGTCGAGGCCTCGGGCCACCTCGACCAGGCGCGTCGGCGCGAAGGCGAGGCCGCGGCCGGGCACGTTGCAGGACGGCTGCAAACGCCCTTCCATGACGGGGTCGACCACCTGGTGCATGGCGGGGTGGGCGAGGATCTCGGCGTAGGTGCCGCCGACGGCGTCGGTGGGCACGCCGGCGATCAGCTGGAAGTGCACGCGCCGAGGGTCTCGGCCGGCGAGGAGCCCGTCGACATAGCGACTGACGGGATGGAGCGTCTCGGGATGGGCGAAGCAGCGAAGATTGAGGTCCTCCCGATACACGGGGCTCCGGACGTTGAAGAGCTCCGGGTCGAGGACCGAGCAGTCCTCTTCGTCCGTGAGCATGACGATGGCGAGGTCGGCCGTCGGGCGGGAAAAGCCGCCGTTTGCGCCGTCGGCGTGGCCGGTCGTGCCCCACAGGAAATCACCGTCGAAGGCGCCCGTCGGCCCCGTTGTGGAGAACGTCAGCGCCTTGAGCACCGCCTCGAGGGGTTGTTCGAAGCCGCAGCCCCCGGTCCCGACGACGGAGATGCACGAGACATTGGCCGCGAACTCGGCGGGGCTCAGGGGACCCGCCGGCCTATAAGAAAGGAACGGCGCGGGGAAGCTCCGGGGGCAGACCGGCAAACCGCTATTGCCGATACTCCGCAGCTCACCATCATCCCCGCGGTTGGGCTCGTTGCAGGTAGGCACCGGGAACCCGCCGGTGCCCATGTCCGTCGTCACGACGCCGACGTGCAGGCTCTCGACCGTCGGGAAGTCTTGCACCCCGTCGCCATCCGCGTCGCCCGAAGCGAGCACCTGGATGAGACGCGGGAGCTGCTCGGAGAGCGACTCTTGCTCCTCGGTCATCGAGTTCGAGTTGTCGATGAGGAAGAGCAGGTCGAGCTGCGTCGAAGGCGGCAGCGGCCGCGTCGGGGGCGGCGGCGTCGAGGGTGGTGACGTGCGTGGCGGGTCGTCCGATCCGCCGTCCTCGGTGATGTCTGTTGGCGGTGAAACGCCGGGCCCGCTGTCGGCCGGAATGAAGCCACGGCTCGAGTAGCAGCCTCCTAAGGCCAACGGCAGCCCCGCGACCATGAGGGCGACGATGACTACGAATGGGCGGATGCGTCCGCGCACCGCTCCCAAGGTGGCCGCCGACGTCGGGCGCCCCAACAGAACATCTCCCATGCTTTCCCTCCACGTAGGCGGCCTCCCCAGGCGCGCCACACGGAGACGTCGTTGGGGGCGGTGGGGATTTCCAATGAGTGGTTGGATTGTTAGCGAAAAATGTTGTTCGTGGTCCACCGGCATCGGTCGGCGACCGTCTCGACGCAGCGGTCGTAGACGAGGTTGTCGCCGAACTCGGCGGCGAAGGCTTCCCGGATGTCTCGAGCGTAGCCGGGGAGGACCTCGGCCAGCTCTTGAAGCCGCCTCAACAATCCGCGCGGAGAGACCCGTATGGCCTTGGCGAGGGCCTCCCAATCGGTGCGCCGGATTTCCTCGGGCAGGGATCGCTTACCGACGAAGAACGCCATGGTGCGATCGAAGTTTGCGGCCCCGATACGGTTGTGGAACTCGATGCACACCAAGTCGTAGAACGGAGCCAGGCTCGGCACCCCGGTTTCAGGGTCGTAGAGTAGGGCGAGGTTCTTGGCGTGAGCATCGGAGTTGCCGATGAGGTAGTTGAAGAGCTGCCAATCGCGCAGGCGCGTGATGTCCTCGATGGGGTTCTCTACGTGGCCTCGGAGGAGTTCCGAGACCTCTCCGAGGGAGGGACCGCCATCCTGTTCGTACTTCGCATCGCTCGGATAGCCGAGGGCTTGGGCGATGTCCTCTTGGTGGAGCCGCCTGCGGGCGCTGCCGGTGCCCCGCCGGTCGTATCGTGTGAGGCGCAGATAGGGAATCGGCGGCTCCGTCGACGCGCGCAGATACTCGGTCTTGCACACACCGAGACCCACGCGCTCTGCGAGCCGGTTGCCCATGTACTCGGAGAAGCACACCCACGGCAGGGTCTCGAACTTGAGGATGTGGCTCGACGGGGTGTTGGCGTTCGGCAGCCACAGCTTCCCGTCTTCCCGGTCGTCTTCGGAGATGACGGCCAACTTGTCCTGGGCGCCGGCGAGGGAGAAGCGTTGGCGACCACCGACGCTCGGCACGGTCGCCCCCCGGCTCTCGATCAATGAGCCGAACTCCTCGTCCGTCAGCCGATGGCGAGCCGCCCGGTGTGCATCGGGGTGCTCGCCCTCCGGCAGGATCGTGAGGGCCCCTGCGCAGTCGCGCCCAATGGTGAAGAGCAGGCCCGCGTCATCGCCCGTTGCGAGTTTGAGTTGCCGGCGCAGTCGCTGCCGCGTCCGGCCTTCGGGGAGCAGCCCTTCGAAGTAGTCGTGGGCATCGACCTCTCGGTCGCCGTTTTCGAGGGGGATGGAGATGGAGATGGGAAACCCGTCGTCGAGCCACTTGGCGTCGTAGGCAAAGAGGAGCCGGCCGCTGCCGCCTGCGCGGAGCGTCCCGACGCGGGTCGTGCGGAACCAGACTTGGCCTCGACGGATCGACACGGCCTACGGCTCTCTGGCTTCGGCCGTGGTGTCGGCCTTCTCGTTCTGATCAGACCGCGTCATGCGCAGTAGCCGTTGGCTCTCGGGGCGGGGAAAGACCAGCACCTCGAGGCCGAGGCTCTCGAGGGCGCGCAGCACCCGCCCGAGGGACGCGTTCTCTTTGCCGCGCTCGAACTCCGAGAGGAAACGCGTGCTCAACCCCGTCGCATCGTAGACCTCGGCGAGGGTCAAACCGCGTCGCTTGCGCTCGGCCCTGAAGAGCGCGCCGAGCTGGGCAGGCGACCTGACTCGCCCATGGGCAGGAGCGGGACGTTCCCGATTCGTAATTTTTGTGCCCATGGCCTGCGCTCCTTCAGCGAAGTTCCTGATTCGTAATTAATAGCGGGTTCGGGCCTAGTGGGCATGCTTTTTTACCAATTCGTAATTAATTGAGGTGGGGTGGGCCGGGGCCGTCCTCGGGCACCATTCCGATTCAGCCACCCGTCCGTGCCTGACCAATCGCCATGAGCCGGCCTCGCCTTTCAAAATCGAAGTACGTCATCGGGCTTCAGTGTCCTCGCAGACTCTGGTGGACGGTGCATGAACGCGGCGCGCCGGAGCTCGTCCCGGACGCGGCCCTGCGCGCGGTGTTTGCTCGGGGGAACAGGGTGGGGGAGGTGGCTCGGGAGCATGTGCCCGGGGGCGTGCTGATCGAGATCGACTGGCGTCGATTGAGCCACGCGGTCCGCGAGACGGCGAAGGTGATCGCCGACGGCGCCTCGGTGATCTACGAAGCGTGTTTTGCCGAGTCCGGGGTCTTCGTTGCGGTGGACGTGCTCGAGCGCGCCGGGGACGGCTGGGTCCTCGCCGAGGTGAAATCCACCACGAGCGCCAAGGCCACGCACATCGATGACGCCGCGATCCAGACCCACGTCGTCGAGGCCGCCGGGCTGTCGGTCGAGCGCGTCGAGGTCATGCACTTGAACCGTGAGTGCGTCTTCCCCGACCTGTCGAACCTCTTTGCGCGGACCGACGTCACCGAGGAGGTGCGGGCCCATCTCCCAGAGGTCCCCGCGCGGGTTGAAGAGCTGCGCGACTGCCTCGAGGGCGACCTGCCGGACGCGGAGATTGGAGACCGCTGCAAGACTCCCTACGACTGCCCGTTCATGGGGCGATGCTGGCCGGAGTTGCCGGCTGACCACATCGGTGAGCTCTTCAGGCTGGGCAAGAAGAAGAGGGAGGAGCTCACCGACCTCGGCTGCGAGACGATCGACGCCATTCCCGCGGAAACCTCCCTGACGGACATGCAGGTCCGGCAACGTGAGGCCGTCGTCACGGGCGAGGTCGTCGTCGAGGCAGGTCTACCGGAACGGATTCGAGACTTTGAGCTCCCGCTGACCTACCTCGACTTCGAGGCCATCAACCCCGTGATCCCCGTCTGGCCCGGGTGCCATCCCTACGGCCAGGTCGTCGTCCAGTTCAGCGTGCATCACGAGGACGCGGACGGCGTGGTCGAGCACCGGGAGTGGCTCGCGGAACCCGGCCGAGACCCCCAGGAGGAGTCCATCGAGGAACTGCTCGCCGCCACCGCCGGCGCCCGTCGCGTCGCCGCCTACCACGCCTCGTTTGAACGATCGCGAATCAACGAGCTCGCGAAGCGATTCCCCCAATACGCGGAGCGCCTGGGTGACTTGGCGGCGAAGCTCATCGATCTACTGCCCGTCGTCCGGGGCAACGTCTACCACCCCGGCTTCCACGGAAGCTTCAGCCTGAAGAGCGTGCTGCCCGCGCTGGTCCCCGAGGAGAGTTACGCGCACCTCGCCGTCGCCGATGGGTACACCGCCGCGACGGCGCTCGAAGCGTACTTACTGGCACCCGAGGCGATGAGCGACGCGGAGCGGGAGAAGACTCGACGCGATCTCTTGGCGTACTGCAAGCAGGACACGTGGTCGTTGGTTGTGCTCGCGCGGGCGCTGCGGGGGCTGGCGGGAGGGGCGGGGTGAGGGGCTGCTCGGTTCCGGAAGCGGCCCGTGAGCAGAAACCGCCGCCTATCCGCCGATTTTCACGCGGCCGAGATCGACGTAGGTTCATCGACAAGGTGAGACGCCGGCCGGCAACGGGTCGGGCGCGAGGAGAGGCCGACCGACTCGGCGGGGCCGTCGGCTACGGACGCGCTCCAGGAACGCCGCGATGTCCTCGGCCTGCTCTTCTCCGGAGTCTTCGTCGAGCAGCCCCGCTTCGCTGTAGATCGCAGTCACCTCGAGGCTCGGAGAGCCGGCGCCTCCGCGGTCGATGGCGTGGTAGACCGTGCGTGCTTCGGTCTCGAACACCCAGCACTCCACGGCCCCTTCGGTGACCTCGCATCCGTCGAACCCTCCGTAGCTCTTGATCTCCTCGATCAGCGTGCGCACCAGGCCGGGCACGCCCGACCCACAGAGATGGAGCTCGTAGTTCCGGTCTTGCTCTTCTCCCAAGTCAGCATAGACGTGGGTGAAAAAGCCGATGCGATCCCAATCGGCGAGCTCGGGAGCCATGATCGCTTCGCGGTAGCGACACTTCTGCGCCGATTGTGCTGCGAGCTCGGAGACGTCGAGGGCTGGGTCCTCGCCGATGTCGGATCGCGCCAAGCCGAGCACCACGCCTTCCTCGTCGAAGTAGAACGTCTCGCGAAATCCCGACGGCGGTTGTACTGGATTCGAGATGCCGGGGAGCTCGACCCAAGCTCGACGACCGTCAGCGGACCATCGCACCGGCGTACCGACGTGCTGCCCGGTGCGCGGACCCCCGGGCTCGGCCTCGCAGACGACGCGGTAGGTCTCGCCGTCGCAAGCTCCCTCTGTCGACCCGTCATTGCAGAAGCGGCAGCCGGAGAACCCTTCGCAGCTCCCCCCGGCCGCGTCCGTTCCGGGATAACTCCGGAAGACAGCGTGCGGGCCTGCGCCGTGGAGCGCGCGCAAGAGCTCGCCGATCGTCTCCGGCCGCGCCGTCTCCGGCTCGATGGCCTCGTCGGGAACCTCAGCCTCGTCGGGAACTTCAGCCTCGTCGGGAGCCTCAGCCTGGTCGGCAACCTCTGGCTCGGTCATCGTCGACGGCGACGCCGACTCGTCCAAGCACGAGCCACAACCCGACAGGCCGACCAGGAACGCGACAACCACGAGGCGCATGACTGGAGTAGTGCATCACGCATGCGATCGAAGCTTCAAGAGCATTGCCGAGTTCTGTTGCCGATCCGCCGGGCAGGGCGCCGTTACGGCGGCCGCCGCTCGCAGATCAGTGCGCGCACTCGAAGTAGGGCGCGTAGAGGCGCGCGAGGCTGTGGTTTGCGTCGAGCCAGGTGTCGACGGCCTCTTCGAGGAGGGTGGTGAGGGAGACGGCGTCGCGGATGTGGGCGTGCGCGATGGGCCCGGGGATGCGGTGGTCGACGGCGGCGGCGAAGGCCCAGTCGAGGTTCCGGAGGTAGACGGAGAGCTCTGCGAGGACGGCGAAGTCTACGACCTCGTCGAAGTGGTTGATGGCGAATATCGCGACGGCGCTGGAGGCGTCGTCGAGGTTGGTGAGGAGGGTGTTGGTTTTGGACGGATCGATGTTGTGTTTCATCACCCGCCCCAGGGAGACGCGGGAGGGGCGGTGGAACTGACAGTTGATGTTGGGTCGCTGTGCGCTGGTCCACCGCGCTGACCTGTCGAACACGCCGCGCAGCTCTCGAAAACCCCGAGCGTTCACTCGTCAGTCTCCCGGTGAACGCACCGTCCCCGGGGGATGACCCTGCTCCTCCCCAGCTCCACCGATCCCATCCACCAATCATGGGCCGACTTCGTGTCTCAGGCGTCAGAGTCGCCGGCCCCCTGCCGAGGGGTGCCGGGCTCTGGACCTCCCCCGACGCCCCGGGTGGCTGTCCTCGACGTGCGGGAGTCCATGGCCTTCGAGATGCTCATCGGCTTGGCCGGGCGGCGCATGGCACCGGTTTCCCCCGAGGTCTTCGTCACCCATGTGCTCACGATCCACGTCCGAGACGGCTGGGTGGTTCAGCGAGCCGCCTTCGAGGCGCTCCTCGAGCGCGTGAAGTTGGCGAAGCGCGCGGGGCTCGTGGTCCGGTCTCGGCCGCGGTCGCGGCAGCCCTACGGCGTGTACCGCATCTCGGGCCCCGAGGCTGGGTGCGCACCGGCTAGGGAGACGTGGCTGATGTCGATGTCGCCCCTTCGGGCGAGCTGTGACTGCCGGGACTTTCTTCGCAGTAGCCTTGGGGTTTGCGCGCACGTCTTCGCGGTTCTGGTCGATGTCGCCAAGGGGCCCGAAGCAGAGCTGCGTGCCCACCGCGCCCGAGCCCTCACGCCTGCCATCGACTGGGATCCGGTGCGCCCGCTCCATGGCGATGAAGACCCTTTCGAGCGGATCCGGACCGCTGCCGTCATGGCGACGACCATGGAGGGGGACCCGAGCCCGGAGGAGAGCTCGCTTCCCGCGCCGTTGGTTCTCAGCTCGGAGCGCAGCGCCAGGATCCGGGCCATGGCGTCCTGGTCTCGTCTTCACCCGGACGAGGTCACCCCCGCGGCCCGGGCGGTCCTCGACGACCTCGAGGCCGAGGTCGACGGATTGGGCCGGCGCGCGATGCACAACGAGCGCGCGATGGAGAGCCTCGACGCTCTGCACCGACCCCTCTATGCCTATCAACGCGAAGGTGTAGCGCGCATCTTGTCTGCCGGTCGCTTGCTCCTCGGAGATGACATGGGGCTCGGCAAGACGGCTCAGGCCATCGGTGTCTGTCACGCCCTTCACCACGTGGGGGAGGCTCAGCGTGGGCTCTTGATCGTTCCGGCGCCGCTGAAGAGGCAGTGGGCCCGGGAGTGGCGCGCGTTTACGGACCTGCCCGTGCGGGTCGTCGAGGGCGACCCCGCTGCGCGGCGGAAGATCTACGACGAGGCGTCCGCGGGTGGGTTCCTGATCATGAACTACGAGCTCCTGCGCCGTGACGTCGCTCTGATGGCGCTATGGGCGCCAGACATCGTCGTCATCGACGAGGCTCAGCGCATCAAGAACCCCGAGACCAAGACGGCCCAGGCGGTCAAGGCCTTGGCGTCCCCGTATCGCCTCGCGCTCACCGGGACGCCCCTCGAAAATCGGTTCGACGAGCTTGCCTCGATCATGGAGTGGGTAGACGACCGCGCTCTGGCGCCCCTCTGGCGCCTTCGGCCGGTGCACGGCGGCCTGCGAGAGGGTGGGGTCATGGCCCTTGGCACCCTCCGGGCGCGCCTCGAAGGACGGCTTCTCCGTCGTCGACGCCAGGAGATCCTCACCGAACTGCCGCCCCGCACCGACACCGTCGTCCCGGTCGAACTCACCGGCGCGCAGTGGTGTCCACACAAGAGCATCGGGCGGTCGATCGCGCGCCTCGTGAAGGACTCGAAGCGAAGGCCGCTGACCCCCGCTGAGCGCGTGATGCTGATGAGCCTCTTGACCAAGCAGCGGATCGTCGCCAACGGACGAGCCCAATCAGACTTCGAGGCCGTCTGGCCGATGATCGAGGGAGCCGCGCCGTCCGAGGCGGTGCTCACGCGCCTCTCCACGCCGAAGCTTCGGGAGATGCGGCGGCTCCTCCGCTCCCTGGTGGTGGACCAGGAGCGAACGGTCGTCGTGTTCAGCCAGTGGCGGCGCATGCTGCGCCTCGTCGAGTGGGCGACCCGCGACGTTCTCCGGTCGGCGGGGCTTCGAAGCGTCTTCTTCACCGGCAAGGAATCGGTCCGCGCCCGGGACCGGAGCATCGTCGAGCTCCACGACGACCCGTTGACCCGGGTGCTCTTTGCGACCGACTGCGCGGGGGTCGGTCTCAACCTCCAGCGCGCCGCGACGGTGTGTATCAACGTCGAGCTCCCATGGAACCCCGCCATCCTCGAGCAGCGGGTCGCGCGGCTTCACCGCCTGGGCCAGCGGGCGCCCATCGACGTCGTCAATCTGGTCACCGAGGAGTCCATCGAGGCACGCATCGCCTCGGTGATCCAAGACAAGCGCGCGATCTTCGAGGGGCTCTTCGACTCCGACCTCGATGCGATCGACTTCGAACCCCAAGAGACGTGGTGGGAGGTCGTGGCGCCGGAGGATCAGCGCGCCGCGTGACGGCGCGGCGATCTTACCGTCAGCGGGCTCTCTTCTTCGGGGTCGGCGAGCCCGTTTTCCTCCGGGCTGCACGCCGCGGGGTGGTCTTCTTGGCAGCCTTCTTGGTGGCCTTCTTGGTGGTCTTCTTGGTCGCGGTCTTCTTGGTCGCGGTCTTCTTGGTGGCCTTCTTGGCGGTCTTCTTGGTCGCGGTCTTTTTGGCGGTCTTCTTGGTCGCGGTCTTCTTGGTCGCGGTCTTCTTGGCTGCGGTCTTCTTGGTCGCGGTCCTCTTGGTGACCTTCTTGGCGGCCTTCTTGGCTGCGGTCCTCTTGGTGACCTTCTTGGTGGACTTCTTGGCTGCGGTCCTCTTGGTGACCTTCTTGGCCGCCCGCCGCTTCGGCCGTGATGCCTTTGGCGTGTCCGCCGCGGCCGAGAGGTCCAAGTCGATGCCGAAGACCGATGACAGGTCGTCGGTCTTCAAGACGCGCCCGCGTCCGCTCTTTCTGCGTTTCGGTGGGCTGGCGATCGCGGCGGCGATCATCTCGACGGGCTCGACGCCCCGGAGCGTGAAGAGCGTCTCGGGTTCGTGGTCGAGGCGAGCGCCCACGCCGTAGAGCGCCGCCGCCACGTGTTTGCACATGGTTGCCCAGTCGGGACACGAACACCTCAGGGAGATTTCCCTGGGCGCCGGAAAGAGCCCGTCGCCCGGGCGGGTCACGACCTCCATCACGCCCTTCGAGATCGAGCCCTCGAGAAGTTCGACCATCGAATCGATCTTGCCGGCGCACTGCTTCTTGATACCGGCCCAGCGCTTCTTCGAGAGCGGCTTGATCTCGATGTCGACATCGTAGAGGCTCGACCCGTTGACGATCGCCCGGATTCGCCCCGTCTCGACCTGCAGGTCCATCACGGAGCCATTGCGGACATAGGTTCGGCCCCGGGGTAGCCGATTGGAGTAGTCGCTGTAGGCCTCCAAGTTCTCACACCAAGACTCTCCCCAGAACGTCTTGGCGATCTTCCGCCCCCCGATCGTCACCGGGCTCACCCTCCGGCCGGACTTCTTCATCCGGGCGATCTCCTTGGCGGCGAGCCGCCGTCGCTTGGCCACTGAAACGTAGGGCCTCCAACCGTAGCCATAGCTCATCTTGGTTTTCCTATGCGCCCACGGCGCTCTTCAGGTCGAGGCTGACCAGCGCGAGGAGCTCGTCGTCGTTCATTTCGGTCAAAGCCGATTCGGCTCCGCCTTCGAGAATTTGGTCCGAGAGTTCTCGTTTGCTTGCGATCAGTTGGTCGATGCGTTCTTCCACGGTGCCCTTGCAGACGAACTTGTGTACCAGGACGTTTTTCTTTTGTCCGATACGGAAGGCCCGGTCCGTGGCTTGGTTTTCGACGGCGGGGTTCCACCAGCGATCGAAGTGAATCACGTGCGACGCGGCGGTGAGGTTGAGGCCCGTCCCGCCGGCCTTGAGCGAGAGGACCATGAACGGGACGTCTTCGTTCTCTTGGAAGCTCCGGACCAGGGCCTGCCTTTTCTTCACTGCGGTCCCTCCATGTAGAACCAGGCCCGGCCTGCCGAAGACCTCGGCGAGGAGGTTGGCCAGGGGCCCCGTCATCTCGCGAAACTGCGTGAATACCAGCACCTTGTCTTGGCGTGCTGCGATCGCCTCGCCGAGCTCCCGGAGCCGCGCGAACTTGCCGCTGTGGCTAGCGTCGTAGACGTGGTCGCCGAGCCACTGGGAGGGATGGTTGCAGATCTGCTTGAACCGCATCAGAAACGCCAGGACGACGCCGCGGCGCTTGATGCCTTCGACTTCTTCGATGATTCGCTTCATCTCCTTCACGGAGTCTTGGTAGAGGGCAGCCTGCGGCTTGCTGAGCAAGCAGTGCGCTGTCACCTCGGTCTTGTCCGGAAGGTCCGAGATGATGCTCTTGTCGGTCTTGAGTCTCCGGAGGATGTAGGGCTCGACCAGCCGGCGAAGCGGCGCGTAGGCGTTGTGTTTGCGCGACGCGAGGGACTTGCAGAACGTATTGAACTCCGCGGCCGATCCTAGGAGGCCCGGGTTCAAGAAATCGAAAATCGACCAGAGGTCCCCGAGTTTGTTCTCGACCGGGGTCCCGGTGAGGGCCACTCGCCACTCGGCATCGAGTTCTTTGATGGCGCGGGTCTGTTTTGCCCCGGGGTTCTTGATGGCCTGAGCTTCGTCGAGGACCACGCATCGCCACCGGTACTCCTTCATCCAGGGGGTGCGTATCACCGTGCCGTAGGTCGTGATCACCGCGTCATGGCTCTGGACCTCGGATGCCGGCATCGCCTTGATGCGGGCACTCGGAATCCGCGACGGGTGGGCGATCAGCGCATCGAGCTTTGGCGCGAAGCGCTGCATCTCTTGGTGCCAGTTGTCGACGAGGGACGCGGGCACGACCAGCAAGTCTGTCCCACGAACCTTCTTGCGGCGCAGCATCGACATGACGCCGAGCACCTGGATGGTCTTTCCGAGGCCCATGTCGTCGGCCAAGCACGCGCCGAGCCCGAGGGCCCGTAGCGTCCACAGCCATTGAACGCCGGCTGTCTGGTAGGGGCGAAGCTCAGCGTCGAGGCCTGCCCCAGATTTGATCTCAGATCGAATGTCTTTGGATCGCAGTGAGTCCAGCTTGCGCGTCAGCCACCTGCCCGCGACGACCTCGGACCAGTCGGGGCGTGCGTCCGCCAGCCCGTCACCGAGGGGGCCAGCCAAGTCCGCGCCAGCCAACATGCGCATCGCTTCGGCAAAGCTCACGCCGCCGGCCGCAGCCTGTGCTTGCACGTCGTGCCAGTGTTCGAGCACCGCGGACAGTTTCTCTCGGTCGACCTCGACCCACTTCCCCTTGATCAGCGCGAGCCCTCGGGTCGACGCGAGCAGCTTTTCGACCTCCTTCTTCGACAGGGCTTTGCCGTCGAGGGTGAGCTTGACGTCGAAGTCGAGCATCGCCTCCATGCCGAGGGAGGAAGGCGCCCTGCCGCCGACCGACACCGAGACCTTGGGCCGGGGCCGATCGCGGATACTCCACCAGTCGGGTACGCGCACCACAACGCCCGCCTGTTCGTAGACGGGGACCTCCGAGAGAAACCGGTGGGCCTCCACCGGACCCCAAGCGAGCGGATGGTACACGTCGCCCGAGTCGACCAGGTCGCGCATGAACGCGCTCTCCTCGGCGGCTCGCAGCAGCGGTGAGAGCAGCGCCAGGAGCTTCTTCTTGTTCTTGGCGCCCGCGTACTCCTCCAGCGCTCGATGGAGCGGCAGATGTTGGACCTTGGCTTCTTTCGAAACCTTGTGGGCGTAGGTGGCGATGAAGGCGAAGGGGTACTCGCGATCGCGCTTGTTTTCGGCCAGGTGAAAGCACACTCGACCGACGACGTTCCAGACGGAGCTGTGCCCTTCGAGATACCCTTGAACACCCTTCTTGCCCTTGCGCGCCTCCGCGGTGAGGGCGACTCCCATGTCGGCCCACACCTCGGCCAAGAGGGCGCTAGAGATGAGCTCCGCGCCCCGCATCGGGGGAGCCGCGTGGGCCATGGCATCGAGTTCTTCGATGTCGGGCTCTGGCACCCCAAAGAGCGTGGGCTCGGTCGAGTCCAAGGTCGCACAGACTCGGGCGACGAATGATTGGCCGAGATCGCGCCAGTATCCGAGGGTGGGGTCGAGGTCGGTGGCGAGCTCCGCGACGCCGAGGTGCAGCGTCCCGAAGCCTCGGCTCTTGGCGTAAGCATCGGCGATGCGTTGCGCCGCCGCGGCGGGCAGGGCGCGTCCGTGGTCGGGCCCCGCATGAATCACGATGTGACCCGCAGGGGTGAGGTCCGACACCAGTGTCTGCGGTGTGTCGTCGAGATCCGGGCTCATCACTTCGGGGGCTCTATAGCGATTTATCCACGTTCATCCAAGGTCACGGGGTCCGTCTGCCATATGGGGAACCTGCATGCGTGTCCGGCTAGGATGGGGGATGAACGTCCCTTCGGCAGCTCTGGTCGTGTACGATGTAACCGTGCGCTGGCGTCTCGTCGTAACAACCGTCGTCGTCCTCTCCACCGGATGCTCTCTGGATACGAGCGCGACGCTCGGAGCCGCGATGACAGGGGCCACGGATTCGGGGGGCGACGGCGCGGCCGGGGATGGCGGGTCGGTCCCCGACGCGGGGGACAGCGCGATGGGCCTCGATGTCTCCGTCGTGCCGGATGCGGAACCACGCGATACCGGGACGGACGACACTGGCGGGATGGATTCGGGGCCGGCCGACACGGGACCCGTCGATACGGGGGCGCCCGACACGGGACCGTCCAACTGCGCCTCGACCTACGGAGGAGCCCCCGCGTACATGGAGTGCGCCGAGCGACCGACGGAGTGCGAGTTTTACACGGACCTCGGAGGCTCGGAGACGAGCTGCGATGCGATGTGTCGACGATTCGGAGGCACGTGCTTGCGCGGCTACCGCGAGTCCGAGGCGACTGCAGCGAGCTGCGCGTACTACACCGGGGACGCGCGGAGCTGCTTCGATTCGCACGACGACGAGATCTGCGTCTGTTCGCGCTGAACGCGAGTCGTCAGGGCGATGAGCCTGCCTGTTCGGCGAACAGGCAACGGCGTCTGGATGCTCTCTCTCGCGCCTGCTGCCTGCGCTCGACAAAGACGGCGCGTCTCGAGCGTCGATGACCGCCGGACACGTGCGTGATGTCGACTCACGGGCGGGGGCTCAGACGAGCTTCCACTTCCTGTCGATCTGGCCCTGATACTCGGCGGTTTTGCTTGTCTCCTTGGCGAGCTCGTTGAGCGCCGCCCGGAGCCGCTCGAACGGCGGGTTCGAGTCTCGGGCCCACTTCCGCAGCGCGTGGCGCTCCCCGGATGCGTTTGTCAGAGCGAGACCGTAACTCGTCTCGTCGGGCACCCCTGGACGGGGGTCGACTGCCAGCTCGAGGAAACCGATCTCCACCGCGAGCTCGAACACGGCTCGGGCCCCGGCGAGGCCAACGTCGAGCGGGAATCGTCGCTCCATGTTGCCGGCCATCGCGCGCACCGCTCCGACACCGGACCCCAGCAGGTGGACCTGATTCCCGCCGTAGAGGCCGTGGAACTGATCCAGTTCGAGTTTGCAACGCAGCCACTCTTCGGGTGAGCCGAGGAAGCTCGATGTGTGTTGACCTGTCATCGCTGGGACCCCCTGGGCATCACGCTGGAGCTTACCTCGAACGCGGGGGCATTGGCTGGGCTTCACTCCACTGCCCCGGGCCAGGATTAGTCGTTGGTCGCCTTGGGCGTTGCCCGCTGGAAAAAGGCGACCATCGCGCGACGCGCTAACCTCTTCTCCGAGCTAATCTACGACATTCACGAAATGCTCGAAAACTGATCAATCCGTCCGAGGAGGCGTCATGCCGCGTTACGAGCTCGTCGAGGGCAAGTCATCGAAGTTCTGGGAAGTCGAGGTCGACGGTGTCGACGTACACCTGGCGTGGGGCCGCATCGGCACAAACGGCCAGCAGAAGACGAAGAGCTTCGCATCCGCCGAGAAGGCTGCCGCCGAACGCGACAAGCTGGTGAAGGCGAAGGCGAAGAAGGGGTACCGGGAGGTCCCGGGAACGGCGACGGGAACGGCGACGGGAACGGGAACGGCGACGGGAACGGGAACGGCGACGGGAACGGGAACGGGAACGGCGACGGGAACGGGAACGGCGACGGGAACGGCGACGGAGACCCCGAGACCCCGTCAGAAGAGCCCACCGCGGACGACTGAATCCTGTATCCTCGACGGGTGAGCCAACCGGAGCGTCCGAGGGAGAGGACGAGCGAGCCCCTCCCCCTCGACGAAGAGCTCGAGCGCTTCGCGAAACTACAAGCGGTACTGCTCGACCGATGGTCGGCGATTCGCCATGTGGACGCGGGCTCCCGGGACATCGTGGTCGTGCCGAGCCTCTCCCTCGAGGGCCTGGCGATGAGCACCATCGCCGGGGTGAACCACTACGAAGAGCGCATGCTCTTCACCCTGATGCTCCTGCGCCACCCGCGGGCGCGCTTGATCTACGTCACCAGCCAGCCCATCCACCCGGCGATGATCGACTACTTCGTCGCCATGGTCCGCGGCATCAGCGCCTCCCACGTCCGCGACCGCCTGACCCTGCTCTCGACCTACGACAGCTCGCCCCGGCCCCTAACGGCGAAGATCCTCGAACGCCCCCGCCTGATGCGCCGAATTCTCCGCGCCATCGACCCCGACCGCGCTCACATGTCGTGCTTCACGGTCTCGCGCCTCCACGGCCTTCGTGGCCATCGAGGCGGCCGGCGTCATGCTGGTCGACCTGACCAACCCGGCCTTCCCGGCTCCGCGCGCCTTCG
>QMMC01000064.1 GCA_003647065.1 Deltaproteobacteria bacterium | reverse complement strand
GTCGCCTCGATCACCGGACGCCCCTCGGCCTGCTCCGGGGAGAGGTAGTCGAGGGTGCCGACGACCCGCCCGGCTTCGGTGAGCTGGGTCGCGCCATCAGCAAGGCGGGCGACGCCGAAGTCGAGGAGCTTCACGCCACCGCCAGCCTCGAGGAAGACATTCGAGGGTTTCAGATCGCGGTGGACGACCCCCTCGCGGTGGGCGGCCGATAGGCCAGCACAGATCGCGAGGCCGAGGTCGACGATCGCGTCGATCTCCATGGGCCCCCGGCCGAGGCGCTCGGCGAGGGTCTCGCCTTCGAGAAGCTCGAAGGCGATGAAAGGCGCGCCGTCGGCGTCGCTGCCGGTCTCGAGGACCCGAACGACGTTCGGATGCTCGATGCGGATCTGCGCCTCACGCTCGAAACGGCGAAGGGCCTCGGCGCTGGTGAACGACGCTCGGATCACTTTGATCGCCGCAACGCGGCCCTGAGCGTCCACGCCCCGATAGACGACACCCATGCCCCCGGCGCCGAGAACGCCTTCGATCCGATACGAGCCGATGACTTCCGGCTGGCCATCCGTCGCGACCACGGCGGGATTATAGCCGGCTACGATGAACCGTGGGCGGGTCCTTGGTGGCCAGGACCGATTTCGTGTTTAGCTCCCGGCCGTGATCCGCCGCCGCATCGCCGATATCTCGCGCCGCCCCGCGCCCTTCGCCCTCCGGGTCCTCCGCGGCTTCATAGCCAATCGCGGCCTTCTGCTCGCCGGCGCCGTCGCCTACAACAGCCTGCTGAGCATCATCCCCCTCTTCGGCGTGATCCTCCTGGCCCTGAGCTTCTTCGTCGACGACGCCCAGCTGATCACCAGCATCGAGGCCCATCTCTCCCTGATCGTGCCCGGGTCCTCTTCCGGCGTGACCGAGCAGGTGGAGACCCTCCTCGACGAGCGCGGCACGGTGACCTGGGTCGTCGCCCTGCTCTTGCTCTTCTTCAGCTCGATAGCCTTCGGTGTGCTCGAGAGCGCGATGGGGGCGATCTTCCACCACCGCCCACGCCGAGAGCGAGGCTTCCTGGTCTCGGCGGTGCTGCCGTATCTCTTCATCGCGCTGCTCGGGGTCGGCGTGCTGCTCATCAGCCTCATCTCCGGGGCCATCGAGCGCATCGACGGCAACGCGGTGCATCTCTTTGGCGCCATGTGGACCATGGAGGGCGCGAGCGCCGTCGTTCTCTACGGCCTCGGCATGGTTGGCCTGGTCGCGATGCTCACCGCCTTCTACCTGGTGATGCCGGTTGGTAAGATTCGCGTGCGCCATGCCTTCGTCGGCGGCCTGGTCGCCGCGGTGCTGTGGGAAATCGCGCGCCACGTACTCACTTGGTACTTCGAGACCCTCTCGCTGGTGCATGTCGTCTACGGCCCCCTCGCGGGCGCGGTGGTCGCCCTGCTTTCGTTCGAGATCGGGGCCATCATCCTGCTCTTCGGGGCGCAGGTGATCGCCGAGTTCGACCGTCACGAGCCGACCGACCTCCCCCCGGTAGCGTAAACACCCCCAATTGGTTCATGATGATGGGACCGTGGGGGTATTCGTCGGTCTGCTAGTCGCTTTGCTCGCATCGGGCTGCGGACTGCTCCTCGATACCGCCCCGGGGAATGCCGACCACCGGGTGCCGGACGCCAGCTTCGACGCCAGCGCCGACGTCGGCGCCGACGTCGGCTTGCCGGACACGATTGCTTCGACACTCGACGGGGGCACCGTGGACGCCGCGGCGGACCCGCCATGGGAAACGGCCTTTCGCCTCACGCCCGGCCCCGAGACGTGTCCCCCGGGGTTCGTCTTCGCCGAGTGGGCTGGCGGCTGCAAGGAGGAGAGCCGCGACTGCGCCGGATGGCAGGTCTCGATCTTCGTCGATCCTCCGGTGACCCCCTGGCAGGAGATCCGCGGGCGCGTGCGTGGGCTCCAGGGTCAAACGCCGGACGCCTTCCTCCGCGATGCGACGTCGCTGGACGCCGTGTACGTCGACGGCGTCTCCATCACGACCGAGGCTCCGCGTCAGCACATCTGGACCTTCGCCGCGGGGCTCATGAAGCCCGACCGCGGCCCGAGCGGCAACTCATGCCCCTGCGACAACGGTTACCCCGCCCCCGCATTGCTCGGCGACGCTTGGACCTGTGAGACCGGCAACGACGCGAATACCTACGAGAACCGTCTCATCTACACCGAAGACGTTCTCTGGGACGCCGACGGAGATGCCCACGGCGCCGGCTGCGCCCTCGTGACCGATCCGGGCGAATTTTACGTGCGCCTGGCCGAGCCCACGGAGGCACGCATCGAGATCCGGCTGATGGCGGACGACTGCGACGACAACGTGGCCATCGTCGAGCTCGACCTCGACGTGCGCTGAACCCTCTCCGCCCGGGCGACCCGCCGCGCGATTTTGGTGCGCGCCCCTTTGGTGCGGCTGCCCCATCAGCGAGCGGTTCTGCGTCCCTCGGTAGCCAATCTCGGCCATGAACACCGGGCACACCCCTTGCGAAAGCCCGGGCACCGAGAAGGAGGTGCCTATGACCGAACGAGACATCCGCGAGCGCGACATCCTGGTCGCGCCAAACGAGTACGCCTACGTGCAGGACCTGACCAAGGGGCACATCGTTCTCTACGTCGGGCCGACCAAGGTGAGCCTGTCGAATACCGAGCGCATGATCCTCTTCCGCAACGGCCGCTTCGTCCCGGTCTCCGGGCCAGATTCCGGGAAGGAAGGGGGCATGGGGATCTCCGCTTTCATCGAGGCCACCTCGGCCCAATATGTGGTCCTCGAGAACCCGCCGGTCGACCCCGACATGCTGCCGACGCCGGGGGCGAACACGGCGGTGGGCCTCCGGAGTGGGCGCAAGGTGGTGGTCCCCGGGCCGACCGAGTTTCCCCTCTGGCCCGGCCAGCGCGCCCAGGTGGTCGACGGACACAGCCTGCGCCAGGACGAGTACCTCATCGTCCGGGTCTACGACGACACCTTCGCCGAGGACCTTCCGCCGATCGGAACCGAGATCATCGTCCGGGGAACTGAGCGCAGCTTCTACGTGCCCCGGAGCGGCTTCGAGGTCATCCCCGAGAGCGGCCGCTACGTACGGAAGGCATGGCGCATGGAGCAGAGTTCGGGGCTTCACCTCCGCGTGGTGGCGCCCTTCGAGGCGGGGGTAGGCGATCAACTGCCTCCGGGGAGCTACGTTTCGGGCCAGGACGTCTTCCTCTCGGGGCGCGAGGGTTTCTTCTTTCCGACCGAGAGCGTCGTGGTCGTCGGCACGGTCTCGGCCGTTCCCCTCGCCGAGAACGAAGGCATCTACGTCCGAGACGACCGGTCCGGGGCGGTGCGCATCGTAGAGGGCCCGACGGCGTTCCTGCCGGACCCGACGAAGGAGCAGGTGGTCCGCCGGCGCTTCGGGGCCGCCGGAGCAGCACGGCACGGCGTCGCCGGCGATGAGACACGGGTACCCGCCGTGTACGTGCCCCCATCGACGGCGGTCATGGTGATCGCGAAGGACCGGCGCGAGGTCGTGACGGGCCCCCGGACGCGGCTCCTCGGCTACGACGAGAACCTCGAAGAGCTCACCCTCTCGACCGGTCGCCCGAAGTCCGACCAGGAGTTACTCACGACGTGCTTCCTGCGCATCGACGGCAACAAGGTCTCGGACGTGGTGCACGTCGAGACCGAAGACCACGTGACCCTCGCCCTCACCCTCTCCTATCGCGTCTCCTTCATCGGAGAGCCCCAGCGATGGTTCGCCGTGAAGGACTACGTGGGCTTGCTCTGCGACCATACGAGCTCGATCATCCGGGGCGTGGCCCGGGGCATCTCCCTCGAGGATTTCTACTGCGACGGTACCGGCATCGTGCGCGACGCGGTCCTCGGGCCTCGCGAGGAAGAGAGCCGCCGCGAAGGCCGGCACTTCGACGAAAACGGCATGTGGGTCTACGACGTCGAGGTCCTGGCTATCGACATCCTCGACGCCGAGGTCGATGCGCTCCTCGGCG
The DNA here is from genome assembly GCA_003647065.1 of Deltaproteobacteria bacterium. GTDB lineage: Bacteria > Myxococcota_A > Polyangia > Polyangiales > B10-G4 > B10-G4. The sequence goes on along the minus strand of QMMC01000064.1, from coordinate 17,121 downwards.
GCGCCCAGCGCATGGCCATCGTCTCGGAGATCGCCCGCAAGAAGGAGGGCCTGCGACTCGGCGACGAGAAGCTCAAGGAGGAGGTCCGCCAGGCGATCTACCGCGCCCGGGTCGCGACCATAGGGGCCCAGGTCGAACACGAAAACGCCAACCGGGAGGCCAAGCTCGCCGCGGCCCGGACGAGCCTCGACCTCGACCACCTCGAGAACGTCGAGCGCGCGTCACACGACGCCGAGGCGTTCACCCTGCGCAGTCGAGCGCGCCTCGCCGAGAGCCAAGCCGAAGCCGCTCTCGAAAAACAGCGCCTCGACGCCCAGGCCGCGGCCTTCCGGTCGCAGATGGAAGCGATGACCCCGGAGCTCATCGCGACCCTCAAGACCCTCGGCAACCAGGCCCTCGCCCGGGACCTCAGCAAACACCTCTCGCCCCTGGCCATCCTCGGCGGAGAGAGCGTCGCCGATGTCGCCGAGCGCCTCCTCGACCGGCTCCCCCTGCCCTTCGGCGGCGCACACGACGACGATGGGGACCCGAGCGGAAAGCGAGATGGCGACCGGGGCCTCGCCGCGGTGATCGCCGCGCTGCCGGCCTCGGACGAGGGCGCCGCCGAGTAAGCCCGAGGGCTGCCCAAAGCAGGCTCGGTGAGGTGCGTGGTAGGGTGGGCCATGCACCTCCATCGTCGATGGCCCCTCGCCGCTCCCCTCCTTGTCCTCCTTGTCTTGCTCACCTCGCTGGTCTTCGTTGGGGCCTGTGGCGATGACGGCGCGGCCACCGACGGCGCGGTCGACTCCGGCGGCGACGACGGCGGCGGCTCCGACGCCGGAGACGCCGGAACGATGGACACGGGCGCCGGGGATACCGGCACGACGGCGGACTCGTCCGTATTGGACGGCGGCCCGATGGACACCGGCACCGACGCCGCTATGGCCGGGAGCGTGGGCTGCATCGACGGCGCGGGCCTCGCCGAGGGCGAACATACCTTCATGCTCGAAGGCCTCTCCCGGCGCTTCATCGTGCGCCTTCCCATCGGTTACACCCGGGACCGGCCTTGGCCCGTCGTCCTCGCGCTGCACGGCAACGGCGGCAGCGCGAGCTACTGGGACGGCACGAGCGGCTCCCGAGACATCCGCGGGGTCCTCGAAGACGACGCCGTGCTCATCGTCGCCGAAGCCATCGACGGCCGGTGGCGCGACTACGACATGCCTTCGGATACCTGGCCCGCGCGCATCGAAAGCGAGCTGCTCTACTTCGACGAAGTGATCTCCCAGGCCACGGCCGAGCTCTGCGTGAACGAAGGCGCGATCTTCTCCATGGGCTTCAGCGGCGGCGGCTCGTTTTCGGGCGTCCTCGGCTGCCGCCGGACGGACATCCGCGCCATCGCCGTCGGCGGCTCGGTCATCTACTTCGACACCGACGCCTGCGTGAACACCCCGGCGGCCTGGGTGACCATCGGCGAAGGCGAGCTCAGCTCCGGCCGCGAGGCCTACCGAGACTTCTGGCGCGACCGCGCCTCGTGCGACGCGACGACCATGTCCACGGCCCCGGACCCGTGCGTCGCCTATGACGGTTGTGGGGCGGCGACCCCGGTGCACTACTGCCAGCACCCCGCGGGGCACATCTGGCCGGACTTCGCGAGCGACGCGATGTGGGGGTTCTTCGGGCCGTTGGTGGAGTAGGGGTCAACAAGAAGGCGCCGCGTAGGCGGCCCGAGGCGGCAGCGCGACGGAGGCCTCAACAAGAAGGCGCCGCGTAGGCGGCCCGAGGCGGCAGCGCGACGGAGGCCTCAACAAGAAGGCGCCGCGTAGGGCGGCCCGAGGCGGCAGCGCGACGCAGTCGTGCAGAGCCGACAGGCCGACCGTAGCGGCGCCGGGAGTGCGCAGGCGTGCAGAGCCGACAGGCCGACCGCAGCGGCGCCGGGAGTGCCGTGCCGTTCCCGACTGAACCGTCCGAGGTGCGCACGACCGCGTAGTCGCGCCGTCGGTGGTACCATCGCGACCCATGGGAAATCCGAGGCGGATCATTGGTTGCGCGTTGGTCATGCTGCTCTGGGCGGGCTGCGACGAGACGGCGGCTGAGGCGGAAGGCGTATCCCCGGAACTTCGCGAGCAGGCCCTCGCGGCGGCGACCGAGGCCGAGGCGGCGGGCGCCCCGGCGCGCGCCGCTTGGGACCGCGCGATCGCCGCCCTCGACCCGAGCGTCGGGGACCGGTGCCCTGCGGAAGTCCTCGCCGCCCCGCGACGGGAGCGCTTCGTGATGGTGCGCTCGCCGCAGTTCACCACCGACGTCATCCCGAGCGTGGTCGGCGTCTTGGAACGCGGCTTCGGGCACACCATCCCCGCCCTTGGCCACGCGGACCGGCTGCGGGTCTTCCTCGGGCGCGACGACGGGCCGCGACTGCGAGAGGCGCTCGCCGCCGGCGCCGTCGAAGAGCCGCCGGTCGTGCTCACCGTCATCCGTGTCGACAGGCTGCTGGCTCCCGTGCGGACCGCGAGCGGTAGCTATCGTTCCGGCCACCTAGACGGACAAGCCTTCTTGCTCGACACCGAGCTGCGGGCCGTCTGCACCATGCCGGTGAACTCGAGAAACTGGGGCGCCATCGAGTTGAGGAGCTTCGGCGAGATCGCAGACGACTTCGGATCGGTGGCGCTCATGGGGCTCTTCGAACACGCCCAAGTGCGCATCGACCGCGAGTGGAGTGCGGAGGGCGCAGCGGCCCCGGATGAAGCCGCGGCCGATCCAGCCGCCGAAAGGGAGTAGCCCGGGGGAATTCACCGGCCAGCGGGAAGACGCCGTTCACCGTCCACCGGGTCCAGATCTCCCCCCAGATCTCCCCCCGTCCGGATTTCCCCGAATCTGAAGATCGTGAAGATGAAGATCGGAAGATCGGGACCGGGCCGGCGGGAGGCGGCCCCACGGGAGAAAGAGCGACCGGGGCGTCACGCTCGCAGCGACAGACCGCTCCGGGCGAAATCCACCGCCAAACAACGGGAAGCCCCAAACTCACGCGACAACGCGCTTGGCATACGAGCTGCACTGTCCTGCCGCATGCGCTACCTCGACCCAACTCGGCACCAGGAGACTGTTCTCAAGATGGACTCTCACGTCCCCACGGCGACCCTCCGCGATCGGGTCAACTCCCGATGGATGGGTCTGACGATCTTGCCGGCCTTCGTCCTTCACGCGGTCGGCCGTCTCCAAGCGCAGCCCCGTGGCTACCTACTCGAGACTCATCACCACGCGCATTTCGGTGCCTGGTCGCTGATACTTCTCTTCGGCGTTCCCGCCCTGGTCATCGTCACGATTGCCCTCACCCACGGAGCGCATCGCGCGTTCAGCGCTTGGCGTGCGCGCAGGAAGGTCTCACGCGTATCGGCGACGGTGGACGGGGTTGGTCTCGTCCAGACCGCACACGCGACCCTCGGCATCGTACGTGTTCGCGGCGAGCTCCATCGGGCCGCAAACCACGACCCCTTCGACGCGCGGCCGCCGGTCTTCTTCGTACACGACGCGACCGGCACGGCGAAGGTCGACGACGACCATCTCTTGCTCGTCGAACTCGAGGGATCTCTGCCGCCGGACGGCACCCTCGTCGAAGTTGCCGGGCCGGGACACCCCTCGGCAGGCGGCTTCGTCTTCGATGGGTCGGTCAAGACACCGATCGCCATTCGACGAGCTGGCGCATGATACGAGGACGGTAGTGTCCGAGGCCGTGGCCGTCGCCGTGGCCGTCGCCGAGGCCGTTCCCGTTCCCGTTCCCGTTCCCGTTCCCGTTCGCGTTCCCGTTCCCGTTCCCGTTCCCGTTCGCGTTCCCGTCGCCGTGTCCGGGTCCGTGTCCGTGTCCATCGCCGTGTCCGAGGCCGTCGCCGTGTCCGAGGCCGTCGCGGCATCCGTCGCCGTGTCCGTCGCCGTACAACACTCACCCGCAGCAGAGCCACCGCCCAGCCGAACGCAACAGCGTCGGTTGGAACGCGGGACCCAAGCGAGGCCAGATCGCGCCGGGTATCGCGTTTCAGGCGACTGCGCACTCCCAGCGCCGCTACGGTCGGCCTGTCGGCTCTGCGCGACTGCGTCGCGCTCCCGCCTCGGGCCGCCTACGCGGCGCCTTCTTGTTGACGCCTACCCGCGCTTGTCGACCGGCACGTAGCTACGCCCGCGCTCGCCGAGATAAATCTGCCGCGGCCGCGCTATCTTCTGCTCGGGGTCGGTCAGCATCTCTTCCCACTGGGACAGCCACCCCGGCGTCCGCCCGATGGCGAAGAGCACCGGGAACATGTCCATCGGCAGGTTCAGCGCCTGGTAGATGAGGCCACTGTAGAAGTCGACGTTGGGGAAGAGCTTGCGCTTGGCGAAGTACTCGTCTTCGAGGGCGATCCGCTCGAGCTCGACGGCGATGTCGATGAGGGGGTTCTTGCCGACCTCGTCGAAGACCTCGTAGGCGAGCTTCTTGATGACCTTCGCCCGGGGGTCGTAGTTCTTGTAGACGCGGTGGCCGAATCCCATCAGGCGGAACTCGCCGTTCTTCGCCTTCTCGAGAGTCGAGGGGATGTTCTTGACGCTGCCGATCTCTCCGAGCATGCGCACGACGGCTTCGTTGGCGCCGCCGTGGAGGGGACCGTAGAGCGCCGCGCAGGCTGCCGCCGTCGCGCTGTAGGGGTCGACGTGGCTCGACCCGACCGCGCGCATCGCCGACGCCGAGCAGTTTTGCTCGTGGTCCGCGTGCAGGATGAAGAGCACGTCGAGGGCCTTCTCGATGGCGGGGCTCGGCTTGTACTTCGGCTCGGTCATCTTGAACATCATGGACAAGAAGTTGCCGGAGTAGCTGAGGTCGTTGTCCGGGTAGACGTAGGGCAGGCCGCGGCGATGGCGATAAGCGTAGGCCGCGATAGTCGGGACCTTGGCGATCAGGCGGTGCATCTGGAGGCGCCGGGCCTCCGGGTCCTGGATGTCCTTCGCGTCCGGGTAGAAGGTGCTCAGCGCCCCGACGGTGCTCACCAGGATACCCATCGGGTGGGCGTCGTAGCGAAACGCGTCGACCAGCTCCCGGATGTTTTCGTGGACCAAGGTGTGATTCGTGATCTCGTGGGTCCAGGCATCGAGCTGGGTCTTCGTCGGCAGCTCGCCGTGCACCAGCAGATAGCTGACCTCGAGGTGGCTCGACTTCTCGGCGAGCTCTTCGATGCCGTAGCCCCGATACTCGAGGATGCCCTTTTCACCGTCGATGAAGGTGACGTTGGACCTCGTCGACGCGGTGTTCTTGTACGCGGGGTCGTAGGCCATGAGGCCAAAATCGTCGTCGGACGTCTTGATCTGACGCAGGTCTATCGCCCGGATGGTCCCATCATCGACGGGGAGCTCGTAGGTCTGCCCGGTCCGGTTGTCAGTGACCGTCAACGAATCCTTCGACATGCGCTCGTCTCTCCTAATAGGAAGCCAGATCCCCGTTTGGGGGCGGCGAGCTTACCCGAAAGCACCTCTCAGGCCAATGTTGGCGATGCCCGCCTGACGGGGCCGCGATCCCGAGCCAGATCTCTCGCGATCACGCCGTTTCGGACGCGGGCCCGCTTCGACGCCAGAAGTAAAGCAGGCACAAGACGAGCAAAACGGCACCCACGACCGCGAAGCCGTACGAGAAGCTCCGGAAGAAGCCGAGGCGGGTGGACGTCGGGTCACCGAAGTCCTTGTAGAGCTGGGCTCCGATGGAGCCGGTGTAGCCGAGGGCATCGGCGATGTAGATCGCAAAGACCGCCGTCGCCTGCACCCGAGTCGCCGCGATCATGCGGTCGAAGAGGACCGTATTGAAGGGCACGTAGACGAAGTACGAGCCGAGGCCGACGAGGATCATCCACGTCATTCCGTCGATGGCCTGGGCATCGAGGAGGACGGTCGACCCGCCGATGAGCACGGCGCCGACGATCATCACCCCGAACGCTGCGGCGAGGCCCCGGCGGTTGTCTTTGATGAGGTTCAGGCTGGCGAGGACCGCGAGCACGCCGAGGGCGACCCAGATCTCGGACTGCGTGAAGATGCCAGGCTCCCCCTCGTAGCCGAGGGCCGCGAAGATCTCGACGCCGTAGTTGTCGCGGAAGTCTCGGTAGGCGGTCGACGCGATGTAGACCCCGAAGAGGGGCACGAGGCCGACAGCAAAGCGCTTCAAGAAGGCGCGCCGTTCGGCCGCGTCCATAGGGCGCCGCTCGACGCGGGTCCTCTTATCTTCGTCTGTGGGGTCGGGGATCTGATCCAGGAGCCAGACCGCCAGGATGAACACGGGGAAGAAGATCGCGCCGGTCGCCGCCGGCATCCAGGTCTCGGCCACTCCGTGGTCCGTGATCAACCACCGGCCGATGTCCTTGACGGCGCCGGAGGCGAGGATGAAGGACGTGCTGAGGCCGGCGAGGAGGAGCTCCGAGCTCTGGCGGCCTTCGAGGTAGCGCACGACCAAGCCCCAGATCATGCCGAGGCTGAGGCCGTTGACGAAGAGCGACACCGACATGAGCGCCATCGGGAGAAAACCGAAACCCACGAGGGCGAGCTCGGCGACGGCGATGAGGGAGACGAGGGTGAGCGCCCGGCGGCCCGGGGTGATCTCCGAGACGACCTTGATGCCCGCGTACTTGCTCAGCGTGTAGCCGAGGATCTGGCTGATGACGAAGGCCGTCTTGAGGTCGAGGCCGGTGTCGAAGAAGGACTGCCCTTCGAAGGTCGCGGCGGCGAAGGGCTTCCGGAAGGCGTACATGCCGAAGTACGTCGCGAAGGCCGCAGTGATGGCGTAGACGACGAAGACGGCGCGCGGAGCCCGGGCCAGGTAGGGGCGAAGCGGATGCACCGTTCAGGGCCCCAGCCACCCGGTACGGATCACGTCCATGCCCGCCGATTCCCTGAGCTTGAGGAGCTTCATGTCGATGAGCTCCTCAAACTCACTGCCAATGGCCACGGCGAAGCCGTAGCCCACGTCTTCGTAGCTGTGCTGCGAGAGCACCAACGCGAGGTCGGGATGCTGCGTGAGCTCGTAGGCGAGGACCGGAGTGTCGAAGACCGTGGCGGCGACCTCGCCCTCGTTGGCGAGGCGCATGGCGTCCTGGACGCTGTCGGCTTCGACCACGCGGCCGCCATGGCGGCGCACGAAGGGCACCGCGGCAGTTCCCCGGGGAACCGCGACGCGCTTTCCCTCGAGGTCTTCGATGGTGTCGATCGCCGCGTGGTCGAGGGTCGAGAGCGTGAGCGCCGTCGCCAGGAACGCCGTGAGCGACGACGTGGTCAGCAGCGCGATGAGCATCCACACCCCGGCGATGACCCGTCCGAGGGGAGTCATCGGTGAGCGGTCACCGTAGCCGACGGTGGTCATCGTCACGACCGCGAGCCAGACACCGTTGCCGATGCCACTGAGGGGTGAGGGCGGGAAGTGCTCGGGATTGGCCCGTCGCTCCGCGAGCCAGAAGAGGACCCCCACGAAGGTCAGCACGAGGAGGAGGATGGCGAGGCCCGTGAGGAACGCCCGTCGGAAGAGCGGCGATAGGTGGCCGAAGATCCCGCGCTCGGCTGGACGGGCGGCGATGGAGAGGGAGCCCGAGAAGTGGGGCTGGGTGAAGGAGACGCGAGAGGCCCGCTCGCTGGTGATGCTGAGGGGCCCGACCCCCACGTCCACGTCGCCCCGGGCGACGGCGTTCACCAAACTGAGGGCGTTCGGATAAGGACGGTACTCATAACGAATGTTTAGCTCCGAGGCCACCTTCTCCCAGGTCTCGATGCTGATCCCTCGAAGCCGGCCGTCCCCCACGATGACGAAGGGCTCACTGCCCGCGACGCCGACGACCAGGTCGAGGGGCTCGGCCGGAAGTTCCACGATCGCCGGGAGCAGCTCGTCGTCGGCGCGCGGGGCAGCATCGCCGCCTTCGCCCGCATCGCCCGCATCGCCCGCATCCGCCGACGCGTCGAGGCCCCCGTCGGCAGGGTCCGGGGCCTGCGCCGAGACGGATGCCGCGGCCAGGATCATCAACGCCGAAAGAATGGAGAGGCTCCCCATGGCGGCGGATGGTAAGCATAATCTGCCAGCGATGTATCGCACCTACGTATACACGGTGAGCGTGGTGCTCACGGGCCTCGTTCTGTGGCCCGCGTTCCGCGACCCCCCGGTGGACAGCTTCCCGCTGTCCAACTACCCGATGTTCTCAGCCGGGCGCCCCGACCCGATGCTGACCCTGCCCCACGCCCTCGGGGTCCACGAGGACGGTGAGCGCACGCCCCTGTCGCCGATGATCGCCAGCGACAACTGGGAGGTGCTCCAGTCGATGATGATCATCAATACGGCGATCAACGGCGGGGCCCATACGCAGGAGCCCTTCTGCGCAGCGATCGCGGGCCGGGTCGCCGAAAGCAATGACGACGACCTGGCGGACGTCGTGGCGGTCGAGCTCGCGACGAGCACCTTCGACACCGTCGCCTACTTCGACGGAGATACCGCACCGCGAAATCGGCAGGTCCACCGAAGCTGCGAGGTGACGCGATGAACGCCGTGATCGGCGCCATGGACCGGGTCTTCATGCCCTCGGCCCCGGCCGAGCGCCTCGGTATGCTGCGCGTGCTCGTCGGAGGCTACGCGCTGATCTACCTGATCATTCGCTCGCCCTTCCTGATGAGCTACGCCCACGTCGACCAGGCCTTCTTTCGGCCCGTTGGCCTCGCCACCTTCGCGCCGCGGCCTCTCCTGCCGGCGGTCGTCATCGCCCTGGTGATACTCACCATCGTCTTCGCAGCCTGCTTCGCCTTTGGCTACCGCTATCGAATCACCGGCCCGATCTTCGCCGCGCTGCAGCTCTGGGTGCTCACCTACTCGAACTCCTTCGGGATGATCCTGCACGTCGACCACATGATGACTTTGCAGATCATCGTCCTCGCCCTCGCCCCAGCGGCCGACGCCATCTCCCTCGATTCGCGCGCGGGCCGAGTAAAGAAGGGCGAAGAGAGCGGGCGCTACGGGTGGGCCATCCGCCTCATCGCCATCGTATGCACGGCCGTCTATCTGCTGGCGGCCTTCGCCAAGTACGGCAACAGCGGCGCCGAGTTCGTCAGCGAGGTGAACCTCCGCAACTACATCGCCTACGACAACGTGCGCAAAATCGAGCTGGGCAGCGTGTACTCGCCCCTCGGCGCCTGGCTGCTCTCGTACCCGCTCTTCTTCGCCGCCATGGCCTGGCTGAGCCTGATCATCGAGTGGGGAGCCCCGGCCGCGCTCCTTCACCGGCGAGCCGGCGTGGTCTGGGCCGTGCTCATCTGGGGCTTCCACTGGGGCGTGTTGCTGATGATGGCTATTGGCTTCGTCTACCAGCTCACCGGCGTTGCGTTTGCGTGCTTCTTTCGCGTCGAGAAGATCCTCGACTGGCGGTGGGTGCAAAGGCTGGCGGCACGATTCGAGGTGGATCCGCCAGGAGAGACGAGCACCGAGCCGTGATGCATCGCGTCTTCGCCTACGGCTCCAACATGCACCTGCCCGATCTGCGCCGGTGGATGGAAGACCGCGGTCACGGCGACGGGAACGTGCTGAACGCCTACCAGGGGCTGCTCTCGGGATGGGAGCTCGTCTGGAACTACCGGTCGCCTGCGCGAAAGGGCGGCGCGGCCAATGTGCACCGGCGCGCGGGGGTCGAACTCCCCGGAGTCGTCCTCGAGGTCGACGACGGCGGCCTTCTGGCCCTCGACGAGAAGGAAGGGCACCCGGGTCGATACTCCCGGGGAGACGCTCCGGTCACCGTGCGGGTCCCCGCCGGGGAGACCCAAGCCTGGCTCTACGTCGTGCGCGCGGAGTTCCGGTCGGCCGAGGTGATCCCTCCGCGGCGCGAGTACCTCGACTTGGTCCTCGCCGGAGCCCGGGCCCACCGCCTGCCGAAAGATCACCTCCGATCCCTGGCGAAGGTGCCCGTTTTCGAGTCCCGGGACGCCCTCCCGAAGCCCGGAGAGCGCTGACCCGGAGGCCTCGAAGTGCCCGATTAGATGCGCGAAGGGCCGTATCCGGCTATTCTTTGCGCCATGAATCGTACTCGACGTGAATTCCTTAGCTCCCTTCTCGCGGTCGGCGCCGGCGTCGGCCTCGTCACGGTTATCGGCTGCGGCGACGACGACGCCCCCGCCGACACCGGCACCGATGGTGGCGGCACCGACGGAGGTGGCACCGATGGTGGCGACACCGACGGCGGCGGCACAGACGGCGGCGGCACAGATGGTGGCGGCACCGACGGCGGCGGCACCGACGGCGGCGCGACCGACGGCGGCGGCGCCGATGCGAGCGACGGGGCCATGGCGGCGAGCTGCGCGGTGGTCACCGTGAACATCGGCACGAACCACTCGCACGCGATGACGGTGTCGGAAGCGGATGTGACGGCCGGCGTCGCCAAGAGCTACGACCTCATGGGCACTGCCACCCACAATCACACGGTGAGCCTGAACGCAGGAGACTTCACAACCCTCGCCGGCGGCGGCACGGTGACGAAGGATTCGAGCCAGACGGGTACCAGCGGTGGCGGTCACCGCCACGAGATCATGGTGACGTGCGGCGCCTGATCGCGCCCTCCTTCCGGGCGTGCTAGGCCACGGCTTCGTGGCCATGCATGCCAAAAGTTTGATCCTGCTCTCGCTGGCGCTCCTGGGCCTCTCGGCCCTCGGCCTCGTGGGCGCGTGCGCCTCCGGTGAAGTGGCCGAGCGCCGGGAAGACCTCCCGCCGCTCCCGACCGGCAAGGCCGATGACTATTCGCGGACCGGCGTCACCTGTGGCGGCTGGCCTCGGGTGGTCGTCGACACGGCGGACTACGCCTGCGCGGGTGTGGTCGCCGGAGACGACGGCACGACGTTCTCGCCGCGCACCTTGGTCGAGCTCCCGGGGCGCCCGTATCAGTTTCTAGTAACCGACCTCGGCGGTTGGGACCCGGGACGCGGCGGCCTCTACTACCTCGACGCGAGCACGCCGCCGAACTCGACCCTGACCCGGGTCCTCAGCGGGCTCTCGGTGCCGCACCTGGTCGCCGTCGGCCCCGACGGCCACATCTTCGTCGGCGAGGATACCCGTATCTTCGCGTTCCCGGCCGACGCGGTCGGAGCCGATGGCACCATCGACGAGAGCGCGATCGTCACGGTGGTCGACGGCCTGCCGCCGATGGACCGAAACGGGTCGCGCAACAGCTACCACCCCCTGACGCAGTTCGTCTTCGACGACGTCGGCAACCTCTACCTCAACGTCGGGGCGTTCTCGGACCACTGCGCGGGCTTCCTCGGGGGCGAGTGCCTCGAAGCCGACGGCGTGCTCGGAGGCGGCCCGCCGGCCGCCCGCCCCGAAGACCATGGCGGCGTGATTCGGCGCTACGACTATCGCGGCTCAGTCGTCGACGGATGGGACCCCACCTTCCGCGTCGTCGCCTTCGGCTTGCGCAACTCGATGGGCCTCGCCTTCGCGCCCAACGGCGACCTGCTCCAGGTAGAGAACGGCCGCGATTTCCCAGATGGCGGACGCCCCTTCGAGGAGCTGAACGTCATCCCCCGTGCTGAACTGGAAGGACTCGAACCGCCCAAGCACTACGGCTGGCCCTACTGCTACGACGTCGACAGCACGAGCGAAGAGTGGGCGGACTACGACGCGTTCCTGTGCAGCATCGACAACCCCGATTACCGACCGCCCCACGTACTCTTGCCGCCCCACGGCGCGCCGCTGGGCCTCACCTACTACCACGGCGACATGTTCGAAGAGCTCGAGGGCCAGCTCCTGGTCCCGATGCACGGCTACCGCCCCGCGGGCCATCGCCTGCTCGCCTTCGAGGTCGACCCGAACGGCCTGCCGATCCGCCAAGAGGGCGCGACCTACCTCGAAGACCCAACCGGCGCCGGCACCTCGGTCGAGCGCGAGTATCCGACGACCTCGGGCTCTGTCTTCGCGGCCCAGGGCTCGTATCTCATCGACGCTTGGTTCGCCGTTCCCAACGTGCGCCCCAAGGGTGCGCCGGTCGCGCCCTACGTCGCAGCGGACGGGACGATTTGGATGGCCGACGACAAGAACCGCTCGATCCTCGTCCTCGGCCGAGCCCAGGGCGCGCTCCCCGCGGCCGCCCGAGTCGACGTCTACCCCGCCTATAGGCGCCTGCTCAACGAAGACGCCGAGCTACGCGGGCTCTACGACGCGATGGTCTCCTCAGTACTGCGCTCGTCGTCGTGCCAGGGCTGCCACGACGGCTTCCAGATCGTCGGTGACGACTCCGAGTACCCGGAGCTGCGCTACCTCCTCGCCCTCGGCGGCTTGATCCAGCCGGGCTCGCCGGAGACCAGCATCCTCTACAATAAGCTGACGCCGGTCGGGTCCGCCGCCATGCCGCCGGTATTTCGCGCCTGGCCCACCACAGCAGACGGCGAGGCCGCGGTGGCGACCATCGAGGCCTTCATCCGCGCCCTCCCCGACGTGAACCCGGCGTTCAACGAGGGGTTCATCGGCGGCCCCTGCGCCGTGGACAACGACTGCGACTACGAAGGCGGATACTGCGCGACGTCAGGGACCGGCGGGCCGTCCTTCTGCAGCCTGCCCTGCACCGCCGAGCGGCCCTTCTGCCCGGACCGGACCGGCAACGCCGAGACCTTCTGCATCGACCTCGGCGACGGCTCCGCCGGCTGCGTCGCCCAGTGCGACGCCGCCGAGCCGGAGTGCCTCGCCGACCAGCGATGCGAAACCCGCACGCGCTTCAGCCGGTCCGACGAGCGCTTCGTCTGCCAATAGACGCGGCGTTCCGCCGCGAGGCCCGCGCTCTCCTTGTCCGCAAATTGGTACGGTCTATCTCGGGCCTTCGGGATTGGCGCCGAACTTAATTTCGATCGCCATGCTCAATTATGTGTGCACAAACGCACGGATGCCGTTAAGAATGGCTCCATGATCAACTCACGACGCGAATTTCTTAGCTCCCTCGTTGCGGTCGGCGCCGGCGTTGGACTCGTCTCAGTCATCGGCTGCGGCGACGACGACCCTGTCACCGATAGCGGCACGCCCACCGACAGCGGCACGGGCTCCGACAGCAGCACGCCCACCGACAGCGGCACGGGCTCCGACAGCAGCACGCCCACCGACAGCAGCACGCCCACCGACAGCGGCACCGCCGGCGACACCGGCACCGCCGGCGATACCGGCACCGGCTGCGGCAGCTGGAACACAGAGATTGGCTCGAACCACTCGCACGCCATGACGGTTTCGGCTGCGGACGTCACGGCCGGCGCCGAGAAGACCTACGACATCATGGGCTCGAGCTCCCACAGTCACAGCGTGACCATCACGGCTGCGAACTTCACCGATCTCGCCGCCGGCACCACCGTGACGGCGACCTCCACGTCCGCCGGCGACCACACGCACGGCATCACCGTGACCTGCGCTGACTGACCCCGAACGCCAACGCCGGCTGCTCCCCGGAGCCCCGGCAACTCGGCCTAACGGCTGACCAAAGATGAAGCCCGATGCGCCACCACTGTGGTCGCATCGGGCTTTGGTGTTTAACCAGCCGCGGCGGGCTCAGGAGCCAGCGCGCTCGAGCATCGCGTCGAGGAGCACCTGGCACCCCGCAGCCACGTGTTCGGGGGTGGCCTCCTCGGACTCGTTGTGGCTGATGCCGCCCTCGCAGGGGATGAAGATCATCGACGTGGGCGCGACCCGCGAGACGTAGCAGGCATCATGCCCAGCGCCTGAAACGATGTTTCGATGAGCGAAGCCGTTGGCTTCCGCCGCGCGGCGCACGGCGGCGACGCATTCACCATCGAAAGGCACCGGCGGCGAGTACCAAATCTCTTCGAGGGCAGTCTCGAGCTTCACCGCCGCCGCGACCTCCTCGATCGCCGCACGGAGCTCGCCGTCCATCTTGGAGAGCGTGGCATCATCGGGGTGGCGCAGATCCACGGCGAAGAAGACGCTACCGGGGATCGTATTGCGTGAGTTCGGGTAGACCTGAACCAGACCGACGGTCGCGCAGGCGAGAGGCGCGTGGGCGAGGCCGATGCGGTTGACCGCTTCGATCACCCGAGCCGCTCCGACGAGGGCATCGCGACGGGTGGTCATCGGCGTCGGCCCGGCGTGGGCCTCCTGGCCGGTGAAGGTGCACTCGTACCAGCGCTGCCCCTGGGCGTCGGTCACGACGCCGATGGTCTTGTCCTCGTCTTCGAGGATCGGGCCTTGTTCGATGTGGGTTTCGAAGAAAGCCTTCACCGGCTTACCCATGGGCACCTCGCCCGCATAGCCGATGCGCACGAGCTCCTCGCCCATGGTCTTGCCGTCGAGGTCGGCCCGGCTGAGCCCGTATTCGAGGTCGAAGACCCCAGCGAAGACCCCCGACGCCACCATCGCCGGCGCGAAGCGGGAGCCCTCTTCGTTGGTCCAGGCGCTCACCTCGATGGGGGCCTCGGTCTCGACGCCGGCGTCGTTGAGGGCGCGGATCACTTCGAGGCCGCTCAAGACCCCGTAGATGCCGTCGTACTTGCCGCCGGTGGGCTGGCTGTCGATGTGGCTGCCGGTCATCACCGGCGGCGAGTCGGGGTTCTTGCCCTCGCGGCGGCCGAAGATGTTGCCCATCTGGTCGATGGTGACTTTGCAGCCCGCCTCTTCACACCACCGGACGAAGAGGTCCCGGGCCTCCTTGTCGACGTCCGTCAGGGCTAGGCGGCAGACGCCTCCCTTGTCGGTCGCGCCGATCTTCGCCATCTCCATCAGGCTGTTCCAAAGACGCTTCCCGTCGATCTTGATGTCACCCATCGTTCCCTCTCGGTTCGAGACGATGGGCACCCTACAAGGCCGGGCGGATCCTCGGCAACAGCAGACCGCCGCTAACGCCTGCCGTCGAGGGCGGTGTGGCAATCCGCGCAGCTGGTGAGGATCTCGGCGTAGACGGCCGCCATCTCCGCGGGCTGCCCGGCCTCCCGGGCTCGGACTCCGAGGGCCTGGACCGCTTCGAGTTGGGGCGCGAGGGCTTCGTTCATGCCTTCGGCCTCGGAGATGGCCCCGTCACCGATGATCGCGGCCGCGCCGCGGGCCCAAGCCTCGTGGGAGGGCGCTGTCAGGCCGATCCACAGCTGCTCCGTGCCCCAGGCGTGGGTGGTCATCCACCCCACGAGGTCCTCGTTGTGCGGTGGTTCAGTCTCCTCGGCGATGGCCGGCCCACCGAGGGTGGTTCGATGGCAATCGGCGCAGCTCTCGGTCAACGACGCGACCGCGTTCGCCGCCGCGAGGAGGTCCGCCGAGTCGGCGTAGCCCCCGGCCGATTGCTGCATCTCCTCGACCCACTGGAGCCAATCGGCGGGCAGGTCGAAGCCGTACTCGGCTGCGGCGATGCGCGCGAGGGGCGCCCGGACCGCCTCGAGGTCGCCCTGAATCACCGCGTCCCGGGCGATTCCGACGTCCGTGAAGTGCTGCTGCATCCGGTCCGAGGCCGGCGGCGCGTCGGCCTCGGCGACGGGTTCGGCCTCGGGGGCCGGTGCCGCGGGTTCTGACTGCACCCCACCGCAGCCGACGATCAAGAGGAGCGCTGCTCCAATCGCGTTTCGCATGGCTTAGAAGTACGCCCCGGAAGAGACCCGGGCAACCCCGGAATTAGCCCAACCGAAACACTCACGAAACCTCCGCTTCCCATGATGCCGAGGGCCCCACGGCGGAGGACTTCCTTGGACGAGACGATCATCGACAGCATCTGGGTACTGCTCAGCGCCTTCCTCGTATTCTTCATGCACGCGGGCTTCGCCCTCGTCGAGAGCGGGTTCTGTCGACGCAAGAACGCCGTGATGGTGCTCCTGAAGAACGTGTCGGTCGTCTCGATCGCATCACTGCTCTACTTCTTCGTCGGCTTCGGCTTGATGTTCGGCGAGGGCAACGCCTTCATCGGCCTCTCGGGCTTCGCCCCGGCGGCGACCGAATCGGTGGCGGGGGCCCCGGACGGGCTGCCGCTCTACGTCTTCCTCTTCTTCCAGCTCGTCTTCGCGGCCACCGCAGCGACGATCGTCAGCGGCGCCGTCGCCGAGCGGGCGCGCCTCGGCACCTTCTTCGTCTTCACTGCCTTCGCCTCGGCCGTCGTCTATCCCATCGTCGGCCACTGGGTCTGGGGCGGCGGCTTCCTCGCGGACCTCGGCTTCGTAGACTTCGCAGGGTCGACGGTCGTCCACGTCGTCGGCGCCGGTCTCGCCCTCGCCGGCGCGATGGCCATCGGACCGCGCCTCGGCAAGTACGGCAAGGACGGCAGCTCGCGCCCCATGCCGGCCCACAACTTCCCCCTCGCCGCCCTCGGCGTCCTCATCCTCTGGCTCGGCTGGTTTGGCTTCAACGGCGGCAGCGAGCTCGCCGCCCATCCCGAGGCCATCGCCTCGATCATCCTCGTCACCAACCTGTCAGCGGCAGCCGGCTTCCTCGCCGCCCTCACCCATACGCGCCTGCGCACCGGCATGCTCGACCTCTCGATGGGCCTCAACGGCGTCCTCGCGGGCCTCGTCTCCATTACCGCCGGGTGCCACGTCATCGGCCCCGTCGAGTCGATCCTCGTCGGCGCCATCGGTGGCGTCATCGCCGTCGAAGGCGTCTTCCTCTTGGAGCGCCTGCGCATCGACGACCCCGTCGGCGCCATCCCGGTGCACGGCATGGGCGGCATCTTCGGCACCCTCGCCGTCGGCCTCTTCAGTGCCGAGGCCGGTCTCTTCCACGGCGGCGGCCTCGCCCTCCTCGGCACCCAGGCCCTCGGCGCCCTCGCCGCCGCCGCCTTCGCCTTCACCAGTGGCGCCGCGTTCTGGTGGCTCCTCGCCCGGCTCCCGGGCGGCATTCGCGTCTCGGCAGAGCACGAGTTCGAGGGCCTCGACGTCGCCGAGTGCGGCGTCGAAGCGTACGGCGAAGAGCCGCGCGGCATCGGGGCGGCTTGACGGAGTGAGCGTTACATCGAGGCGAACACCACCGCGATAGCGAGAGCGGTGGCGAGAGCGAAGACACCGAGCCAGAGAGGCCATCTCGTTCGGGGACCGGGGGCGCCGGAGAGCGTTTCGGTCGTCGGCGAGTGCCGTCTCTTTTCGGGAGAGCCCGCACGCGCCGGGAGCACCCGGGACTCTGGAGAGAGGGACGAGGACGGGGGCTTCGCCGGGGGCAGGGAGGCC
>QMMC01000063.1 GCA_003647065.1 Deltaproteobacteria bacterium | reverse complement strand
CCCGGACCTCGAAGCCGGCGTCGTCGGTAAAACGGGGGGAGCGCCCGATCATGGCCCCAACGTCAGAGGCGATGGACGACCCCCCGGTGACTCGAACCCGTGCCGGGATGGAGACGCGGAGGCGGCGAAGGACGCCCCCATCGACCGCAAGAGCATCCCCGAGGTAGGCAATGGCTTCGCTATTTCGTCCCCGGCGGCGGGCAGCCTCGGCCGCGACGACGGACAAGCGCGCGCGCAGGAGCGCTTCCGTGGTCGGCAAGGATTCGAGGGCTCGCTGGGCGAAGTCCATCGCCTCTGCCTCGTCCCCCGACGCGAGGGCGAGTTCGGCCTCGATGCCATCGAAGTACGCGTCCAAAGGAGACGGCCCCTCGAGGATGCGGGCCTCGCGGATGGCGACGGCGACGACCCCCGACCCGAGCACGTCGATGAGGTCCCCGACGAGCCACGGGGGCAAAGGCTCGAGGCCGCCGTTCACGTAGAAGCGGAAGGTTAGTGTCAGACGTCGTTCATCGGCGAGGCTCGCTCGGATGCGTTCTTCGTCCGCGAAGAGGGCCGAATCGTCGAAGGCTCTGCGGGCCACGCCCTCGAATTGCCCGAGCACGCCGCCAAATGCCGCACGCTCGGCGTCGCGTTCGGCCTGGGTGCGCAGGACGGCCCGCCGGAGGAGCGCGTGGGCGCCCTCGGCCTGCTCCGCCGACGAGCTGGTGAGGCCCCGGCGGTCGGGCTGGTCGATCGCCCGGCCGACGGCGCGGGCGGCGATGTCGGTCTCCCCGGCGATGAGCATGACGGTCGCAAATGCGACGTCGGTCTCGGCGCGGTCCTGGTCCCGGAGGTAGGCCGGCTGCCGCCGCCGCCACCGCTGCATCTCGCGGAGGGCCCCGGCGGCGTCGGTCATGCGCCCCTGGTCGAGGTACTGCCGTGCCAGGAGCCGCCAGGGGTTGGCCGGAGTGAACTCGAGGCGCCGGGCGCCCTCGAGGGCGAGGGCCTCGGCCTGATCGAAGGAAAGGGTCGAACGCGCCGCCTGAGCCGCGTTGAAGGCGTGCACCGTCAGCGCCCCCTCGTCCTCGGTGCCGCGGCGCTCTCGGGCATTTTCGATGGCCGCGAGGCAGGCCTCGAGCCACGGGTGGCGCCGGCCCGCCTCGCCCTCGACGGCACAGAGCGCATTGAGCCCAGACGAACGCATCCACGGGTCCCGCCGCGCCTTCGTCGCCCGAAGCGCGAAGTCCCGTGCCTCGTCGTAACGGCCGAGGCCGATCAGCGGCCACGCGTGCTCCGCGAGCAGGTCCGGGTCGTAGAGGTAGTCGTGATAGCCCTGGATCTCGAGCTGGTAGTCGTAGAGTTCCATCTCTCCGGCGAGGCCCTGGATGGCGTAGAGGGTGTTGCGGTGTAGCTCCCAGGGAGCGTCATCGGGGCGGGACGAGGCGACCCAGGTCGTCTCGTAGAGCTCCCGGGCGCGGCCGAGGTGAAACATCGAGCGCGCGAGGGAGCCCTCGGCCTCGCGCAGCACCTGACCGAGGACGAAATGACCGACGAGGCTGTCGTCGTCCGCCGCGAGGGCCTCCTCGGCCTTCGTCCGGGCGCCAATCAGCTTCTCATCGGAGTAAAGGCGATACGCCTCCGCCTCGACATCGGTGCGCGCCGCCGACGCCCCCGCCCCGGTCTGCGCCGTCGCCTCGGGCATGAGCGCCAGCAGGCCGACACATACGACCCACGCCGCGACCACTGACGCCAAAACCTTCCGCGACCGCTTCGCCGAAACGAAGAGCCGAACGCGCCGAAGTGTGAGCTGGAGCATGTGAAGAAGACGTCTCATGGTGTGCGCACCGACCGACTGTCACTTGGGCCCCAATGGCGTTCAATTGCGTCAGTCGCCGAGCGCCCCCGCAAGCCGCCAAGAAGGCGCAGGGCGGCGGAGCCGCACGGAGCTGGATTGCCGGCGTGCCCCCGACTGAGGAGTACCAAAGGTACTTCGCAGGGAGGGGGCGAGGAGGAAAGCCGGCGAATGGCGTGAGTGAACGTCATTGGACTATTTCTGCATCGTCGCCCGGGCTAGCCGCTCTAGGGGCTCCGCCATGCACTCGTGCACCACCGTCTCGAGGGTATCCCCGCCGGGGGCGAGTTCGAGGCGATGGCCAAAGACGTAGGTCCCGAGGGCGTGGATGTCCTCGGCGGTGACGTGGTCCCGCACCTGGCTCAGGGCGCGGGCCTGAAGCGCGGGGATCATCAGCACCAAGGCGCGGGTCGACGCCCCCTGAAGGATCCGCGGGTCCGCCCGGGTCTTGTTCGCGATGTCGACGAGGCACTCACGAATCGCGGGGTCGAGGTGAACCGCGTTCTCGACGACCGCCCGGGCGTCGAGGATCTCGGTGCGGGTGACCCGAGGCAGGTCGGAGCCGATCCCGGAGCGGCGCTGCTTCAGGCTCGCCAGGACCTGGAGCTCGGCGTCACGCGAGATGTGGTTCATGCGGATCTTGAAGAGGAAGCGGTCGAGCTGCGCGCTGGGGAGCGGAAAGGTGCCCGAAAGGTCGAGGGGGTTCTGGGTCGCGATGACGAAGAAGAAGGGGTCGAGGGCCCGGGTGCGGTTGTCGACGGTGACCTGCTTTTCACCCATCGCCTCGAGGAGCGCCGACTGGACCTTGGGCGAGGTCCGGTTGATCTCGTCCGCCAAGACCACGTGGGCGAAGACCGGCCCGGGGCGAAAGAAGAACCTGTTCGTATTCGGGTCGAAGATGGTCGTACCCGTGACATCCGACGGGAGGAGGTCCGGCGTGAACTGGATACGGCGAATCGTGACGATGTCGTCGTCGGGGAGGTCATCGATAATCGAGTCCCCGAGGGCCTTGGCAAGGGTCGTCTTGCCCGAGCCGGGGTAGTCCTCGAGGAGCACGTGACCGTCGGCGAGGAGGGCTATCACCACGAGTTCGATCACCTCGTCGCGGCCGAGAACCGCCGTGCGCAGCCGGTCTCGAATGCGCGTAACGACCCCGTAGGCCCCTTGCAGGTCGCCGATCCGCGGTGCGGGCTCGTAGGTGATGTGCTCACTCTGCTGGAAGTCGTTTTCCATGTTCTCTACCTATCGGGCGTCGAGGAATGACACTGGGTGAAAGATGCCGACCAGACGGCGCCAGAGCTTGACGGTGCCGCTGAGCTCGCCGCGAATCTCGGACCCGAGTTCTTTCCAGCGGCTGCGGTCGAGGTGGGGGCGGCCCTCGGCCGGCGCCTTTGGGTCACTGAGGCGAGCGGCGACGTGCAGCCGCGTCATCTCGGCAAAGGTTGGCGACAGATCTGCTGCGCGCTTCGCAAAGGACTCGCGGGTTTCGCCGAAGCCCCGGCTGAGCCCAACCTCCGCGAGGCGGTCGAGGTAGGCGCGGGACGCGACCCGGGGCATCGCCTTCGTGGATGAAAAGACCGGCGCAAGACGGCGCCAGAGCTTGATGGAGTAGAGGACCAGGAGCACGAACCCCGCAAGAATGAGGGCGATCGCCCAAAGCGGCGCCGGGAGCTCGAACGCCTCGCTCGGTTCTTCGTCGCGAATCTCCTGCTCCGGGTCCGCGGGCTGTTCCCGGGCCATCTCGCCGAGCATGCGCTGCATGTCTTCGTCGAGGGGCTGGGACGGCTCATCGAGGTTGCGCTCGGCGGCGATGTCGAGGACCACCCACCCCACCCCTTCGAGGTAAACCTCGGGCCAGGCGTGGGCATCGGCGCCGCGGACGAGGATCGACGAGCCGCCGCGACGGTTCTCCGCCGGCACCATGTAGCCGGTCCCCACGCGAGCGGGGACCCCGGCCGCGCGATAGAGGAAGACAGCCGCGTGGGCGAAGTGAACGCAGTAGCCGATGCGGCTTCCGAAGAGGAAATCGATGGTCGGGTCGTCGACGCCGGCGTGGCGCTCGCGAGTCGAATAGATGAGCTCGCGGTCGAGCCAGAGCTTGGTCGACAGAGCCCGAGCGAAGGGGTCCTCGCCCATGGCGGGGGGGATATTGGACTCTTCGAGGATCTGCTCTTCGAGCTCGGCTATCCGCGGGTCCGAGTGCTGTGCGAGGTAGAGTTCTCGCACCTCTTCGGACCACTCGGGGTCTCCGGCGCTCCGGCCGATGAGGTCCGGATAGGCGGCTGACTGAGCGAGGGACTCGAACTCATAGGCGCGCACGAAGCGGTCCGGGTTGGGGTTACCCACCGGCCGGAACGACACCGGAGCCTCGAGGGCGAAGGGGTGCTGGTGCTCGACGAGCATGGCGACCCGACCACGGACGACCTGCCGCGCACCCTCCGGGGGCGGGGAAACCGCGGTCCGTCGATTGGGGAAGGCGTCGAGGGTGTCTTCATCGACGCCGGAGACATCCGACGCCACGAGGCGAGAGCCGTTCCACTCGCTCCACGTCTCCTGCCGAAAGTAGAACCCCTGGGAGGGCGGCTCGTAATCGTCGTAGAGCACGACCACCGCCATCGGCGCGGGGCTCGGCGACGGCGCACCGTCGTTCGAATCTTGCTGCTGCTGCTGTTGTTGCTGCTGCTGTTGTTGTTGCTACTGCTGTTGCTGCTGCTGTTGTTGCTGCTGGTTCAGGTCCGGCGGCGGACTCAGTCCCGCGTCGCGTCCCCCAGCGTCCGGCGTCGCGCCCCCGGCGTCCCCCGCATCTTGGGCGCCCGCTCCTCCGGTGCCGCTGTCCTGGGCTCCGCTGGCGCCTCCCCCATCCGCACCCCCGTCTTGTCCGCCCCCTCCTCCGGCGTCGCCTCCCGCATCCGCGCCGCCGCCTCCGCCCCCGGCATCCGGTCCGCCGTCGGGCCCGCCCTGTCCCCCCGCGCCGCCATCGAGCGCCCCCTGGCTGGCGCCATCGAGGCCACCATCGAGGCCGCTGCCGCTCGCCCCGCTGTCGGACAAACCGCCGGACGCATCGCTGCCCGCATCCCCGTGCCCCCCGGCGGCGCCACTGTCCTGGGCTCCCTGCTGGGCGCCCCCGTCGCCGCCATTTTGGTCCGGTCCATTTTGGTCCGGCTCTTCGGGCATTTGATTGGGCGGCTCGCCTTGTTCTTCCGTGGTCAAGCCGAGGCCATCCTCGGCCTGGGGCATCGGCCGTCCAACGACGTCGAGGCACGCGACGGCCAGGAGCGCCAGGAGGGGCAAGCTCACCAAGGTAGAGACGGTGCGACCGCTCTTGATCTCGAGGACCAGGAGGACCGCCAGGATCACGACCGCGGTGGCGCCGAGGGCGAGGAAGATGTCTGCGGGGTCGATGCCCTTCTGCCAGGCCCAGTCGCTGATCCAGAGGGGCCGCGCGATGACCCCGTCACGATGGGCCGCGAAGAGCACGCCGACGGAGACGACGACCGCCCCGAGCTCTAGGCCCATCGCCGTCGGGTACCGCGCGCCGGCCACGCGGAGCGCGCCGACGAGGGCGAAGGCGCCGAGGCCCCAGCGCAGCATCGCGCTCACTCCGAGAGCGTTCGCCGGACCAAAGAACCCCGCCAGCATCTCCGACCCCGTCACCAGAGCGGCGAGCAGCAAGCCCAGGACCCCGAGAGCCACGAAGGCGCCGAAAGCCGTCGGCAAGCGCACGCGAGTCCGCCCCAGCAACTCTCCGGCCACGACGCCGAGGACGGCGCCGACGATGGCGGTCACTACGCCGCCCCCGGTGGTCACGCCCGCGGCGACAGCGGTCGTCGCGAGGGCCATCGAGAGCGCCCGGAGAGGGTGCCGGAAGATTCGCAGGAACCGTCCGAAGAGCCCGTCGTCGGGGAAGCGCGTCACCTCGGTCACGCAGCCTCCGATGCCAGCTGGTGAGCCGCGGAGTAGACCTGCCCCGCCATGCGGTCGAGGATCAATACGCGCACGCGCCCCGCCGAGAGACGACGACAGACCTCGGCGAGATCCGCAGCCGAGGCGGGGCCGACGCCCTTGGCGGGGTCGGGGGAATCGTCGGGCCGGTACAGGAAGCGGCCCCAGCGCCCGCCCTTCTTGGCGCTCCGGTCGACGCCGTCGGTGCAGACGACGACCTCCACGTCCCCCTTGGTTCGACCGAGGGAAAGAAGGACGCGGTCGATCCAAGGACCGGGTCGGGCGGGGACGAAGACCAGGGCACGACCGAGGCCCCCCGGCGTCGCCGTCTTCAAGAAGTCGCCGAGGCCCGCCCCGCCGCTGGTCTCCGCCGCATCACCGGACCGGGCGAGGACCTCGTGGGCCGACCGCAGGTCCTCGGCGTAGCCTTCACATCCATCGGCACCGAGGACCCAATCGGCCCCGAGGGCTCCGGCGTCGACCGCTACCCGGGCCGCTCCGGCGGCGGGTTCGTCGGCCGGGCCGGTGACCACGTAGGCGACCGTCTGGTGGCTCGGGCCGATCGCGCGCTCTGGAGTGCGGATGACGATCTCTCGGGACCGGGCAAAGACCTTCCACAGAATGAAGCGCACCGGGTCGCCGGGCACGTAGTGGCGCATGTCCATGCGCTCGCCACCGGCGGGCCCGTCGGGGTGGCTGATGGCGTCCCCGGCGGCGAGAGTCCTGAGGACCTGCATCTGCTTGAGGGCCCCGGTGGTCGGAAGGAAACGCACCGGCCGCTCCTCGACCCGCTCGAAGGCGACTCGAGCAAACCCGAAGGTGTCACCCACTTCGAAGCGGCGTCGCACCTCGTCCGCGAGGGTCCGCTTGGTCGGGGTGACTTCCTCCTCGATGCGCAGGCCGCGGCGGGTCAACTTCACGTCGACGTGGGGGTTGACCCAACCCCAGCCGATCCGGAGGAAGGGTACGAACCAGGGGGCGCCAACCGAAAAGCCTGTGCGCCGTGAAAAGCCACACTCGAGGTTCAGCGCGTCTTCGCTCGACCGTCCCCGGGTCCGGTAGGCGAGGACGACCGCACCGGCCACGCTGAGCACCATGCTGACCGCCACCAGCCCGAGGCATACCAGTCCCACCACCAGCAGGAAGAGGTCGATGCGCTGGTAGCCGTAGTGAAAAAGCGCGAGGGATCCGAAGCACCCCACGAACAAGCCCAGGGGCGTCAGGGGGAAGAAGTCCCGGGCCCGACGCAGCCACGGCCGAACGCGTGCGCGATAGACGCGGTAGACGGGGGTTAGAAGAGCGAGCATCCCCGATCCATGTCCGGATAGAAAGGCGGCGGCGTGGTCACGACGTGGGGAGAAGGAGGCGAATCGAGACAGCGCACGCGCCGAAAGACCGTCGGGTCGTCGACGGCGCGCCCCCCATCGTTGTTGACCGACTGGAACTCGAAGAGTTCGGGATCGATCTGCCCCGAGAAGTTGTCGAGGTTGTAGCCCCCGGGGCCTCCGTTGCAGATGATCTGGTCGAGGCGCCAGGCCCCGACCCCACCAAAGAAGATCCGGCCATCGGGGGAGACGGTGCCCCGGGCGTCCATCGACACCACCCATTCATTGCCGAATGACGCGCAGGGCGGCGGCTCTTCGGCATCGGCCGGGGCGTCCCAGCTGTGATTGACGATGGACCCGGTGAGCGCCGAGTCAC
Organism: Deltaproteobacteria bacterium; assembly: GCA_003647065.1. Lineage (GTDB taxonomy): Bacteria > Myxococcota_A > Polyangia > Polyangiales > B10-G4 > B10-G4. The sequence goes on along the minus strand of QMMC01000063.1, from coordinate 13,706 downwards.
TGCCTTCGACGCGTTGGATGTTCAGCATGAAGACCGTCCAGTCGCGATAGGCCTCGTCGTACTGGTGGCTCTTCCACACGCCGGCGATGTCGTCGTCGCATCCCTCTGCAGGGGGCGGCAGGCGTTCACGCTGCTCCTGAATCGTCGCTGGCGCGGCCGAGGGAAATAGCACGACGGTCGCAAAGCCGGCCACGACCGCTGCACGCAATGCCCATCGCCCCCGCCCCACCCCCATGCCGTCTCACCCCATCAGAAACTGCGCGAGGATGGCGACGCCGATGAGGCCGAAGATGATCGCCACGAAGTAGAGACCTCCTACGGTCGAGACGTTCTCGCCGTCGGGGCTCGGGATGTTCGCGTCGACGTGGGGTCCGCGCTGCTGCCCCTCCTGGCCACCCTTACCGCGACGGCCTCGGCCGCGGCCCGTGGTCTTGGCTTTGGCTTTAGCTTTGCCACCGGAGGAAGCCTTGGCGGCGGAATCGGCATCGTGATCTTTGGCGGCGGCGGAGGGGCTCTCGTCGTCGTCAGCGCTGCCACCGTTGGCACTCTGCGCCGCCTCACCACCGTCGCCCGCGTTCGCATCTTGGGCGTCGTCGTCGGGGGCATCGCTGCCGGCCGCACTGGCACCGCCTTTCGAGGCGGATGCGGGAGCCGTCCCCGCGGACCGCTGGTGAGTCTTCTTCCGCCTGCCCTTGGTCTTCTTCTTGGCCATTTTCGGACCGATTCATAGCATGGGCCCGGCCCCGGGGGGACCCGGAACCCGCCCGGAATGCCCCGTCGCCGGGCCAGATCGGGCATTTCGAAATCGGTGCGGGTCGATTAGGGTCCCAGGCCATGGCGAAAGTGGTGAATCCAGAGAGTTGGGCAGCCCCGAAGGGCTACTCGAATGGCATGTTGATGGAGCCCGGGCGGGTGCTCTTCGTCGCGGGGCAGGTCGCCTGGAACGGCCGGTGCCAGATCGTCTCGAGCGAGTTCAGTGCCCAATTTCGGCAGGCCCTCGAGAACGTCGTCACGGTCGTTCGGGATGCCGGGGGGCAGCCCCAGCACATCGGCCGCTTGACCATCTACGTCACCGACAAGTCTCAGTACCTCGCCGAGACCAGAAAGGTAGGGGCCGCCTACCGCGAAGTGATGGGCAAACACTTCCCGGCGATGGCGCTCGTCGAGGTCAAGGGCCTCATCGAAGAAGGCGCCCTCATCGAGATCGAAGCCACCGCGGTGATCCCATCATGACCATCGAAACAAAATCATTTCTCTACGAGGTGAGTGACGGAGTCGCCACCATCACCCTGAACCGACCGAAGCGCATCAACGCCCTGACCTTCGAGGTCTACCGGGAGCTTCGCGACACGTTCATCGCGCTCCGCGACGAGAAGGCCGTGCGCGCCGTCGTGCTCCGGGGCGAGGGGCCCCGGGGATTCTGCTCCGGGGGCGATGTCGAGGACATCATCGGCGCGCTCTTCTCCGAGGACATGGCCGGCCTCCTCGAGTTCACGCGCATGACCGGTGCCCTGGTGCACGCCATCCGCACGACGCGCCCCCCCGTGATCGCGGCCCTGCACAACGTGGTATGCGGCGCCGGAGCGGTCATCGCGCTGGCGTGTGACGTGCGCATCGCGGCCGCCGACACGCGCATCGCGTATCTCTTCCCCAAGGTCGGCCTTTCCGGTGCGGACATGGGCGCGGCGTATCTCCTGCCGCGAGTCGTGGGTCTCGGCCGCGCGACGGAGTTGTTGCTCACCGGCGAGTTCGTCGACGCCGAGCGGGCCGAGCGCATCGGGTTGGTCAACCGGGTCGTGGCGCCAGAGGCCGTCCAGGGCGAGGCGGACGCTTTCGCAAAGGCCCTCGCCGAAGGCCCCGCCTTCGCCCACGCCATGACCAAGCGCATGCTCGAGTACGAAGAGCACCTCGACTTCGCCACCGCGATCGAGGCCGAGGCCCAGGCCCAGGCCATCTGCATGCAACACCCCGACTTCCGCGAGGCCCATGACGCGTGGAAGGAAAAACGCGCGCCGAGGTTCGAATGATCAGCCCCGGCGACGTGATCGAGGGGGCGTTCGTACCGCCCGAGCTGATCGGGCCCTCATGGGATGCCGCCGAGGAGCTCGCGAAAGAAGCGCTCGCAATCGAAGACGGCGCCGCCGATGCGTCGAGCGCCCTCGTGGCGCTGGTCCGGCACTTCGGCCAAGCAGGCCTCCTCGGCCTCGTCGCCCCACGGTCGGCCGGAGGCACCTTCGAGTCGGTCCGATCCGTCGCCCTCTGCCTGACCCGGGAGCGTCTCGGCTTCTCGTCGCCGCTCCTCGATCTCGCCTTCACCATGCAGGGGCTGGGCAGCCACCCCATCGTGCTAGCCGGCGACGAAGAACAGCAAGCCCGTCACCTGCCAGGGGTCCTGAGCGGCGAACACGTCGCTGCTTTTGCACTCACCGAGCCCGAGGCCGGCTCCGACCTCGGGGGCATCGCCACCACCGCGACCCGCGAGGGCGACGAGTACGTGCTCCGGGGCGAGAAGATCTGGATTTCGAACGCACCCATCGCCGACATCTTCACCGTGTTCGCCGCCACCGCTCCCGAGGGCGCGCGCCGTCGGCTGAGCGCCTTCGTGGTCAAACGAGGCACACCAGGGCTCTCGACTGAAGCCCAGGAGGTCCTCGGCGGCCACCCCATCGGCCGCGTGCGGCTCGACGGAGTCCGCGTGCCGGCGATCGAACGCCTCGGCGAAGAGGGCGACGGCATGCGCGCGGCCCTCGGCACTCTTCACCGCTTTCGGACCACGGTCGGAGCCGCCGCGGTGGGCTTCGCGGCCCGAGCCCTGGTCGAAGCGACCAACCACGTGAAGACCCGCGAACAATTCGGAGCGCCCCTCGCGGCGCTCCAAGCCGTACAGATGCGCATCGCCGACATGGCGTGTGACGTCGACGCGAGCCGACTCTTGGTCTATCGCGCCGCAGCCCTCGCCGACGCCGGGGCGCCCCGGGACGAGGTGTCCCGCTGCGGCAGCATGGCGAAGCTCGTCGCGACAGAATCCGCCCAGCGGGTCATCGACCACGGAGTGCAGCTCCTCGGGGGCCGCGGCGTCGCAACCGACGGTGTGCTCGGGCGCCTTTATCAGGAGGTCCGCGCCCTACGCATCTACGAGGGCACGACGGACGTGCAGAAGATGCTGATCGCCCGCGCGGTGCTCGACGCGTGACCTGGCTAGACCGCCTTCGAGACCGCGCCGGTCCATTGCACGACGCCGTCATGGCGTTTTCTCCGGACCTCCCGTCGGGGGCCGAAGGCATGAGGGCGCTGCTCTCGCTCATCCAAGACTACTGTGAGGTCGAGGATCCCGGAGACGATGCCGACCGGGCGTTCGTGGAAGGAGCCGGGGCCGCCCTCGCCCTCCTGCTCATCGCCCGCGTTGGCGAAGGCGAGCACCGCTGCCGCGATGGCGTGCATCGAATACGCATCGGTACCTATGGCTACTTCGACCCCTTCGGCGCGATCGAGGAGGTCCTCGACGCGGACGACCCCGGGGCAGCGCTCGCGGCCGCGATCCGAAGTGCCGAAGCGGAGGCTGGGGGACGAGGCCCGGGGGCTCGGGTCCGCGTCTACCTCGCCGACGTACTCTCGAAACGTGAGCCGCCTCTCGAGGTCCGCGAGCACTTCGAACACTACCTGAAGCTCAGCGACGAGACCGAGGTCGACCTCAGCCGAACGATCGCGGCAACCCGGGACGGCGACGACGCGGACGTCCATCGATCGGTGGACAAGCTCGTGGCATTCCTCGGAGGCCGGGCGACGGCGTTGCCCTGGGACGAGGCTGGGCCGCGCCTCGTCCCGCGCCTCGTGCCTCCGAGCTTCGCCGCCGACCTCCCCGAGGGCGCTGAGGGACGCGGAGAGCTGGCTATCCGCACGCTCCTGCCGAGCCTCTCCGTCGCCCTCCTCGTCGCCCACGACGGCCGGTCCCGATTCCTGCGCGAAGACGAACTCGATGCATGGGACCGGAGCTTCGACGAGGTCCTCGAACGCGCCGTAGAGAACCTCGCCGCACGCTCGACGAACGCCCGCTTCACGCGCCTCGAGACCGACGCAGGGCCGTTGATCGTCGCGCGCAGCGGCGATGGCCTCGACGCGGCGCGGTTCCTTCTCCCCAACCTCCATGAGGTGATCTCTCGGGAGATCGGGACGCCGTTTTATGTCGCCGTGCCCCACCGAGATACGCTCCTAGCGGCGCCGCTGACGCCAGAGGCCCTCGTGGCCGAGCTCGAGCGGCGGGCCGAAGACGACGCCGCCCGGGCCCCCCACCGCATCAGCTCGGCGGTCTACCGGATGGACGAATCGGGATTCAGCGCCGCTCGAGGACGCGGAAGCTGACGCGGCGGTTTTCGTTGTGCGCGCCTGCTTCGGCGGGCACGTCGGAGCCCATGCCGACGAAGGTGAGGCGCCCCTGCCGAACCCCACGTCCCACGAGGTACTCCATGACTGCCTCGGCGCGTTGCCCGGAGAGTTCGAGGCGGCGGTTGGTCCGGCCTTCGTTTTCAGCGGCGTGCCCTTCGATCTGCACGAGGACGACTTCCTGGTGATCCTGAAGAGCGCGCGCCAGGAGGTCCAAGAGGCCGTTCGCCTCGTCGGTCAAGTCCGCGTCGCGGTGCTCGAAGGTGAGCGGTGCGGTGGTCGCAATGCCTTCTTCGTTGATCTCGACGCCGTCCGGACAGCCATCGTCATCGAGGTAGCCGTTGGGCGTCTCCGGCTCGTCGGGGCAGAAGTCGTCGGTGTCGGGGCGACCGTCGCCGTCGGCATCGTCCTCGGGGCAACCGTCGTCGTCGGCGTGGCCGTCGGCGTCTTCGGCTTCTTCGGGGCATTGGTCAGCGGCACCGGAGATGCCATCACCATCCGGATCGCCGGCCACCGCACCGTCCCCGCCCTGATCGTCGTCATCGTCATCGTCACTGCCGTCATCGTCGGCTAGTGAAAGGGCCACCCCGAAGGTTCCGAGGATGCGAACCGCGGGAACGCCCACGCCCTGGGTCACGCCGGCGTCGATGGCGAGGCCGGCGGTGATGCCGGACCCGAGGGCGAGGTGAGCTCCGAGCAACACCTCGATGGGAACCGCGTCGCCGGAAAAGACCTGATCGGTGGTCAGCGTCGTCGCCCCCCGGAGTTCGGCCTCGATGCGCACCGGGTCGAGGTGGAGGTGGGCGCCCAAACCGAAGAGCAGCTCCGAACCGGACTGGGCGAGGCCCTGGTAATCTCCGTCGGGGCGATAGGCGATGCCGACGTTCGCGATGGGGGTCAGCATGGAGGTTCCGAGGGCCGCCGAGATGAGCAGCCGGAAGCCAACGCCGCCGTCGCCGGTGAGAGACTCCTGAACGCCGGTCGGGAGCAAGAGAGAGGCCGCCGCACCGAGGGAGAAGTTGGCACCCTCGGTCGGGCGCTCGCGGTCACCGAGGAAGACCGCCCGGAGACCGATGGCCATGTCACCGGCGGCCGGCCCCGCGGGAGCTGCGAGCATGGGCAGCCCCAGGTCCGCTGGGTCGGCGCCGCCCTGGGCCCACGTCACGGGAAGACCCACCCAGAAACCAAACCAGTCACCGAGGCCCATGGACGCCGCGAGGTGTGTGGTGAATGAGTTTTCCACCAGATAGCCGTCGCGGGTACGTCCGTCCCCGGTCGTCGTGCTCAAGGCGAGCTGGCCGTACGAGTAGTCGATGCCGAGACGCAGATCGAGACGCAGGTGGGGGGGAGGAGCTGGAGAGAGCAGGCCAAAACCCTCGTCAGCACTCGGAGGCAGGCGATAGCGGGAGAGGGAGAAGCCCCCTTGGGCTTGCACGACGGCCGGCGCCGCGCCCACCACTGCCAACACCCCCACCAACATGGCGCACGAGTGAGTGTATTTTTTCATCAATGGGACAGGGGCAAGAACGCGCGCGACTGGCCGCGAGGATTGATGCGAACCGAGCGTACATGATTACTGCCGTCCGGTGTCGTCAAGCGTAGCCGCACCGTGCCCACGGGGAGCCGAGCTCGGAGGGGCGTTCGGCCCAGGGGGGTCCGACCGTAAAACACTCGCGTTCCCCGGGGGTCGGTGTCGAGGACGAGCAACCCCAAGGGGCGCGCGGGGGGTCGCTTAACCGCTGCCGCAGGGGCTTGCCCTTCCCCGGGTAGCGCAGCCGCGGCCGCGCTGAGTTGGAGGGTGAGGCGAGCGGTTTCGCCGGCCTCGACCTCGATCTCCTCGGTCGTCTCCTCGTGTCCTTCGAGGGTCGCGGTCACCGAGTGGGTGCCGGCCGCGACCTCTTCCCAGGTCACAGGAGTCGTGGCCTCGAGATCTCCGAGGTGTACCGTCGCCCCCGGGGGCTCGGAGGTGACCTCCACCGCACCGGTCGTCGGCACGGCGGTGACTGTTTCACCGGGATCCGTCTCGGAGGGGCCTTCGGAACCCGAGGGATCCCCCGTCGCCGCCCCCGGCGACCCCGAGGTGTCGGCCGTGTCCGTGCCGGTCGCCGCTTCATCGGTGCCCGGGTCGAGGGCCGCGCCGTCGTCAGCCGGGTCCCGGTCGGACAAGGCCCACAGAAGACCGGCGGTCACGACCGCGGCGGCGACGAGGGCGGCCAGCAGTACGCCGGCACGAACCAACATCGAAGGCCCTCGGGGTTCGTCGGGAACGAAGGTATCCGAGTGAGGGCCCGAGGTTGCGGCGCCCGGCCGCTTCCCGAGCATCGCCGTCGCGTCGGTGTAGTTCGATGGCACGCCGGCGGCGTCTCCGCCGGCGACCTTGGGCGTCGTCGGGGCGTCGTCTGCGGCTTCGGCCGCGCGCCGCTTCTCGGCCATCTCGTGCAGATGCTTGATGGCCGGCGGTAGGTCGTCGCCCGCCCACTGTTCCGTGGGCAGGTCTTCGTCATCGAGCTGACCGTCGAAGTCGTCATCGAGATCGACCTCGATGCCCCCGTCGGCCATCGCAGCGGCGTCCTCGTCAGAGAGTCGACTGTCGATGGTATCGAGATCGGAGCCGGGCTCGCTCGCGCGATCGAAGACCCCACCATCACCCGACCCGCTGGCCGCCTCCGCTGTGGGACGCGAGCCCGACTCGGGGAGGGACAGAGCCCGGCCCGATGCGCTGGAAGAGGGAGCAAAGGGCCCCGCCGCCGCCGCGTCGGGCATGAGCTTCTCGATGGCAGCCCCGATGTGCATCGCGTGCACGAACTCGCCCTGTTCGGCCAGGAAGCGTTCGAGGGCGATGTAGAGTTCGCCCGCCGTCTGAAAGCGCTGGGTCGGGTCCTTGGCGAGGGCCCGGCGAAGGATGGCATCGAGGCGCGGAGGGACATCGCTTCGAACCAAGCGCGCGGAAGGGACCGGCTCATGGACGATGGCCCGCATGGTGTCGAGGTCCGAGGCGCGACGGAACGCAGGTTTCCCGGTGAGCCCCTCGTAGAGGCAGGCACCAATCGCAAAGATGTCGGACCGCGCGTCGAGGGGCTTCCCGAGGCACTGCTCGGGGGACATGTAGGAGAACTTGCCCTTGACGATGCCGGCCTCGGTCTTGGTCGTCTGGGTCGCGGCTTTCGCGATTCCGAAGTCCAAGAGCTTCACCACGCCGTCGTAGCGCACCATGATGTTTTGCGGGCTGCAGTCTCGGTGCACGATATTGAGCGGTCGTCCAACGCCGTCTCGTGCTTGATGTGCGTAGTTCAGAGCATCGGCGACGTGCGCCATGACCTTGACGGCGATGGTGACTGGCAGGACGGTGCCGGCCTGCCGCGCCTTGGCGATGAGCTTGCCGAAGGGCACGCCGTTGACCCACTCCATCGCGATGAAGTAGCTGTCGTCGAGTTCGCCGATGTCGTAGATGTGACAGATGTTCGGGTGATTGAGGCGCATCGCGAGACGCGCCTCATCGAGGAACATTTCGACGAAGGTGTCGTCGTCCGCGATTTGCGGAAGGATGCGCTTGACGGCGATGTGACGGATCGCACCGTGGCCGGCCATCTCGCGAGCGAGGAAGACCTCGGCCATGCCGCCGACGGCGAGGCGGCCCAGAATGTCGTAACGACCGTAAGAGTCGATGGCGGGGTAGTCCGGGCTGAGAACGTTCGCCGGCTCGTCGGCCATCGGCGGACCGGCGTTCATCTCGACCATGGTCTCGTCGTCGAAATCGAGGTCGTCGTTCACGCTAGCCTGTACGCCCGAGCGCGGCTCCAGGTCCGTACGGACCGGCGTTGTCGTGGGTTCGTCCACGTCTGAAGAATCTGGCCGTCTCGGCGCCATTTGGGACCTGACGACTATACCTCGGTGCCGCCTTGGAGATCCAATCTTGTCCAACGATTCCAGGCCCCACCCCCCGCGCGGGATTCGTGGGGTGGTACCGGCCGGACCGATGCGGGGGCAAGCCACCGACGAAAGCGACATCGGAGGAGATCAACGGCCCCCGGGCGTCGTCGCCCGGAACGGGTCACGAAGCGGCTGGCCGTAGGAAGATCCGGCCGAGAGCCGCAGCCCCCGGGTCGAGCGGAACACAGCGCCCCACACCGGCTCCACTGAAGCCTCCAGCCGACTCGTCGCACATTCGCCCACGTGATCGGCCGAGATCCCGCCGTAGCGAAAAAAAACATACGATGGGGGCGTCGCCCGACGATCGAAGACCTCAGGAACCGAACCCGTCGCCGTCGTCGGCCTCGTCCGCAGGCATCGGCCGAACTCCCGAGGCGGGCTGTTGGAGCAGCGACGCGAACTGCGACGGGTCGAGGGGTGCGGCGCCGAGGTCGAACTCTACGTCTACGGACGCCTCGACGAACGCGTCGAGTTCGGCAAGCAAATCACTCGGGCTTCGAGGAGGCGGAGGCGCGGTCATGCCCCGGGCTAGGTGCAGACCGACGAGGAGCGCGACATCACGAGCCCCAACCCGCGGGTCGAGGGACGCGAGGACGCCGTCCACGGCTTCGACGAGGGCGGCGGCGCTCCGGATACGGCGCTCGGGATTGCGGTCGAGGGTCCGGGCCACCAGGGCATCGACTTCGGGCGTCACCGACGAGTTGTATCGAGACACGGGCTCGATCGTCTGGCGGACGACGTTGCGCACCGTGATCCCGTCGTCCGAGCCCTGGAAGAGCCGACGGCCCGTGAGCATTTCCCAGAGGACGATCCCTGCCGCGAAGATGTCGATGCGGTGGTCGGCCGGCTTCTGCAGCACGGTCTCGGGCGCGAGGTAACCGAACTTGCCTCCAACGAGTTCCTCGCTCTGCATCGTCTGGTGCACCGACGCGTCCGCGAGTCCGAAGTCGGCCAACTTGACCGCCCCCCCGCGACTCAGCAGCACGTTGTGCGGAGAGACGTCGCGATGAATGATGCCTAGGTGGTTGCCCTTCGCATCGGTCGCCAGATGAGCGTAGTCGAGACCGAGAGCGAGCTGCCGCGTGACGTGCAGCGCCGCGGCAACCGGCATGCAGGCGCCACGGGCGTGAGCGCGGTCGAGGAGCGATTTCAGGGACGTGCCATCCACCAGCTCCATGACCATGATGAACGCGTCGCCAACTTCGCGGGCGTCATAAACTCGGACCACGTTCGGATGCCGGAGCAGCATGCCGAGGCGCGCCTCGTCTTCGAACATCGAGCGATAGAGTTCCTGTTGAGAGAGTTCCGGGAGGATGCGTTTGATCGCGACGAAGTAACTCTCTCCGGTCTCGAGGACGGCGCGGGTTTTCCACACCTCGGCCATGCCGCCGGCGGCCAGCCGCTTGACCGGTTCGTAGCGCGTCGGCGCTCGCCGGAGCTTGGCCGAGAGGCGGGTCTTGCGCGGATTCACCATACGAAGTCGAACTCTCAGCGTGGCAAACGCGGGGAGCGAGGTCAATCAGGGCCCAAAAGAGGCGCAACTGCGGCTCCTGCGCCTCGAATCGCGGCCGCGAGGGCGGCACCGCGACGGCCGTGGTGGCCAACGGACACCGGCTCCTCGGCGTCGGTCCCCGTAGCGTTCCCGGCGGTCTTTCCATCGGCCAAGAACGCGGAGAAGAGCGCTTCTCCGGCCTCGGCCACGGCGCGGAAGACGACATCATCGGTCGGCGGCGGGACGCGCGGATAGGACAGCTTGAGCAGCGGATCGAAGCGCTCTCGGTACTCGGCCGAGGCCAGGACCGCGAGCACGTAGGCCATCACCTGTCGCGTGGTGGGCGGTCCGTCGAGGCGCGCGACGAACGACGCGAGCACTTCGGGGTCGAGGTTGTCTTTCCCGTCGGGGTCGTAGGCCGGAAAGGCGCGGGTCCGACACGACGACCGAGTGGACAAGAAGCAGTTATCGGGAATCGCGGAGACCGCCCCGAAGTGGTTCCACGGCAACTTGCCTCGGTCCTTGCGAACGGTGACCAATATCGGTCCCCCGTGTCGGACGGCGGCGAGGAGTCGGGGCCGGGGTCGATGGCAGAACGGCGTGATCGGCGCGAAGAACCGCCCTTCGAAGGGCCGGTAGGCAATCGGCGCGATGGCGGATTCGGGGTCGCCTCTGAGGACGGCGCCGACGCGCTGGCGGGCGACCTCAGGGTCGTAGTGGCCCTTCGCGACCAGAGCGGGCGCGAGGGAAGAGTCCTCGGTGAGGCCCCCGGCATCCTCGGTGCCCTCCGTGCCCGCCGTGCCATGGGCGAAGCGCGTGAGGCGCGCTCGGAGTCGTTCGGGATCGTCGTCGATGACCGCGGTGTCCCTATTGGTCTGCACGCCCTCGGCATGAAAGCAGAACAGTTCATCGAGGGAGGGCCACCCCTCGTAGCGAGCATCGACGATGGTCGGCTTGAAGAGGAACATCGGTCCGGCGGCGGCGACGCGCGCGAAGGAGACCTGGTCTTCGGCGAGGGCGTGCAGTTTGGCCGCGCGGGTGCCCGGAATCGAGGCGTGACGTGCCCGTGCGCGGCGGACGCCCGGTAGCACGTCGACGGGCCGGGTCGGCAAGCGATGGGCCACGGTGAGGGCGACGCTCGGGCGCACCCCGAAGATGTTTTCGTCTTTTTCGCCGGTACGGGAGAGCAGCGCGCTACCTCCGAGGTCGACGATATCGACGCCGTCGAACCACCGCACCATCGCCCCACGCATTCCTCGGTGCACCGGACCGTCGATGAACGAGCCGTTGGTGGTGAAGCCGAGGACCCCGCCGCCGCCGCCGCCGCGGACCACCTCACAGGCCCATCGCACGAAACGCACGTAGTCGTCGGAAAGCACGCCGATCTTGCGCTCGTCGAGACGACATCCGTTTTCGTCGCGACGAAAATCTTCGAGCAGGGCCTCGGTGGCCTGGGCACCCCGGTTGGCGCTCTTGCTCGCCCACGGGGGATTGCCGACGACCACGATGACGGCGTCGGGCTCGAGATCGCCAAAGGGAGTGAGGCTCTGAAGGGTATCGCCGACGTCGAGTTCCAAGGGCCAGCCGGCACCCTCGGCAGCCGGCCCGAGGACTTCCCGGGCGACCTGGACCGCCCCTTCGTCCATGTCGAGGCCGACGCAGCGGCCCGGGGCCCCGAGGCGCCTCCCCGCAACCGTGAGGGCCGCCGCAAGGAAAGCGCCAGGGCCGCAGGCGGGGTCGACGAGGGCAACGCGAGAATTCGCGATGCCCCCTTTGAGGCCGAGACGCTCGCGGAGGACGCGGTCGACGGACGAGACGACGTACCGGGCAACCTCCGCCGGCGTGTGCACGACCCCCCGCTCACGCCACGCCGCATTTCGCCCCCGGAGGGCAGCATCCCGCACCGTTCCGGCATTGGCGACGGCCTCTTCGACGGCGCTCAGACGGTGCATCGGCCGGATGATAGCCGAAAGTCTGTAACGATCATCCATCGGTCAGCGCATGAAGCGTCGGGGAAATGGACCTCGCCGATCAGAGCGACGAGAGGCTGATGGCGGCCTACGTCGCGGGGAACGAGACCGCCTTCGCGGAGCTCTTTCACCGTTACGGGGGCCGCCTCCTGCGGGTGATTCGCCGGCAGGTTCGCTCGGAAGACGATGCCCGAGAAATCGTTCAACAGACCTTCCTCCACCTTCACCGCGCACGCCACGATTTCCGCAGTGGCGCGACCCTCAGGCCTTGGATCTTCACCATCGCCCTCAATCTGAAGCGCGAGTACTTCCGGCGCCGAGGCCGGCGCCCGGAGGCCCCCCTCGACCTCGACGGCCGCAACGATCCGTCGGTCCCCGCCTACGACCCAACTCGACACGAACGCGCCCAGGCAGTCCGAGCCGCCCTCGCCTCCCTCCCCCCGGGCCAGCGCGAGGTCATCGAACTGCACTGGTTTTCGGAGCTTTCCTTTCAGGAGGTCGCGGTGGTCGTCGGTGCCAGCGTCTCGGCGGTAAAGGTCCGCGCGCACCGGGGCTACGGGCGCCTCCGGAAGAGCCTTTCCGCCGAACGGCCGATTGGCGCTAACCAAAGAGGCAAACGCGGCATACCCGGAGAGCAACCGTGATTCGCTGTGCCGACATCGAAGACGCCCTCCTCGGGGGGCAGGCCCTTTCCGGGCCCGAAGTGCAGGACCACCTCTCTGGGTGTGCTTCGTGCGGCGAACTCCTCGGGAGCGAGAGTGAAGTCGGGGGGTCATTGCGGGCGTCTTTTCCAGACGCTCCGCCGGGCGCGCTCCACGAGGTCCGAGGGCTCTTCGAGGCGATCGCTCGCAATGTGGAGGCCGAGCGGGGCCCACGCGCCTTCCTTCGCTCCCGAACGACCCGGGTCCAGCGGCTCGGCCTCACCGCCGTCGCCCTCGGGGCCCCCATCTGCCTCGCCTTCATCGCACCCAGGGCGGACCTCTTCGGCGAAGGCCCCATCGTGCCCCTGCCCCTCGCCATCGCCATCGCCGCAGCGGTGGTGTCCATCGCCGCACTCTCGGCGGCCCTCTGGCCCATTCACCGCCGGGCCCTGCCGCGAAGTTTCGAGGCGGGCCTGATCTCGGCAGCCCTGGTCCTGCCGATCCTGCCGATCCTGGCAGCTGCCTTGGTCAAGGTGGCGGCGGGTTCGGGCGCTCTCCCGGCGGCCCCCCTCCCCTGCTTGGTCGAAGGCCTCGCCCTGACGATCCCAGTGGGCGCCGCAGCCTGGTACGGCGCCCGGGCCCTGATGGGAAACGCTGCCCTCCTCCTCAGCACTGGCGCCAGCCTCTCAGCATTTGCAGCCCTCTCGGTCATATGCGGAGAGAGCCATCCAGGTCACCTGCTTCTCGGCCACGCCGCGGTCATCTGGGTCGCCGTCGCCGGGACGGGCCTTTACGGAGCCCTCCGGCTCCGGCGCACCTGAACCGGCCAGGCGGCTCCACGTGTGAGACCTCTCAAAGAGGGGCCCGAGGGACGCCCCAGGGGCCGGACCGTGTGCTACATCCGGGCCGCTGGCGTCGGTTCATTGCTACCCAAGCCCGCCCACGGACGGTGAGTTGGGGAGGAACGCCGAGGTCGAGCGTAAGAACGCGAGAACACGCCCCGATGGGGTGGCCTTGAAGCCGCGATGCTCAAATCGGGCGCAAGGGACTCACCGAGTGGAGACTTTCGAAATGAACGCGAAAACAACGACCGCCGTTCTAGCCGCTCTGGCCTTCGTCGCGATCGCGGCTCCGGCCAGCGCCCAGTGGGGAGACCCCGAGGGTGGAGACAACTGGGAGAGCCCGCCGGCGGACCAGCAGCAGCAGCAGCCGGACCAGCAGCAGCCGGACCAGCAGCAGCAGCAGCAGCAGCAGCAGCAGCAGCAGCAGCCCCCACCGCCCCAGCAGGGCTGG
>QMMC01000062.1 GCA_003647065.1 Deltaproteobacteria bacterium | reverse complement strand
GGCCAGTCGGCAAAGAAACGCGATGACGCCGACGGCGATGACTCCGACGGCGAGTACGAGGCGCGCCTCGATGCCGAGTTGAACGACGCCTGACGCCGTGCCGCCGCTTCCGAAGGTCGTCTATCGCGTCGCCCATGCCGTCCATCGAGACGTGGGCAAAGGACGCCGCGCCGTCACTCGAGGCCTTGGCATCGCGCGACCCCTGCGGGTGATTCCTTATCGCGGTTTCGGTACCCGCTCGCGGGTGACCCTCACCGCCCGAGTCCTCGAGGACCGCGGGGAGGTCTCGCCGCGCCTCGACCGCGGCCTCGTGGGCGGGGCCTTTGCATCGTTCGTGCGTTTCAATACGGCTGAGGTCCCCGGCGCCGAGCTGCGCGTCACCTGGGCCGGCGAGGACCACTTCGGCATCACCGACGAAGAAGGTTTCCTGAACCTCGAGGTCGCACCGCCAGCCGCCATCGACCCGGGCTGGCATTCGGTCGACGTATGCGTCGTGGGCGACGGAGCGGGCCGGCAAGAGGTTCAGGTGCCGGTCTTCGTCCTCGGCGATGACGCCGACTACGGGGTCATCAGCGACGTCGACGACACGGTCATCGACACCGATGTGCGCAACCTCGTCAAGCGTGCCTGGGCCCTCTTCATGTCCGAGGCGACGCTGCGACGTACATTCTTGGGTGTCGACGTGCTCTACGACGCCTTCGCCCGCGGCGCCGCGGGCGGATGGACCCAGAAGAACCCGATGGTCTACGTCTCGTCGAGCCCTTGGAATCTCTACGAGCATCTGAAGCATTTCATCGACGAGCACGACCTGCCGCGGGGTCCGATCCTCCTCCGCGACTGGGGCCTCACCCGGGAAGGCTTTGCCCCGGGGGGTGGCCACGGCCACAAGCGCAAGAAGATGAAGGCCGTCCTCGAAGCCTTCGGCGATTTGCCCTTCGTGCTCATCGGAGACAGCGGCCAGGAAGACGCCGAGCATTACCTCGCTCTGGCCGAGGAGTACGGTGGGCGTATCCGGGTGATCTACATCCGCCGAGTCCGCGAGAAGGCGGGTCGCCAAGCCGTGATCGCGAACATCGCCGAGCGCGTTCGGGCTGCTGGCAGTGACCTCGTCGTCGTCGAAGACTCGGCCGCCCTCGCCGCCGACGCGGCAAAGCGGGGGCTCTTGCCAGAGAGCGCCGCCAACGACGTCGCCCGCGCGACACTCTGACGAGCCCGGTCGGCTACAGGACCAGCAGGCCCTGAGCCTCGCACTCGTGTGCGAGCAAGAGGCCAGTGGGCACCGGCCCGAGCCCCACCCGCGACGAGATCCTGCGCGCCGCGGCGCGTACCTCGAGGCGGGTCGGTACCATCGTCGCCGTCTCCCAGGTTTGGCATCGAGCCCGAGCGAGGCGATAAGCGGCGGCCGCGAGGCCCCCGGCGTCGTCGAGGAGCCGGCTGTAGCCGTCCCGTTGTTGGTCCAGCCCCTGCAGCCATTCGATCGGAATCATCACGTCCCTCCAATCGGCCGGCCCCCTCATCCCTTTCGAGATTCGCCTGAGGAAACCGTCCTCCCATGAGTTACGGGAGCCGCTGATCAGAGGTCAAAAAAACGACAAAGGGACGCAAGCCGAGGCCTGCATCCCTTCGTGACCGCGTCGGGTCGCCCAACGCGGCAATCGCGTCCACTTGCGTCAGTCGGCGAGCGCCCCCGCAGGGCCCGACCGAGGCGTACCAAAGGTACGTCGCAGGGAGGGGCCGAGGAGGTAAGCCGCCGAATGGCGTGAGTGGGCGTGATTGCTAGGCCTTCACAACCCAGCTCTTGCAGTAGCCCTTGGGGTTGATCGGGCCCTTGATGAGCGTGCACGCGCCACAAGCCGTCGCGGTGCCCGTGTAGAAGTTGCAGTTGGTGCAGTCCTTCTCTTCGCCGTGGGGGGACGCCTCGACGTACTCGAGGGCGGTGCGGGTCGCGGTCTCGGACCCGCTGAGACCCGACACGTCGGTGCAGTCGAGGCCTTCGCTTTCGCTGCCACAAGCGTTCAGCAGCGCGGCGCCGCCGATGGACATGGGAATCACCGAGAGGGCGATCTTGAGGGTCGAGCGGCGCGAAAGCTTTTCATCATTGAACATCTGAGGGGTCTCCTTGGGGTTCACCGGGCGGTGATATGGGCACGTCGTGCCAGAAATCAATAGTCGCCTGCTTCGGGGTCTGCCACAGCCGAGGCGCTCGCACCACCACCGCCGGAACCGGCCGAGGCCGATACCTGAATACGGGCTCCGCTCGAGGGCCGCGGACGCCGCCGAGGCCGCCGCGCCGTTCCGGTCGTATCGAAGGGCGGAGGGCTGTCGGGGTTGCAGTCCGGGCCGAAGCCTTCGGCGTCGAAGGTGTAGTCGAGATCGCCCATGGCCTCTCCCTTGACTGCGTCTTCGGTCACCTCGTGAACGCCCGCCCGGGCGGGACTACAGTAGCTGAGTAGATAGAAGCGCTGGGTGAAGCCGACGATCTTCTCGCCAATGGCTTCGAAGGCCGCATTCACCGCCGCCGCATTTTCCACCAGGACGTACCCGCTGAATCCGATCTCGGCGAGGGTGGGTTCGTCGATCTCGTTGCCGACGCCGACGGCGAAGACGTCGTAGTCCACGTCGTCGAGGGACGACATCATGTCGCTGAAGCTGACCCGCGCGGCCCGGTCCGTACCATCGGTGAAGACGACGATGGTGCCGAAGGTCAGCGGCGTCTCCGACTCGGCGACCTCGGCGTTGAGTACTTCGGTCGCCTGGACGATAGCTCCGTGCAGGTTCGTCGACGGGTCCTGTGTGCGGAAGCCGCTGAGGCGGTTGACCCCGGCCGAGGAGCGGCCCGACGAGGAGGTGAAGGGCGTGATCGGGTGGATGTCCTCGGAGCCGTCGAAGGCGTAGACGGCGACTTCCTGATAACCCTCGAGGGTGCTGGTGAACTGGCTCGCCGCCTGCTCGATGAGGGGCACCTGGTCGGACTCGGTCACGCTCCCGCTCATATCGACGAGCAGAAGCGTGTAGTGCTTGGCGGCAACCTCGGGGTTGATGATCGTCTGCTTGCTCTCGTCGACCGAGACTAGGGCGCCGTCCTCGTAGATACGGAAGTCCTCGGCGGTCAGGCCCGCGACGGGCTCGCCGCCGTTGGTATCGACCGTGAAGAAGACTGCCACGTTGCTCGGCGTCTGATGGTCCGCCTGGACCAGGTTCAGGTCGAGGGACGGGCCGCAGCCGATGAGAGCGACGAACGAGCTCAAGAAGCCCAAGAAGCCAATAGTGAGGGAAAAACGCATGCTGTCTCCGCCGGGGAGGATACGGAAAAACGCGGGTGGATGGCGCCTTTTAAGCGTCGCAATCAGCGATGAAGGACGCTCTGGAGGCGGCCGAGGGCTTCATCGAGGGCCGCCGGTGGCAACGAAGTGAAGCACACGCGGACAAATGCATCGTAGGCGGTACCGCAGGCCCGGCCCGGGGTCATGAGTACACCGGCATCGAGGCACCGCGCGAGGAAGTCGAGGGTGGTCTCCCCTTCGTTCCGGAAGGGCGTCGAGTCGAAGAAGAGGAAGGTGCCGCCGACGGGCTCCGGCACGCCGATGGCCGCCGCGGCCTTCTTCCCCGCCTCACGGTAGAGACGGCGCGCCTCATCGGCCCAGCCGCCGTCATCTCGAATGGCCGCGGCCGCCCCGAGTTGCATGGGACGCGCCGCGCAGTAGGTCATGAAGGTCTGGGCGCCGCGGACTGCCTCCATCGCGGCGGCCGGGCCGTGGGTGTACCCGATGCGCGCCCCGGCGAGGCCGTAGCCCTTCGAGAGCGTATGGGTCGCGACGGCGCGGTCCCGAAGCTTCGGCCGATTCCATACCGGCGCGAAGGCCTCGTCCCCGAACCAGAGCTCTTCGTAGGCTTCGTCGCAGAGGACCCAGAGGTCGTGGCGTTCGGCGACGCGCTCGACAGCCTCGAGGTGATGCTCGCTGAGCACGCGGCTGGTCGGGTTGTGGGGACTGTTCACGTAGATGGCCGCCGTTCGCGGCGTCAGGGCGGCTTCGAGGACCGCCTCGAGGTCGAAGCTCTCGTCATCGATGCGGTCCCACAACGGAACCTCCACCGGCGTCGCCCCGCGGCCGGCGATGATGCCGCGGATCAATGGCCAGTAAGGAGAAGGCAGGAGCACCTCATCGCCGGCGTCGAGGAGGGCCTTGACCACGACCGACAGCCCCGCGGTCGCTCCGGACTGGACCTGAATCAGGACGCGGTCGATCTCGCGCCCCGCCTGCTTCGAGAGCTTGTCGCCGATGGCGTCGAGGAGCGCCGGGTCCCCTGCCGGCACCGCGTAGTTGTGCAGCCGCGGGTGGTCCGCCGTGCGCTGGGCCTCGGCTCGGGCGACCGCCGGGGGCTCGAGGTAGGTATCGCCGACGGTGAGCCAGTAGACTTGGTGCCCCGCGGCCTCGCGGGCCTTGGCCTTCTGCACCAAGCCGCTGAATACGCGGGCCGAGAGGGTTTCGGTGGTCTTCGAGGCGATTGGGAAGCGCGGCATCGCGCCGCTACATCATATCCAGCATGCGCCCGCAAGGGCGGGATGCCCCTAGAAACACGTAGAGCACCAAAGCTCGCCGTCTTCGGTGAATGAGGTTTGGTTCTGTGGAACGACCTTCTTGCACTGCGCGCAGGTCGCGCTCCGCGCCGCGACCTGCGGATCCGACGGCGCACCGCCTCTGTACGGGCCGTCCCCAGAGCCCGCGGTATGAATCGCCCGGCCGCAGTAGACGCACGCGTCCCTCTGCGGGTTCACGAAGTGATTGCAGTGCGCGCACCGAGGCGCTTCCGACCACACTTGCTCGCTTTGCTGGCCATCTGCGAGCCCATCGAGGAGGTCGATCTGCTGTACGAGGACGGCGAGTTCCTCTTCGGTCGCGACGCCCTTCATTTCCAACATCTTCGCCAGGGCGTTGCAGAGCAGCTGGAGCTGATTGACCTGTGCCTGCAGCTCCTTCACCTCGCGCCGACTGCTCGAGTTGGCCACCGCGTCGGTGAGCGTGCGGATGTCGTTGCGCTGCTTCTGGTCGTTGTCGAACAGATACTCGGGGTTGAACATGTCCTCGATGATTCCCATTGGCGGACCATACCCCATCGCGCAATCGCCGTCCCCGGGGCGCTCGACGGGGATTCGGTAGAATCCGTCGACGCGCACCTGCCCGCGATCCTGGTCCCGATCTCCTCGAGGCCTGGTACTTTCCCCTACCCGATGCCCACCACCGTCCCCGCCTGTACGACATGCGGCGTGCCGACCGAGGCGCCTACGTTTGCGCCCTTAGCCTGCATCTGCGCGGCGTGCAGTCATCGCTTCGAGGTCACCCTGCCGACCGATGGCAGCTTGCGCACGCCGGTACTCGGACTGAGGGCCATTCTCCGTGGCGGTCAGTGGCGAACGGCCCTCGTGGACCGAGCGAGCCAAGGCACGTTTGTCGTGGACCCTTGTCCGAAGTGCGAGGCGCCGGTCACCATTCCTCGGGCCACGATGCTCGCGCTGCCCTGCACGCACTGCGGAGCCAGCCAAAGCCTGCCCATCGCGGGCCATGCGGTGGACGCGCTTCCGTCGGCAAAGATGAGCGGCCAGACCTGGGGAGGCGGCGTCGATCTCACGTGGACCCCCGAGCATCGCCGGGGAAGAATCGATCAGGCCTCGCCCTGCCCGACGTGTGGTGCTGCGCTCCCAGCATTCGAGGGAAAGGGGCAGTGCGGGCATTGCGGAACGTCGATCCTCGCGCTCACGGCGTGCGGGCAGCGGGTGCTGCCGGGTGTGCGCGTCGAGGGCTTCGACGAGGGCCGCGCCACCAACCGGTGGTTGCCCCTCGACGAAGCCATCGCCGACTGGGCCAGGCGTAGCGCCCTCGTCAGCCACTCTCGCGGCACGACCGGGCGTCTCTTCCTCGGCTGTGGAGCCCTCGGAGCGCTCTTCATGTTGGCCGGATGCGGATTCTTCGTCTTGTCTCCACCGCTCATCGAGCGCTACGGGCCAGGCGGCCTCATCGCGACCTTCTTCTGTGTTGGCGCCATCCCGCTGGTCGGTTTCCTCGCGATGGTCGTCTGGGCGGTTCGCCGTCATGCGCAGAAGCGCAAGGAACTCGGCGTTTGAGAGGGGCGGGGGGGCAACGGATGGTCAAGGCGTGACGCACTGCCCGCGCTCGTCGCAGGTCTCCCCCATCGCACAATCGCCGTCACCGGTGCACTCGACGGGGATGCGACAGAAGCCGTCGACGCAGACCTGGCCGCCCGGGCAGTCGGCGCCGATGCGGCACGAGGTGCTTGGCCGGCAGAAGCCCAGCTCGCACATCTCGCCCATGGCGCAGTCGACGTCGGTGTCGCACTCCGGGGGAGGCAGGGAGTAGCAGAGGCCCGCGAGGCAGCTCTGGGTCGGGGGGCAGTCGCTGTCGCGCATGCAGCCGCCGGGGTTGGTGCACTGGTTGTTGATGCACATCAGCCCATCGTTGCAGTCGCTATCGTCGCCGCAGAAGAGCCAAGGGATGCACCGGCCGGCGATGCAGCCCCAGCCGTAGTTGCAGTCTCCCGAGTCTCCGCACGACGTCGGCTGACAGTAGTTGTTGGCCTCGCAGCGCTCGCCGGTCGGGCAGTCGCCGTCGATGGTGCAGTCCGGAGCGATGAAACACACGCCGAAGTCGGCACAGGTCGTGCCCTCCGGGCAGCCGCCCATGTCGCCCGGGGGCATGCAGATTTGCAGCGCGTAGCACTGGGTGCCGAGGCAGGTGAAGCCCAAGGGGCAGTCGGGGTTTGCGGTGCACTCGATGTCGGGGATGCAGGCGCGAGTCGAGATGTTGCAGATGCTGCCCATGGGACACTCGTCGTTGCCGCGGCAGGGCATCGTCTGACACGAGCCGGTGACGCAGCTCTCGCCGGGGTCGCACTCCGCGTCGCTGCTGCATTCGCCCAGGTAGCGACAAGACCCCAGGGTGCACTCGTAGAGGGGGCCGCAGTCTTCGTCGCGACTGCATTCTCCGATGAAGGTGCAGGCGCCGGCGACGCATCGGTAGCGGTCGGGGCAGTCGGTGTCGCCCATGCAATCACCGACGAAGACGCAGCGCCCCAACTGGCAATCGAAGCCAGCCTCGCACTCTGCCGCCGTCGTGCACTCCGGCGGCGGCACGCAGGCACCGGATTCACACACCTGACCCGGCGGGCAGGGCCTCTCCGGGCAGCGATTGATGTCCTCGCAGAAGCCGAAGTTGCACTCCTGGCCCGCGGGGCAGTCCACGTCACTCTCGCAGGTCGGCGGGGGGAGGGGGATGCACGCCCCGTCGACGCAAACGGGCGCGAAGGCTGTGCAGTCGGCATCGCTGGTACAGCCGTCGGGGACGATGCAGGCGCGGTCGATGCAGACCATGCCCATGAACGGGCAGTCCGCGTCGCTCCCGCAGATGAACGGCGGTAGGCACCGGCTGTCGATGCAGCGCCACCCCGCCGAGCACTCGGCGTCGGCTGTGCAGGTGAAGGGCTGGCAGCTGCCTCCGTCGCAACGCTCCCCCGCGCGGCAGTCGGCGTCGGAGGTGCAGGAGGGGGGCGGCACGCAGCGGAAACCATCGCAGCGCTCGCCGGGGGGGCACTCGGAAGAATCCCGGCACCGAAGGATGGTCGTGCAGCGCCCGGCGAAGCAGAGGTCACCCACGGGGCAGTCGGCGTCCCGAGTGCAAGTGCGCTCGGGGACGCAGCGGTGGGCGAGCAGGTCGCAGATCTCTCCGGCAGGGCATTCGTCGTCCCGGAGGCATCCGGTGGGCACGCAGGTGGCGCTCGAGCACCGGAAGCCCGCCGCGCAGTCGCCGTCGACGAGGCACTCGCCGGTGAAGACGCAGCTCCCCGCCTCGCAAGCGAAGCCGGTGGAGCACTCGGAGTCGGTCATGCAGTCGCCGGTGAAGACGCAGACGTTGCTCATGCACTCGAACGAGGGCGGGCAGTCCACTGAAGCCATGCACTCGCCGGCGAACATACAGGTCCCGCCCACGCAGTCCTCGGCGGGGCCGCAGTCTGCCCGGGTATCGCATTCGGTCGGCGTCGTGCAGCTTCCGCCGATGCACTCGTCGCCGGGGTCGCAGTCGGAGTCGGCGCCGCAGTCGCCGCGGAACGAACACCGGAAGTCTTCGCAGACTTCCCGGGGTGGACACTCGAGGTCGCTGCGGCACTCGGGGCTCATGCAGGCCCCGTCGACACAGATCCCGCCTGGTCCGCAGTCTTCATCGACGACGCAGGTCGGCATCATCGCGTCGGCGTCGGGGGCCCCGTCCATGCCGACGTCGGCGTCGAGACCGCCGTCCATCGTGGGCGGATCTTCTGGGTGGGAGCGGCCGCATCCCACAGCCAGGAGGGGGGCAATCACCGAAAACGCCAAGGTAATACGGGCCATCACCATGCTCCGAGGGTACCACGGAGAGCCCCTATTCACCCGGCGACCACCCGCCTATCATCGGCGGCCATGAACAAGCTCGCTGTCGTCGTTGCCCTCATCCTGCCGTCATCGGTTCTTCTTGCAACCTCCCTCCTCGTCACTGGTTGCGACGACGAAGAAGGGGACGCCGCCGAAGAGAGTGTCGGTCCGATCGTCGGCGTCATGGAGTTGCCCATCTCGCTGCGCAACTCGGACAGCGCTCCGTCGAACGCGATCTCCATCGAGGTGTCCCCGACCGAGCTCCGGGTGGACGGGCACAAAGTCCTCGACCTCACCGGCGGGGCGATCCCTCCCGACGCCCGCCAGGGTGAGGTCCTCCCCGCCGTTCAGCAGGCCGTCGGTGCCGGCGCCGCTCGCCGCGCGGCGGTGCTCGATGTGCACGTCAGCACTCCCTACGAGACGACGGCGTTGATCATCGGATCTCTCAAGGCTGCGAACATCCACGCCCTCGCGTTCAAGGTGCGCAAACCCGGCGGTGTCGGAGATGTCGGTTACCTGGTGGTCGAAAACTACCTCGTCCAGGCTTTCAGCAATGACGCCACCGAGCTCGAGGGACCGACCCAGCGCAACTGGGATGACCTCGTCGCGGTCTGGCAGGAGGCCTACGAGGGCTGCCGCCGGGACCACTACGTGGACTGCAGCTTCAAGCCCAACGTCGTGGCCGAGGGGGGCAAGCTCGAGCTGCGATTCTTCGCCCGGGGCAGCGCTCTCAAGATCGAGTTCCAGCGCTTCGGCGCCGAAGACATCGACGCCGAGGCCAACGCCGCCGGTCCCGCTCTCCTCGACGGCATCGCCCCGGCCCAGGCCTTCGACGAGGAGGGCCCGGAGCCGGCCACGGCGGGTGCGTTCACCTGGCGCTTCGACGCCGCGGTCGATGAACTCTCGCCGATCTCCGCGGCAATGCGCCCGCTCTGTGGCCCGAATCCGTGTGGAATCGGCGTCACCGGCGATAAAGAGACGATGACCATGCGCCTCGTCTCTCTCATCGGTGCAGCGTTCCCCGACGGCACCCAGGCGCCCCAGCTCGTTTTCCACGTCCCGGCTCCGTAACCAAGCCCCGGCCTCCGAGTCGCCTGGCGCACGTAGTTAGGTAGTGCCATGAATTGGGCCTAATCGGAGGTCTTGATCAATGGCTTGGCGGCAATTGACCGGCGCCCTAGCGCTCGGTCTCGTAGTAGTGCTCGGCGGGTGCAGCGCCATCGTGAGCCCTGACGAAGGGCTCCTCGGCGGCGCAGGCCCGGACGGCGGATTCGATACGGGTGTGCCGGGCTCAGATTCCTCGACCCCGCCCCGAGATTCCGGCGTCCGCGGTGATTCGTCGGTGACTCCAACGGATAGCGGCGTTGTCTCCGACACCGGCACGCCTCTCCCTTGCGATTTCGACGTGCGCTGCGCCGGGGACCGGCTCGAGACCTGCGCCGGCGGCGCCGTCTCGGACATCCGCTGTGCCCTCGGCTGCGACGACACCGGCGCCGTCCCCGCCTGCGCCCAGATGATTCCGTCCAACGTCGAAGCGACGCTCTGGCGCGGCGATGCTCCCGACGTGGTGATCGAGTCTGCCCTGGGATTTGATACGAGCGATTGCGCGGCGACGAGCGCGCCCACGACCATCGTCGCTCAGGAAAACGCCCTCGAACTTTGCGTGCTCTCCACGGGGGACTTCGAGATCCGCGAGCGCGGCTCCCTCGTCGTGACCGGAAGCCGACCCCTGGTCATCATGGCCGCCGGCGATGTTCGCATCATCGGGGCGCTTAACGTCTCGGCCGATGGCCAAGAGGGGGGGCCTGGAGGCTTCGGCGGGGGCACGCTCTCCCGGGACTCCGGTCTCTGGGACGGCCGCGGGCCCTTTGGTGGGGAAGCGGGCGAGCATACGAGCGCGTACGACGATGGCGGAGGCGGCGGCGGCGGCCTGTGCAGCCACGGCGGCAACGGGGGCGCCGGAGGCACTGCCGCTGGCGGCGTGAGTGGTGGGCGGGTAGACGCCAGCTGGGAGCTCGTGCCGCTCTTCGGAGGCAGCGGCGGCGGTCGAGGCCGCGGCTACGTCAGCACCATCGGCCGTGGAACGAACGCCGGTTTCGGAGGCGCCGGAGGAGGCGCCCTCCAGATATCCACTCGTGGGACAATCAGCCTCTCCGGTGTCATCACGGCGGGCGGCGGCGGTGGGCTCCCCGGGCGAAACGCCTTCCTCATGACCGACAACTGGGGCTCTGGCGGCGGCGGCGGGGCTGGTGGTGCGGTGTTGCTCGAAGCTCCAGTCATCCGTTTCGACGGCGGTCGAGTCCTCGCCGGCGGCGGCGGCGGCGGCGGCAGCGCGGGCCGGGACAGCGACGGCGCCGCGGGTGACAACGGCGGCGCCGGGACTGCCGCGGGCGGCGCCGGGGATACGGTCCGCGGGGCTCCGGGAGGCAACGGCAGCGGGCCGACCGTGCTCTCCGGTCTCGTCGGGGGTGACAACCTCAGCTCCAACGCCAACGGCGGTGGAGGCGGCGGCGCCGCGGGGTGCTTGCTCTTCCGCACCGCGGACGCGACCGTCGACGGGGTAACGATGACCAACCCCTCGGCGGTGCCAGGGGTCCGGTTGTTGCCCGTACGCCGCTAGAACTCAGCGTGCGCGACCTCTAACGCATGCGTCGTAGGGTTCGCGGCAGGGGACGCAGGGCGCCGCGTACGGCGGCCTCTACGGCGGCGCGTTCGACGGCGTCACCGGCGGCGCCTCCCCGGGCGCCAGCGCGGCCCGAGAGCATCATGCGTATCGCGCCGCCCCGGGCGTCGGCGAGGATGAGAGAGACCTCGCAGTCGACTTCGAGGGCCGTGGTGCCCACCCGTCGTCGTTCGAGGCGCGTAAACGTTCCGGTGACGACGTAGCGAGCTCGGGACTCATTTGCGAGGCGCACCCCGCCGAGGGTCGCGAGCTCGTCTTCGAGGGCTGACCGAAGCGCCGGGGAGCTGATGGTTCCCACGGCGACCCGCAGCTGCGGCCGACTCGGCTGCCCGTAGGCGGGGCTCTCGAGCACGCACAGGTATACGGCGGCGGCGGTGGCAAGGGCGAGCCACACGGCATGCATTCGTCGTCCCGACATCGCGGACCTCCTCGTGGGCACGGGCCAGATGGCCGACGAGAGATTCGTTAGCAGGGTTGCTTGCGACGGGTCAAAAAAGTGCGCGAGGTCACGCCCGCCGCGGGCGCTGTGAATTCAGCGCAGGCGTGACAATGCGCCGAGGCGCCATCCGCTCATGGTTCCGTTGGACGACTGCTGTCGGGGCGCCGCGGCCGGGGCCTGGCCACGGTCTTCGAAGGCCTGGGCGAGGGCGGCTCCCACGGCGATGGCCGTCGCCGAATCACCTGTCGTGCCCGAAGTCAGGAGCTCGTCCTTGTGGGCGTCGATGAACCCCGTGTCGTAGGTCCCCGCGATGAACGCGGAGTTGTTCATGACCGCGAGGTGGAAGGGGATGTTGGTGCGCACGCCAGCGACGACGTACTCGGAGAGCGCCCGCCGCATGCGATCGACGGCGGCCTCGCGGGTTGCGGCCCATACGCAGAGCTTCGACACCAGGGGGTCGTAGTAGCTCGAGACTTCTGCCCCTTCGTAGGCGCCGGAGTCGTCTCGGACCCCGGGGCCGGCGGGGACCCGGAGCACGGCGATCGTGCCCGGGCTCGGCAGGAAACCCGACGCCGGGTCTTCGGCATAGATCCGGCACTCGATGGCGTGGCCGCGGCGAACGATCGCGTCCTGGCCATAGCCGAGCTCAACGCCTGCGGCGATGCGTACCTGCTCGCGGACGAGGTCGAGGCCGCTCGTGAGCTCCGTGATCGGGTGCTCGACCTGGAGTCGCGTATTCATCTCGAGGAAGTAGAACTCACCGTTCTCGTCCATCAAGAACTCGACGGTGCCGGCGCCCCGGTAGTCGACGGCCTTCGCCGCTTTGACGGCGACTTCACCCATCTCGGCGACCTTCTCGGCCGTAACCGCGGGGAACGGGCTCGGCGATTCTTCGATGACCTTCTGATGCCGGCGCTGGATCGAGCAGTCGCGCTCGAAGATGTGCACGGCGTTCCCGTGGCCGTCGGCGAGGACCTGAATCTCGATGTGGCGGGGCCCGACGATGGCCTTTTCGACGTAGACGTTGTCATCGCCAAAGGCGCTGCGGGCCTCGGACTGGGCGCGCTCGAGCGCGCCGAGGAGGTCTTCTTCCCGTTCGACGAGGCGCATGCCCTTGCCGCCGCCACCGGCGGAGGCTTTGAGCATGACCGGGTAGCCGAGGCGCCCCGCCGCCGCCAGGAGCTCGTCCGGAGTGTCGCCTTCGGCGCCGGGGACGACCGGCACGCCGGCCGCGATCATCTTGGCCCGGGCGCGGGTCTTGTCGCCCATCTCCTCCATGGCGCTCGCGTCGGGGCCGATGAAGGTGATGCCGGCCGCCTCGCACGCTCGGACGAAGCCGGCGTTTTCGCTCAAGAAGCCGTAGCCCGGGTGGATCGCATTGGCCCCGCTCTTCCGGCACACCTCGAGGATGCGCTCACCGACGAGGTAGCTCTCGGCGCTCGGCGCCGGGCCGATCGCATAGGCCTCATCGGCCATGCGCACATGGAGTGCCGCGCGGTCTGCGTCGCTATAGACAGCGACCGATGGGATGCCCATCTCTCGAAGGGTGCGGATGACGCGGATTGCGATTTCTCCGCGATTGGCCACCAGGACTTTGTCGAACATCGGGTTTCGGCGCTCCTCTGGACGGTACAGAGCACAGCGCCGCCGAGCCGTCAAAGGCCGGGGGGGGGCTGCGTTCTTCTTCGCTCCCCGTCATAATCGATACTTCCTCGTTGTCTTCAGGGGAAACATGACTCGTCGTGCGTTGAAAGCCTCGGCTCTGGTGCTCGTTTCGGTCTTCGTGGTCTTCGGTATCGGCTGTTCTGACGACAGAGGCCGTTCCCGAGTTGGCTTCGACAGTGGGGTCACCCCGCCAGTCGATGGCGGGACTCGCGGGGACGCGGCGTTGGACAGCGCGACGCCGCCGCCGCTCACCTGTGACGATGGCCTCCGCAATGGCGACGAGACCCACCTCGACTGCGGCGGCTCGTGTCCACCCTGCGCCGACGGTCAGGGCTGCGTCGACCTCAGCGATTGCACCTCGATGGTGTGCCGGTCGGGGTTCTGCCTGATGCCCTCGTGTGCTGACGCCATGCTCAACGGCGATGAGATCGCGGTGGACTGTGGTGCCGGCGGCACCTGCCCCGGCTGCCCCGGGGGCATTCCCTGCACCACCACCGCCGACCAGTGCCTCAGTGGGCTCTGCGATGGTGGGACGCGTAGCGATACGTCGTGCTCCGGCGGAATGATGAACGCCGACGAGTCGGACCTCGATTGCGGCGGGAGCATTTGCACCGGGTGCCCGGGGACCGCGACTGCACCATGGACTCGGACTGCCGCAGCCTCATCTGCGATGCCGGGACCTGCACCACCGCGGGCTGTGGTGATGGCGTCATCAATCAGGGTGAGTCGGACATCGACTGCGGCGGCCCCAACTGCGCTCCCTGCGGTCCCCGGGCCATGTGCGCGGCGGGGTCCGACTGCACCTCACTCATCTGCGATAGCGCCGGCGCATGCACGACATCGGATTGCGGTGACGGAGTGATGAACCAGGACGAGACCGATGTCGACCGCGGCGGCGATACCTGCGGTCCGTGCGCGCCCACCGAGATGTGCGTCGACGCTGACGATTGCGATAGCAGCGTTTGCGACATGGGCACGTGTCAGGCCCCTGCTTGCGACGACGGCGTGATCAACGGCGGCGAGACCGACGTCGACTGCGGCGGCTCGACGGCCTGCGCGCGCTGCCCGGACCTCCGCCGATGCACAGACCCCGCGGACTGCGCCACCGCCGCGTGCACGATGGGCTTCTGCGGCGCCACCGGGTGCATGCTTTTCTCAGCCACCCCGACCGATTCTTTCGACTATTTCGGCTGCTCCCTCCCCCTGACCCCGGCGACCTTGCCGTGTCCGGACATCAGCGCGACCGGCACCGGGATCACCCTCTCGATGACAGCCGCACCTACGTGCCCATCGGGTTTGGCTTCGATTTCTACGGCACGAGCTACACCAGCGCCTCGGTCTTCACCTCGGTCTTCACCTCGGTCTTGAACGAGGGCTCCGGGG
The DNA here is from genome assembly GCA_003647065.1 of Deltaproteobacteria bacterium. Taxonomy (GTDB): domain Bacteria; phylum Myxococcota_A; class Polyangia; order Polyangiales; family B10-G4; genus B10-G4. Next base: position 6,628 of record QMMC01000062.1, on the reverse strand, counting down.
ACATTCAGGTCTGCTACTACGAGACGTCCTTCGGCACCGCGACCTACGACGACGGAGCCGGCGCCACCATCGGCATCAACAACGGCCCCGGCGCCGATGCGCTTCAGTTCAGCTGAAACACGGCGAGCCGGTCGGACGGGCTATACATCCAGTACCTGCACCCCTAGGGGCGGGAGAGGGGAGGCTCAGGCCTCGCCGATGTCCTCTTTGAACTTGAAGGAGAGCTCGTGTGCGGTGGCCTCGCCGCGCATGAAGCGGCGCGTCAGCTCGCCGATGTCCGTCGGGCGACCGCGCCAACGCGCTTCTTCCTCCTCGGTGGAGAGGGCGAGACTGGCGACCTGGAGCGTCCACGACTGGACGAGCCGTGCGAGTGCGCGCTTTTGCTCCTTTGGGTCGTCGGCGTTGAGCCCCTGCTCCTCGTGGGCCAGTCGGCGCAGGTCTTCCTCGAGCGGCGGGTCCTCGATTGCTGGTCCCCACGCGCTCCGCGCCGCCTCGATCACGGCGGCCTCCTCGGGCACGAGACCATCGGCATGCGCGACGGCGTGCGCGGCGCGGATCACGGCGCGCCGCACGGCCGCGTCCGTCACCGCCTCGAGCGCGGGCGTAAGCGCGAGGTCCTCTGCGACCAGCGCCTCGATCTGCCGCGCGTCGAGGCCGAGTATTTCGAGGCTCGGCGTGAGCGCTCGTCGCTCCTCGTCGCTCACGACCCCATCGGCTCGGATCAGGTGAGCCAAGACCCGAATCCCGGCCAGTACTTGGTCGCGGTCGACAATTCGTCTTTCGTTCATGAAGGGTATGTAGACCCGGAGCCCGCTGAGGCCACAGCTGGGGCTGACGCTGGTCGTCAGTCGCCGTCTTCATCGGCTCGTGTGTCGCCGCTACAAACTCGCCCCGGGTGAGCTTCCGTTCGACCGCTGGGCGCGACTGAAGATCCGACCCTCCAACAACAACCCGCCGGGGACCCGCAACCCCGTGTTCGCGGCCGTCACCGCCGAGGCACGGCGCGCCGCGGTCAAAGCGCTGCGGAGCTTCCGCGCGTGGTACCGACACGCCTACCAGTGCTTCTGTCAGGGCGAGCGCCACACGGAGTTCCCGCCGGGCACGTGGGGCATGGCGAGGCGCTTCGGTACGCAGGTCGCGGCGGGCTAGGCCGCGGCCGCGAACGGCGCGGGTCTGACGAGGAGCACTTCGACGGGCGGGTTGCATTCCGCTAGCGCACCGCTGCGTCCGGAGCTCAGGGTGTCGGCCGTGGTGGGCCCGGCGAGGGGGGATTGGCGCGCGTCTGGGACCGCAGCAGGCTTGGGGAGGACGGGAATCCGGGGCACACGCGCTTGGGTGGCGCTCGGGATGGCGACGTCGTGCCGTTCGTGTTGGGCCCCGCTAGATGGAACCCTGGGCCCCGCTAGGCGGAGTCGGGTCGGATCTTCATCTTCAATCTTCAACGACGACCACTTTCGAGCGGTCATCACGCGCCGCCATCGATGCTCAGAGCGTCACGAGAACGACCACCCCCGCGGCGTAGAGGACGAGCAAGGAGATGCCTTCGAAGCCGATGCCCTTGCGCTCGCGGTACACGAGCCCCGCCGCGAGCATGGCGGTCATGACCACGGTCAATGCCAGGAGGAAGAGCGTTCCCGTGTCCACCGCGCCGTAGACCGGGGCCTCGCGGTAGGCCAGGTCGGCGGCGAAGATGAAGAGCACATCGAAGACGTTGCCCCCGATGATATCGCCGACGGCCAGCGTCAGGGCCCCGATGCGCACGGCGGCGAAGACCGTCACCAACTCGGGCAACGAGGTGATGACGCTCGTCAGCAGCCCCCCGACCACGCTCCCGCGCATGCTTGTTTCGGCGACGATGGAGAGCCCCGCATGGCCCACGGCGACACCGGTGATCGCCACCACCGCCGCCATCCCGGCGAAGCGGATCCAAAGCTGAGGAAGGGGGTGCGCCCGGGATCGTCGGTCCGGTTCGTCCGTCCGGGTGTCCCTCGTCCGGTGAGGTCGCCACATGGGCGCGTCGTGGCTTCGCCGCGCGAGGTGCAGACCATAGAGGTAAACGATGGGAAGCAGCGGGGTCACCGCGTGCACCCCGAACGCGGAGAGGTGAGGTGTGGTCACCCCCACGAAGACCAGGCCGCAGAGCCCGATCAGCACGATGGCCTGCAAGATGTTCGGTACCGAGGCCGCCGCATGTTCGAGGTTGGCTCTTCGGTAGGACAGGTCTGCGAGGGCGAGGAACATCGTCTGCGCAGCAATGCCGCCGAGGGCGTTGCTCACCGCAAAGGAGGCCTCACCGGCGAGGGCCCCGACGATCGTCGTGATCAGGCCCGGAAGCGAGGTCGTTGCACCGAGGAGGACCGCCCCGGCGACTGCTTCGCCGATGCCCGTTCGGTCGGCCAGGAGATCCACGACCCGGGCGAGGCGGACGCCAGCGACGAGCAGGATGGTCGCCGAGAGCACGAATGCGCCGATTGACACCGTCAGCGACCAGGGCTCGAAGAGCATGCCCCATGGTGTACCCCATGCAGGCGCGCGCGGTCGACCGATGGGTGACGACAGAGAGTGTCCGCGGTCAGCAGGGATCTGAAGAGACCTCGCCCTCTCTTGCGGCACCGGGAAGGAGGAACCGCCCAACGTGCGCCAAAGTCCGCCCGGACGGAACCGCCCAACGCCCAATGTGCGCCAAAGTCCGCCCGCTCCCGCGACGCCGAAGTGGCGGTCCGCCGGCGGACCGCCGGCGGCCGCCACCGTAACCACGAACAATCCCCTGTAGTCTCGCGACTTCCTCGTTGGCACGCGCCGTGATTGGTCACGCTCCCCGTAAGCGCACCTCTCACTCGATGGGCTCCGCCGGCAGACCGAGGCACCGGAGGATCCGGCGAGCGACCGCGGGACTCAGGATCGCCGCGATGAAAGGGCGGCTCGCCGCTGCCGCTCTCAGTGAAGACTCCGTCCAAAGCGAGGGTGTGGAAGTTCGCGGTGAAGCCCGTGAACCTCCCCGGTCATCGCGGCGTTTACCTGCCGCCGCCGGCGCAGGCGCAGGCGCAGGCACAACCGGCACAGGCGCAACCACCGCCGCCGCCGCCGCCTCCGCTGCCGCTGCCGCTCGCCATGGCCTCGAGGACGTCACCGGTGACCGTATCGAACCCCGACAGATCGAGGACCCCTCCCCCACCGCCGGTCACGTCACCGGGACGCAGCGATGTCGAGAGCTGTCCGGTCACCCGCTCGGTCCATCCGGCGAACCCGGCGGAGACATCGCCGAAGCTCGTCTGGGTATGGGAGAGCGCGCCCCCCGCGCTCGCGCCGCCGCCGCTTCCGCCGAGGGAGACCGAGGGGCCCCCGAGGCCGGCACCGGAGATGGGGCGCCCCCACATGGGTCGATAGTAGTACCCGGTGCGCTGCCAGCGGCCAAAGCGGTCCGGGTAGTCGTCGGCGAGGAGCAGCCAGTCGAGCTTCTTGTCTACCTTCTCGGTCCGGGCATCGAGTTCGCCGATCTGCTCAGCCTCGAGCCACGCGCGCTCGACCTGGTACCGGTAGTACTTGCGGGTCTCTTCGAGGTCGAAACCAGTAACGCGCTCGGCGACGTGTTCGACGAGGCCCTTCATCGCCGGGCCGAGGTCCGCGTCGGTGACGCCCAGGCCCCTATTCGCCGCGAGGGCGTCTAGGAAAAGATGCTCGTAGCCGTGGATGACCTTGCCCGCCCGGGCAGCGGCCTTGAGGCGGGCCTTCTTACCGGTGGTGATCGCAATGTCCTCGGAGAGGACCACGTGGAGCGGCTTCAGCTGCTCTTGAACCAGCAGGTGTTTTCGCAGCATGCCGAAGACCACCATCGTCATCACCCGGCCGAGGGGCATCTCGAGGAGCACGGCCGCCTCCGGGGCGGTGAGGCCACGCTTGATGCCACCACCCTCGACGGAGGCTATCGGCGGCAGGTAGCTGCGCTTGTGTTTTCGGGTGCGCCACTCCATCAGCACGAAGAAGCCTATGAAGATGGGGATCGCGTAGAGCTGAGCGTGCGAGTCCATGAAGAAGGCCACACCGAAAGCAACCGTGAGAACAGTAAAGACCGACCACCCGGTCCAAGCGGTGAAGCGCATGAAGAAGAAGAGCGACCCGAGCAGCATCAAGAGGCCGACCACTAGGCGCGCGTTGGGGTTGTCGTCCCACCACTTCACGAAGAGGTCCCACTTGGTGATCGTCACGACGCGGGTCATCACCCGCCGCGGGAACGAGATACCGACGAGGTGGGCCTCGGTGAAGCGGGTGCCCTCGAACTGAAAAGCCACGGCGGCGTGGTCGGGCAGATCGGCCCGACTAAGAAAGGGCGTGCCCTGGTGGAGAACCTCTTCGGCGGCGACGCCCGGGGGCAGGTGGATGAGGATGCGCAGATCGGTCGCCCCGGTCACGAGGGCGTTGTCGAACCAGGTCGGCGTGATGCGCATCGACGCCAACTCGTCGCTGGTCGTGTCGGAGAACACCAGGTCCGGCATGACGGTCTCGAACTCGAAGATGCCGCGCTCCTGGCTCGCGATCCCGAGGCCGAGGTTCACCTCGACCCCGGTGTCGATGTAGGTCGAGGGGGCGATGTTCCGGATCTCCGTCCCGTTGAGGAAAGCCGACATCGTATTGAGGTCGTAATTATCGTGGGGCAGGCCGATATCGACCACGTCGATGGGTTGGCCGACGAAGCTATTCACGAAGACTATCCGGTAGTGGATGCGCACCGACGCGTCGGGGTTGACGGTGCACTCCATCGTGACCTGCGGAACGGAGAAGCTGTACTGAGCAGCCGCCGGCGCAGGGCTGGCCAGCGCGACGAAGGCCACCACGAGGCCCGCGATCACGAGATTTGCGACGCTCTTGGATGTGCTCGTCACTCTGCACCTCCCGTCCGGGCCGGCGTCGCCCAGGTCGTCCGGTCCTTCGGGCAGCCCCCGGCGCAGAGGGAAATCTCTGGACACGCCGCGCACCGCTCGGGGTCGTCGACGGATTCACGCCAGTGCTCGAAGGCCGCGTTGGCCCAGATCTTCTCCCAGGGGTCGGTGAGCAAATTGCCCGCAGCGTCGGCGGGCCCGGTGGGGGCGATGACCCGGCCGTCGGCCTCGATGCGGATGCACGCCTCACCTGCCGCCCGAGGCCCGCGCTTGACCTGGTCGACGAGGCTCACGGAGTCGTCTCGCTCCTCGGGAGCGGCCCAGACGAGGTTTTCGCCGAAGTGCTCGGCTTCTTCTTCGAGGGTGGTCGCGACCTGGGGAAGCTCGAGGGCGGCGAGCACGCGCCCTTCCCCCACTTCATCGGCGATCGCATAGGCGACCATCGCTCCGATGCGCTGACCTCGTAGCGCCTCGCCGAGGTCGTCGAGGTCATCGAGGATCGAGGCGAGGAGCGGCACGACCGCCACGACGAAGAGCTCGAGTTCGTGAGCGAGAGCGATGAGCGCGTTGGCGCGTTCGAGGTCGCGGTCCCCGAAGAGGTCGGCGTGGAGTTTCTTGTCCACACCGGCCCAGAGCAGGTCGAGGTGATCGAGGCCGGCCATGGCCATGGCGCGGACCGCCGCGTCCGACGGGAGGTCCGACGCCCGGGCCCGGACGCCGGTGATCATGCCGAGGTCTTCGGCGAGCTCGATGAGGCGGGGCAGGTGGCCCGGGACGGCACCGTCGGGCAGTACGAAGCGCACCTGCGGGATGCCGACGTCCCAGAGCTTTTGGATGATCTCTTCCCCCCGACCGAGGCCCGGCGAGACCAGCTCCGCGGCGAGGGGCGCCGAGAGGGCCCGGCGGTGCACGGTCGCGTCGGGGTCGTCGAGGGAGGTCAGCGCCGCCCGGGCCGAGGGCCGGGCGAGGGCCTCGATGGCCGCCGCGACCTCGTCGACGTCGCGGGAGGCTCGGCTCCGGTCGACGCCGGAGAAGCGTAAGGCGACATCCCGTGAGATGCGGCCCCTGCTCGCCCCTTCGAGGAGCGCCCGGGCGATGAGCACCCCGGTCTCCGAGAGGCGCAGGGCCTGCGACGCATTGGCGAGGAGGATGCCCGACCCGTCACGTTCGACGCGCAGGTGATAACGGGCGAGGGAGCCGTCGACCTCGCGGGTAAAATGTTGAAGCGGCCCCGTCATGAGCGCACCCCCAGCTGCACCAGGCCCCCGTCGGTCGCTAACGCCCCGCGGTGCACATCGCTCCCGCAGGCCCCCGCGTCTCGCGTCCCGCAGGTGCACGAAGACGCCGCGCTGATGCCGGTCGAACGAATGCCCCGGCCCGGCGCCAGGCCCGAGCTGATACCCGACGGGGCCCCCCCACTCGCGCAGCTCTGACATCCCCCGGGGGCGACTCCCGCGGCCGACTCGCGCTCGATGCGGCACCCACCGCCGCAAAGCGGCAGGTCCGGGCACTGGTGACACTTTTCCGGAAGTCGCGCCCAAGTCGGGTCGTCTTCGCGATCCCGGAACGACCGAAAGAGCTCACCGCGCCAGATATGCTCCCACGAATCCCGGGGTACGTTGCCCGCCGAGACGTAGTAGCTCTGGCATGGCAGCACGGCGCCGTCGGGCTCGATACACATCGAGTACTCACCGGCGTTACAGCGCTTGGCGCCGATCTCCAACTCGACCGGGTTCATCTCGCAGTACTCG